>JASJCB010000084.1 GCA_030066195.1 Acidobacteriota bacterium
CTGTTCGGCGAGCAGGCCGTGCTCTGCGGCGGCGCCACCGAACTGGTAAAGGTGGGTTTCGAAACCCTGGTGGAAGCCGGTTACCAGCCCGAGGTAGCCTACTTCGAATGCCTGCACGAACTGAAGCTGATCGTGGACCTGCTGTATGAAGGCGGCTTCGCCCGCATGCACGAGTTCGTCAGCGAAACCGCCAAGTACGGCGACCTGACCCGCGGCCCGCGTGTCATCGACGAACACGCCCGTGAGCAGATGCGCACCGTGTTGCGCGAGATTCAGGACGGCACCTTCGCTCGCCAATGGACCGAGGAGAACGAGGCCGGCCTGACCAACTACAACAAGATGTTGGCCGATGACATGGGTCACCAGATCGAAAAGGTCGGTGCTCAGTTGCGCGCCAACATGTCCTGGCTGGCTGCCGAAAAAGAAGCGCAAAAGGAAGAGGCTTTGGTATGAACGGCGCCACCTTTCTCGTCAAGGCGTTGGAGCGCGAGGGTGTCGATGTGGTTTTCGGCTACCCGGGCGGCGCCATCATGCCGTTCTACGATGCTTTGCTGGAAGCGGAATTCCGGCACATCCTGGTTCGGCATGAGCAGGCGGCCGCTTTGGCAGCCGACGGCTATGCACGAGTAAGCGGAAAGGTAGGCGTGTGTATCGCCACCTCCGGTCCGGGCGCCACCAACCTGGTGACCGGCCTGGCCAATGCCATGCTGGATTCGGTGCCCGTGGTGGCCCTGACAGGCCAGGTGCCTTCCGTGGTCATGGGCACCGACGCCTTCCAGGAAGTAGACGTGCTGGGCATTACCCTGCCTATCGTCAAACACAGCTTCCTGGTCAAAGACATCCACGACCTGCCGGCGGTGGTGCACGAGGCGTTCCGCATCGCTGTTACCGGTCGGCCCGGCCCCGTCTTGATCGACCTGCCCAAGGACATCCAAAATGCCGAGATGCCGCCCAACCTGGTGCCGAGGCCGGATCACATGCCGGTTCCCGCACCGCCGGCGGACTCCCTGCAACAAGCCGCCGCATTGCTTGCCGAAGCGCGTCGTCCCCTGGTTTATGCCGGGGGCGGCGTCGGCATGGCCGGTGCGGTCGAACCGTTTCGCGAGTTTCTGGCCGTGACCGGACTGCCCGTGGTCACCACGTTGAAAGGCCTGGGCAACGCCCGGCCCGACAACGACCTGTTCCTGGGCATGCTGGGTATGCACGGCGCCAAGGCCGCCAACTACGCGGTTCAGGAATGTGATCTGCTGGTGGTGGTCGGTGCTCGCTTCGACGACCGCGCCACCGGTAAACTGGCCGAATTCGCACCCAAGGCCAAGGTCATCCATATGGACATCGACGCGGCCGAACTGGGCAAGTTGCGCGAGACACAAGTTCCCCTGCGCGGCGGTTTGATCCCTAGCCTGCGCGCCCTGTCCATACCCTTGGATATCGACGACTGGCGTCTTCATTGCAAGGCAATGGCAGTCGAGCACGCCTACGACTACGCCGCACCCGGCAAGGGCATCTACGCCCCGCGCCTGTTGCACCGACTCTCCCAAGCGGCCGGCGACAAAACCATCATCAGTTGTGACGTGGGCCAACACCAGATGTGGGTGGCTCAACATTACCGCTTTCATCAGCCCAATCACCACCTCACCAGCGGCGGACTGGGCACCATGGGTTACGGACTCCCCGCCGCCATGGGCGCCTGCTACGCCGCTCCTGATCACCGCGTCATCGCCGTCAGCGGCGACGGTTCCTTCATGATGAACATCCAGGAACTGGCCACGCTGAAACGCTATAACATCCCCGTCAAAATCCTCCTGCTCGACAACAGTTGCCTGGGCATGGTCCGTCAGTGGCAAGACCTGTTTTTCGCGGGTCGCAAAAGCCAGGTGGATTTGTCCGATAACCCCGATTTCACCAGGGTTGCCGAGGCGTTCGGCATTCCCTCGATGCAGGTTCGCCGCGCCGAGGAAGAAAGCGATACCGTGGACGCCCTGCTGCAAACCGAGGGCCCCTTGTTGGTACACGCCCTCATCGATCCCACCGAGAATGTATGGCCCCTGGTCCCCCCGGGCGCCAACAACGCACAAATGATGGAAGGAGCAAGGACATGAGTTTTATTTTGCAAATTCGCTTGAAGAACATCGACGGCGTGTTGGAGCGGGTACTGGGTACCATTCGGTATCGCGGTCACCAACTTTTGCGCCTGATGGCCCACCCCACCCCCGACGGTTCGAGCATGGACGTCACCCTGAAAGTAGACGCGGGTCGCGGCGGAACCCACCTTACCCGTCACCTGCAAAAGCTCTTCGATGTAGAAGCGGTTGAATGCTACAGCGAAGTGGCCCACGCCCGTTACGGCTGAATCGGCCTCCCTGAGATAAGGATACGACCATGGATACCACGCTATACGACACCACGCTTCGGGACGGCACTCAGCGTCGCGGCCTCAGCCTCACTCTGGCCGACAAGTTGAAGATTGCGCATGAACTGGACCGCTTCGGTATTCCTTATATTGAATGCGGTTGGCCCGGCAGTAATCCCAAGGACTGCGCCTTTTTCGAAGCGGCCAAAGGCGAAACCTGGTTACAGGCAAAGCTGGTGGCCTTCGGCTCCACGCGCCGAGTGGGAACAGCAGCGGAAGACGACGTCAACTTGAGAGCCCTGCTGGAAGCCGAAACCCCAGCCGTGGCCCTGGTTGCCAAAAGCTGGATCCTGCACGTGGAAAAGGTGCTGAACACCACCCCGGAAGAGAACCTGAACCTGATCCGCGACAGCGTGGCTTTTATGAAGGCCGCCGGGCGCGAAGTGATCTACGACGGTGAACACTTCTTCGACGGCTTTCGCGCTGACGAGGCCTATGCCATGGCCACACTGACGGCAGCCGTGGAAGCGGGCGCCGACTGGCTGGTGCTGTGCGATACCAACGGCGGCAGCCTGCCCTCTTTCGTCAGCCGGGTGACAGCACGGGTAAAGGCCGCTTTTCCCCACATGCGCCTGGGCATTCACGCTCACAACGACAGCGAACTGGCCGTGGCCAACAGCCTGGTCGCCGTTGAAGCCGGCGCCGGCATGATTCAAGGCACTGTCAACGGCTACGGTGAACGTTGCGGCAACGCCAACCTGGTTTCCCTGATTCCCAACCTGCAATTGAAACTGGGTCGTCGCTGCATCGCCAAACAACAACTGGCCCGCCTCACCGAGTTGGCCCACATGGTTGCCGAAACGGCCAACCTGAATCCCGACCCCCACCAGGCATACGTGGGTCACGCGGCCTTTGCCCACAAGGGCGGCATCCACGTGGCCGCCGTGGAGAAACTGGCCGCAAGCTATGAACACATTTCGCCCGAAACCGTGGGCAACACCCGTCAGATTGCGGTTTCGGAACTGTCCGGTCGCGGCAACGTTCGCGTACGCGCCGCCGAACTGGGCTTCGAACTGCGCGTCGATCCTCGCTCGGTTCTGGACAAGGTCAAGGAACTGGAGAACCGGGGTTTCCATTTCGAGTCCGCCGAGGGCAGCTTCGAGCTGATCGCCCGACGCATGGATCCCGAATACAAGCCGCCCTTTGCCGTATTGGATACCTTCGTGGTCAGCGAACGTCGCGGTAAAAACCACAACGCCGAGGCCACCGTCAAACTGCTGGTAGGCAAGCGCCTGCGCCACACCGCCGCCGAGGGAGGCGGTCCTGTCCAAGCACTGGACCACGCCCTGCGCAAGGCGGTATTACCTTGCTTCCCCGAGTTGGCGAACGTGCGCCTGGTCGACTACAAGGTCCGCATTTTGGATACCGAAGCCGCCACGGCAGCCACCACCCGGGTGCTCATCGAGGCGGCCGCCGGTGAAGAACGCTGGTGTACGGTCGGCTGCTCGGACAACATCATTGACGCTTCCACCCAGGCTCTGGTCGATAGTTTGGAACTGTATCTGCTGCGTCACGACATTCAACCGGCTTCCGGCCGGGAACATCAAGGAGAGACCTATGTCACTTCAACCGTCTAAATATATTTGGCACCACGGTCAACTGGTGCCGTGGGAGCAGGCGACGGTCCACGTCCTCTCCCACTCCCTGCATTACGGTTCCTCGGTTTTCGAAGGTATCCGCGCCTATCCCACACCAAACGGCACCGTCTTCTTCCGCCTGGAAGATCACGTTCGGCGCCTGTTGGAGTCGGCCCGCATCTACCGCATGCAGACACCCGAGACCGCTCCTGAACTGGAGGACGCCTGTCACCGGGTGGTCGACGAGAACCAACTCGACGGCGCCTACATCCGTCCGCTCATCTATCACGACTACGAGGCCCTGGGCGTGGTGCCCCGCCAGAGCAGCGTGCGCACCACCATCGCAGCCTTTGCTTGGGGCGCCTACCTGGGCGAAGAAGGGATGGAAAAAGGCATCGACGTGGGCGTCAGCAGTTGGCAACGGCCCGCGCCCAACACCTTCCCCACCTTCGCCAAGGCAGGCGGCAATTATCTGTCCGGCATCCTCATGGGTCGTGAGGCCGCGCGTCACGGATACGCCGAGGCGATCGCCCTGGACAGCAACGGTTACCTGAGCGAGGGACCCGGCGAGAACCTGTTCGTGGTTCGCGACGGCGTCATCCACACGCCCGCGTTGCATCACGCCCTGTTGCCCGGCATCACCCGCAATACCGTCATCACCCTGGCCCGTCATCTGGGTTACCAGGTGGTCGAAGAGTCCATGCCTCGCGAAATGCTCTATGTTGCCGACGAACTGTTCTTCAGCGGTACCGCCGCCGAGATCACGCCCATTCGTTCCATAGACGGCATGCAGGTGGGCAACGGTCGACGCGGTTCCGTCGCCGCCGCGCTGCAACGGGCTTTCTTCGGCCTGTTCGACGGCAGCACCACGGATCATTGGAACTGGTTGGAACCGGTACGCAGCAAACAACCCTTAGCGGTCGCGGTAGGAGGGTAACAAGATGCCGGCAACCACATTATTCGAGAAAGTATGGGAGGCCCACCAGGTTACCCCCGAGACCGAGGACACTCCCGCGGTACTCTACATCGACCTCCACCTGATTCACGAAGTCACCTCGCCCCAGGCGTTCGACGAACTGCGCAAGCGCGGCCTGAAGGTACGCCGCCCCGACAAGACGGTAGCCACCATGGACCACAGCACGCCCACGCTGCCGCCCGATGAACGGGGCAACTGGCCTTTCATCGATCAGTTGGCCGCCAAACAGGTGAAGAAACTGGAAGACAACTGCGCGGAATTCGGAATCACCCTCCACGCCCTGGGCGGCCCCCATCAAGGAATCGTCCACGTCATAGGACCGGAACTCGGCTTGACGCAACCGGGCAGCACCATCGTGTGCGGCGACAGTCACACCAGCACCCACGGCGCATTCGGCGCGCTGGCCCACGGCATCGGCACCTCGGAAGTCGGTCACGTGCTGGCCACCCAATGCCTCTTGCAGCGCAAGCCCAAAACCTTTGCCATCAACGTGGAAGGCGCGCTGCAACCCGGCGTCGGCGCCAAGGACCTGGTCCTGGCCGTTATCAACAAGATCGGCGTGGGCGGCGGCACGGGCCATGTGCTGGAGTTTCGCGGCGAGGCGATTCGCGCCCTGTCCATGGAAGCGCGTATGACCGTGTGCAACATGGCGATCGAGGCGGGCGCGCGCGCCGGCATGATTGCGCCCGATGAAACCACCTTCGCCTACTTGAAAGACCGCGAGCATGCCCCCAAAGGCGAAGCCTGGGATAAGGCGGTTGCCCGGTGGAAGACGCTCAGGACTGACGAGGGCGCGGTCTTCGATCGGGAAGTGACCATCGACGCAAGCCAGGTGGAACCCCGCATCACCTACGGCACCAATCCCGAGATGTCCGTCGGCGTCAGCGAAACCGTGCCGCAACCCAACACCCGAAGCGACGAGCGTGCCCTGGCCTACATGGGCCTGGAAGCAGGCGAGCGGATGCAGGGCAAGAAAGTAGACGTTGTCTTCATAGGCAGCTGCACCAACAGCCGCATCGAGGACCTGCGCGAAGCGGCCGGTGTCATGCACGGCCGCAAGGTTGCGGAAAACGTCCGCGCCCTGATCGTGCCCGGCTCCAGGAGCATCAAGGAGCAGGCCGAGGCCGAGGGCCTGGGCGACATCTTCCGTGAAGCGGGCGCCCAGTGGCGCGAACCGGGCTGCTCCATGTGCATCGCCATGAACGGCGATCAACTGCAACCGGGCGAGTTGGCCGTGAGCACCTCCAACCGCAACTTCGAAGGCCGCCAGGGGACCGGCGGCAGAACACTGCTGGCCGGACCGGCAACCGCTGCCGCCGCTGCCGTCACCGGGATGATCACCGATGCCCGATCCCTGCAAGGAGTCGAATATGCAACCGTTTAAGATCTTGCGCTCGCGTAGCGTGTCCATGCCTTCCGAGAATATCGACACCGATCAGATCATCCCCGCCCGCTTCCTCAAAGTCACCGATAAGAAAGGTCTTGGTGAAAAGGCCTTCTACGATTGGCGCTACGACAAGGACGGCCGTCCCCGCACGGACTTTGTCCTGAACACGCCGCGCGCACTGGGCGCCGGGATCCTGGTAGCCGGCGACAACTTCGGCTGCGGCAGCTCTCGCGAGCACGCGCCGTGGGCCCTCGTGGACTTCGGCTTCCGCGCCGTGGTCTCTACTTCCATCGCGGATATCTTCCGCAACAATGCCTTGAAAAACGGTCTGCTGCCCATCGTGGTCGACCCTCAATTTCACACGCGCCTGCTGAAGGGCGCGGGTGAGGAACTGGAAATCAATCTATGGGCGCGCACCATCAAAACCGAGGACTGCGAATCTCGCGAGTTCGAGGTGGAGCCCTTCGCGCGCTATTGCCTGATGAACGGTATGGACCAATTGGACTTTTTACTGGGTCAGGATGCACAAATCCAGGCTTACGAACAGGAGTATGTGGTATGAAAGCAGCAATCACCGTTTTACCCGGCGACGGCATCGGGCCCGAGGTCACGGCAGAGGCCGTGCGCGTCTTGCAGAAAGTCGCCGAAGATTTTGGACATCGTTTCAGCTTTACAGAGGCGGAGATCGGCGGATGCGCCATCGACGCGCACGGCAACCCGCTGCCGAACGAGACCGTCAACGCCTGCCAGTTGGCCGACGCGGTCCTGCTGGGCGCAATCGGCGGTCCCAAGTGGGACGATCCCAAGGCGAAGGTGCGCCCCGAACAGGGCCTTTTGGGCCTGCGCAAGGCCATGGGCGTCTACGCCAACCTGCGGCCGGTCAAGTTCATGCCCGAGGTCGCCGATGCCTCACCGCTGAAACGCGAAGTGCTGGAAGGCGTGGACCTGGTGGTCATGCGCGAACTGACCGGGGGCATCTACTTCGGCGACAAGGGCCGCGACGAGAAAAGCGCTTACGATGTCTGCACCTACACGGTCGAGGAAATCGAGCGCATCACTCGCCAGGCCTGCCTGCTGGCCTATAACCGCCGGCGCAAGTTGACCTCGGTAGACAAGGCGAACGTGCTGGAAACCTCACGCTTGTGGCGGGAAACCGTGGACCGCGTGGTTCAAACCGAATTCCCCTTCCTGGAACTGGAGCACATGCTGGTGGATGCCGCCGCCATGCACCTGATGCGCCGTCCGGCTGACTTCGACGTGATGCTTACCGAAAATATGTTCGGCGATATCCTGACCGACGAGGCCAGCATGCTCGCGGGTTCCATGGGCCTCCTGGCCTCTGCTTCGCTTGGTCGCGAAAATGCGCCGGGCCTGTACGAACCCATCCACGGCAGCGCGCCCGATATCGCCGGCCTGGGCGTGGCCAACCCGCTGGGCGCCGTCCTTTCCGCGGCCATGTTGTTGCGCCACTCTCTGGAATTGGAAACCGAGGCCGAGGCTGTTGAGACCGCTGTCAACATGGTTCTGGAAACGGGTGCCGTCACCCCGGATATCGACCCCGAATCCAAACTGGGCACGGTCGATGTGGGCCGTGCGGTTTGCGAACAACTGGACCACATTACCCATGACATGGCCTTCGGCGCCCTGGCCATGAACATCGGCGCCCTGGGCACCTGATCCCCCGCTTGACGACAAGGTCCTACTGAGACCCGCGGCGGGATCCTGCCTCACCGGATCCCGCCGCGGTTTTTCCAACCCTTTCAAGACCCACTCCTGTACGCCGGCCGGGGGGTTCGGCTCCCCGGCGGCTTTTTTACCCTGAAAACAATAGACATCAATCAGGTTCTGAATTTTTTTGAGGAGAGACATCATGACGAGTAAGGACGACGATCACGTAGTCATTTTCGACACCACCTTGAGAGACGGCGAGCAATCCCCCGGCGCATCCATGAATCTATCGGAGAAATTGACCGTGGCCCATGCGCTCGCCGAGCTCGGCGTCGACGTGATCGAAGCGGGTTTCCCCATCGCCTCACCCGGTGATTTCGAGGCTGTCCGGGAAATCGCGCGCCAGGTGCGCGGCCCCGCGATCGCGGGTTTGGCCCGTTGCAATCCCGCCGATATCGACCGTGCCCGGGAAGCCCTGAAAGAAGCGGAACGCGCCCGGATTCACGTATTCCTGGCCACCAGCCCCATCCACCGCGAACACAAGCTGCGCATGAGCAAGGAAGAGGTCTTGCTTCGCACCGAAGAGGGCGTGGCTCACGCCAAACAATACTGCGACGACATCGAATTCAGCGCCGAGGACGCGGCCCGCACCGAACCCGAATTCCTGGCCGAGGTCGTCACCCGAGCCATTGCGGCGGGCGCTACCACCATCAATGTCCCCGACACCGTGGGCTACGCCATGCCGGAACAGTTCGGCGGCCTGATCCGCTACCTGATCACCAACGTGCCCAACAGCGACAGGGCGATCTTCTCGGTTCACTGTCACAATGACCTGGGGATGGCCGTGGCCAACAGCCTGGCCGCCGTCCAAGCGGGCGCCCGCCAGGTGGAATGCACGATCAACGGCATCGGCGAACGGGCGGGTAACTGCTCTTTGGAAGAAATCGTGATGGCCCTGCGCACCCGCAAGGACTACTTCGATCTGACCACGGGCATCGACACCACACACCTGTTTCCCACCAGTCAACTGGTCAGCTCGGTAACGGGCATGGCGGTTCAACGCAACAAAGCGATCGTTGGCAGCAACGCGTTTGCGCATGAGGCGGGCATCCACCAACACGGCGTACTGATGCACCAGGAAACCTACGAGATCATGAAGCCGGAAGACGTGGGCGTAAGCAGCAACCAACTGGTGCTGGGCAAACACAGCGGTCGCCATGCACTGCAAGCCTGGGTCAAGGACAACGGCTACCTGCTGGACGACGGTCGCTTCCAGAGGGTTTTCGAGGAATTCAAGGTGCTGGCCGACCGCAAGAAGGAAATCTACGATGCCGACCTGCACGCCCTGGTGGAAGGCGGTTTGAACAACGAAGACGGCCCTTGGACGATCGAGACGGTGCAAACAAGCGCGGGTACCGGCAGCATTCCCACGGCCGCGGTCTGTCTGCGTTACCTGGATGACGAGAGGAGGCACCAGGAAGCGGCCCACGGCGACGGTCCGGTGGAAGCACTCTACCGCGCCATCGAACGCATCGTGGGTGTCAGGGCCAAACTGAAACGCTACCAACTGCGCTCGGTTACCCGAGGCAAGGACGCCATGGGCGATGTGAGCATCGAGGTCAGCATCGACGACAAAACCTACCACGGCCACGCGGCAAGCACCGACATCATCGAGGCCAGCGGCAAGGCATTCCTGAACGTGGTCAACCGCTACCTGAAAACGAAAACCCCACAAGCCGAGGAGGCGGTGCCGGCATGAGTTGATGTCTCTCCGGGAGGCTGTCGGCCGGACCGGGTCGCGGCCTCCTTTTTTCGGGTGTGGTTTCAACTGAGAGAGCCGGTCTGTAACCAGGCCCTATGCCGGGTTACCGTCGCATCCTCAAGCTCGGCTTTTCCGACCATGCCGGGACAGTGTATAATCCTTGTTCCGACTAAGCGGGAGGATGCCGTGCAATACAACCGATTGGGTGATTCGGACCTGGAGGTCAGCGAGGTCTGCCTGGGCACCATGACCTTCGGAGAACAAAATACCGAAGGGGAAGGTCACCGACAACTGGACTATGCCGTGGAACGCGGCGTCAATTTCATCGATACCGCCGAGATGTACCCGGTGCCCGCGAGCGCCGAGACCCAGGGCGCTACCGAATCCATCGTCGGCTCATGGCTTGCCCGGGGTAATCGGGACAAGGTCATTCTGGCCACCAAGGTCGCCGGACGCAGTCCCATGACCTGGATTCGCAACGGCAGCGGCCATGATCGCGCCAATATCCGCGCGGCGATCGAGACCAGTCTTACCCGGCTGCGAACCGATTACGTGGACCTGTACCAACTCCACTGGCCGGACCGTTACACGCCGCGATTCGGCGGCCTGGCTTTTCACCGGAAACACTACCGCGACGGCGCGCCCTTCCAGGAGAGCCTGGAGACCCTGAACGATCTGGTCAGGGAAGGCAAGATTCGCCACTGGGGCGTCAGCAATGAAACCCCTTACGGCATCGGTCAGTTCGTCAAACTTGCCGAACAAAACGGTTTCCCCAAACCCGTCAGCATCCAAAATGCCTACAACCTGCTCAACCGTGTCTTCGATGTCCACCTGGCCGAGACCGTCTTTCACGAAAACATCGGCCTGCTGGCCTATTCCCCGCTGGGTTTCGGGTACCTGACCGGTAAATACCGCAACGGGGCCAGGCCCGAGGGTTCGCGTATCCAACGTTTTCCCAACTATGCTCAGCGCTACCGGGATAAGACCAATGCCGAGGAAGCCGTCGATGCCTACGCCGAACTGGCCGGCGACCACGGCCTGACCGAAATGGCGCTACAATTCTGTAAGTCGCGTCCCTTCTGCAAGAGCACCATCATCGGCGCCACCGATATGGGCCAACTCAAGCAGAACATCGACGCGTTCGACGGTGAATTGAGCGACGACCGGTTGAAGGAAATCGAAGCCGTTCATCGCCGTTATCCCAACCCCTGTCCCTAAATCGGGAGATTGTCTTCCATGGAACCCGAAACACCCCGACCCTTCGGGCCCTATCGCCTCGGCGATTGGACCGTCCAGCCCGCCGCACATGCCCTGACCCGCGACGGCCGCTCCGTTCAGGTGGAGCCCCGCCTGATGAAATTGCTCTGCCTGTTTGCGGCCCGGGCCGGCGAGGTCATTCCCAGGGAGACCATCGTGGCGGAGATCTGGGAGGAACAACACGTCTCGGCCGAGGGTGTTTCCGTGGCCCTACACGAACTGCGCAAGGCCCTGGGTGACGATGCGCGCAATCCCCGGTACATCAAAACCATTCGCAAGGCCGGCTTTCAGCTGATTGCGCCCGTCCGTCAGGGCGTAGCGGAAGCCGAAATCGCGGCGGAAGCCCGGACGGAAGAAAAACCGACCGCAACCCCCGAACAGGCCCCTCCAACCTCCGGCAAACGTCGCATGCATCTCCTGGCCGTTCCCGTTCTTGCGGTTCTCCTCGTCCTGGCCGTGCGCATGGCGGGCATTTCGCCCGGGGCGGACGCCGTTGCGCAACCCACCATCGCGGTGCTGCCCTTCGCGACCATGTCCGGTGAAAGCGAGCAGGCCTTCTTTGCCGAGGGCATCACCGAGGCTTTGATCAACGACCTGGCCCAAAACACCGACATCCGTGTCCTGCCCCGGCGTTCCGTCCTGCGCTACGCGGACTCCACCCTCGGTCCCCGCCAATTGGGCAAAACCCTAGGGGTCAGGCAATGCGTGGAAGGCGCGGTCCAGGTGGTCGGCAATCGCATCATGGTGACCGTTCAAGTGCTGGATACCGAGGAGGAACAGCATCTGTGGGCCGAGAGTTATGAAAAGGATATCAAGGATTTCTTCCGCATCCGTCGCGAGGTGGCCCTGGACCTGGTGCGCTTCTTTCGGGGTAATGAAGGCGGCCTGAGGCCCAACCCCTCCGGCCGCGCGCCCGATGTCTACTATTCCTATTTGAAGGGACGTCACTATTTGGATCGGAGAACCGTCGGCGATGCCCACAAGGCAATCGGACATTTCAACCTGGCCGTGCGCAAAGACCCGAACTATGCGGAAGCCCACGCGGGCCTTGCCGAGGCCTATACCTTCTTCGCCGGCGCCGTGGACCTGCCCTTATCCGAGACCAGGAACCGGGCCGTGAAGCATGTAAACCGAGCCCTGGCTTTAAATGACAAATTGGCGGATGCGCACCTGGTCCGAGGCGTGCTGGCCTTGATCCACAACTGGCGCTGGGACGAGGCCGAGCAGCACCTCCAAGAAACGCTGCGACTACATCCCACCCATATCCGGGGCCGGCTTTGGACCGGCCTCCTGGAAACCGCGCGCGGTCGTTACGACCGGGCCGCGGGATACCTGGCCGATGCGGCCGGCCTGGATCCGGCTTCGCCCGAAACATCGTTCTACCTGGGCTTCTATCACCTGTTGCAAAACGAATCGGATCGCGCCGGCGTCCATCTGGGTCACACGGTCGGCCTGAACCCCGACCATATGGATGCCAGGCTCTGGCGCATGCAGGCCGCTCGCCGGGCTGATGAGGACCTGTCTTCCGTTCTTTCCCGACGCGTTGCCGCCAGCCCGCCCTATGTGGCCGATCGGCTGATTGCCCTGCGCAACGGACTGCAAAACGGCACGCTGCCGGAATCCTTCGAGGGAACGTCGCCCGTTACCCTGGCCGCGTTCTATGCCGAGGCCGGGCATCGCGACATTGCCGCCGATTTGCTGAAGCGCGCCGGCGAAATGCGCGACCCCTTGTTTATCTTTGCCCGGAACCTGGCTTTTACCCGAAAACTACCGGATTCGACCGGCCTTACCGGCGCTTTACCCTCGCCCTGATCGATCGTCGAAGTTAACGACAAGGCCGTGTCGAATATGTGGTGAGGTTTCGGGACATCTCCTGGGAATCAGTACGTTTCAGATTGATCAGGCTGCACAACCCGGACAGTTGAGGCACTGCACTTTTTTGGGTTTCGGTTTGCGGTTTGATAAGGTGATTCGAAATACCAGGCGCAGTAGTTTGAAATGCATCGATCGGAACTCCGTTTGCATTTAGCCGGTTAAGGTTTAGCGCTCGGGCAAGGTGCAGCTCGGAGCGCAAAGGTTTGATCCGGATTTCTTTTTTGGTTTTCCAGGGTGTCGACGAAAGGATATGACACGTCGAAAAACCTTTCTCTCTCTAATAATTATAGACATATTATCGATTCTATCAAGGTTAAAAAAATCAAAGAGGCGTAAAAGCACCTCCCGTGCCGGCACACTGAACCCAATTCACACCTTTGTGTGAGAGATCACAGAACGTGGGTGCGGATATTTTCCACTTGACACATGTTAAAACCGTACCTACATTGCACTAGGATGCGCTGCTTTATGCCAGGCGCTCATTTTTCTCTTTTCCATTTTATTCAAAGACAACTTACCTCACACCGAAGTATTTGATTAAGAGGTATCGACAATTGAAAAAGCGATTACGGTTTTAGTCAGGCCTGTCCCTTGACTTGGATGTTTCCCCGTGGCATCCGTGTTGGGCGGGAAAAGTTACGCCGGTAGTCTTCGCATGACCATGCAGCCTTGCTGCGCACTCATGTTGTATCATCGCGAGAGGCTGCACGCCAATTACCCGCCTGACACGCATGCTCCGGGAAGACCCGGGATTATCGCTGTCTATGTTGGGCCAGGACGACGCCTGCAATAACCAGGACACCGCCGATTACCACTGGAGTGGTGGGTAATTCGTCCAGGATCAACCAGGCCAGGACGGCGGTGAAGGCCGGTTGCAGATTGGCGAAGACAGCGGTTTGACCGGCCTCCAATCGGGTCAGGGCCCAGGTCCAGAGCGTGAAGGCAATCACCGAGGTCATGCCGGAAAGGTAAAACAGACCCAGCCAACCGCCCCAGCCGGGTTGGGACCAGTCGAAATCGCCCAGCACCCAAGGCGTCATGGGGATCAAGCTCAAGGCGCCGGCGCCGAACGCCCAGACATTGGCGCGCATGGCATCCATCCGGCCCATCAAATCTTTGCCGATGAGGGTATAGGCGGCCCAGGCGACAACGGCGAGCAGGAGCAGAAAATCGCCGAACAGATAGTCGGCGTTCAGGTCAAGTCCGCGACCGGCCAGAACCAACACCACGCCGAAGATCGCGGCGGCAATACCGATAAATTTAAGCCAGGTGAGCGACTCGCCCAGCAGGAAACGGGCGGCGACCAGGACCAGGATGGGCGTGAAGGCGTAGAGCAGGGCCGCGTTGATGGGCGAGGTGTATTTGACGCCGGTCAGAAACAACAGTTGGTTGGCGGTGACGCCGGTCAGGCCCAACCAGGCCAGCCGGTGGATATCCCCACGCTTCAGGGGAGTCCGTTCTTTTTTGCGGGGGAACAGGTAATAGATAGCGAAGATGAGGACGAAGCTCAACTGAATGCGGAACCAGCCCAGATCCAGCGGCGCGAAGACCTGGGTGGTTTTTTTGGCAACAAGGAAGGTGCCGGCGGCAATCCAGGCGACCGTGGTCAGGGCGATATAGGCGGGCAACCGTTCGGAAAGCGGGGCGGGAGCCTTGTCGTGGTTTTTCAGTGGATTTTGCAAGCAGACTCCCATTCGTCAACGATCGGCATATTAAACCACATACGCGTGTTTATAAAGTCGGGGAAGAAGCAGCCGGCGCGAATAAACCATTTCCTGCTTTGACGACAGGGTAGTTCCGTGGGAAAATAGGACCGACTCAATCGGGCCAGGGGGAGCAAAAACAAAAAACCCCTGAGGATGCTTTGCTAAAAAAAGATCGGTACCAAATGACCAACCTGCTCGAATTCGACGGAGGGAACTTGAATCCTCGTCTCGAGCAGGACGCCAGGAAGCGTATGCTGCGTCTTCGGGCGGAATTGGACAAGGTCGAAACGCGGCTGGAAAGGATGAAGCTGTACCTGGAGTTGGCCCAGGCATGTTTCGACGCTCGTGAGCCGGCGGAGGCTGAGGAATACTGGTCCGAGGCCCTGGGTCTCTGTGACCGCGTGGGCGACAGGCATATTGCGGTCCATTGCCTCAGTAACCTGGGCCTGGTGTCTCTTGCCACGGCCAAGAACGATGAGGCAGCCAAACGCCTGTTCCGCGCCCTGAGCATTTACGACGAATTGAACGAGCGGCCAGGTCTGGCCGACACCCACCATCGCCTGGGCGCCGTTTATTACACCCTGGGGAAATGGGACGAGTCCATTCACCATTTCGAAGCGTCCTGCCGATTCGGCAACGAGTTGAACGACCGCTTGCGCCAGGCGCTTGCCTACGACTCCCTGGCGCCGCTCTACCGCGCCCAGGGCAACGAGTCCGCCGCGGAAAACGCCCTGCGCCACGCCATCAATTACTACACGGCCCTGGGCGACCCGCGCGACCGGGCCCGTTGCATGTGCCTGCTGGCCGAGGTGGTCGAGGCACGCGGCGATCACGAGACCGCGGCCGCCACCGCGGAAGAGTCGCTGGCCCTGCTTGAAAAAGAGGGCGACAGCCTGGGTTGGGCCCTGCAAGCCGCCCGCCTGGTGACCTTCTATTTGGACACCAATCGCCGGGTTACCGGTCGAGACCTTGTCAATAAGGCGCGCACCATCCTCGACGAACGCGGTTACTTCGGTGAAATGGGCTATGTCTTCAGGGCTTTGGGCGATATCGAGACCCGTGCCGGGCACCTGACCGGAGCGCTCAAGTTCTACACCGGCGCCCGCCGCCGCTTCCTGCAACTGGGCGACCAGCGAGGGATTGCAACCGTGGAAGAAAAGATCGGCCGCCTGGAAGAAGGCCAGAACCAGATCGACTGGGCTCGCGAACACTATACCTCGGCGCTGCCGCGTTTCCGCAAGCTGGGCGACCTGCCCCGCATGTCGGCCATTTTGCGAGGTTTGGGACGCCTGGCTTTGAAGAACAACCGGCCCAGCCAGGCAACCGAATACTACCAGCAGGCCTTCGACCTGGACCGCAAGGTGGGCAACCCCGGCATGCTGGCGCTCGGCGCCGACTACCTGGCCGAAATCAATTCCGCGCGCAACAAGCACGAGCGCGCCCTGGAAATGGCTGAACTGGCTTTGGAATGGGCCCGGCAAACCGACAGCGAGGCCGAGGCCAACGCGCTGGCTCGACTGGGTGAGGTTCGACAACGCGCCGGTTTCCCGGACGAGGCCCGCCGTTACTACAGCGAAGCCCAGGAAGCCTACAAGAAGCTGGGCTCCCCGGGCCAGGATAAAATGAGAAGCGCCCTGCAAGGGCTCGCCCGCTGACCTCAGGGTCCGTGGAAGCGGCGTTCTCAATTCCCAAGCCGAGGAGCTTTTCATGGCAGAGCCTTTGAAAAACGTCTACAGTTCCGCATTCATCGATCGGCTCGCCGGGGCGGTCGCCACTGTATGGCGCCCGTTCGACAAGACTCGGTTTACGAACCTGGTTTTCGACGAAGACTGGCCCGCTCGGGAATTGAAAGACCGCATGCAGCACATTGCCGTTTGCCTGAACGCCTGCCTGCCCCGATCCTACCGTGAGGCGCTGCACATCCTGAACCGGACGGCCCCGGCTTTCGGCGGTTTCGAGGCCATGTTCTTCCCCGCTTTCGTGGAGACCTACGGGCTGTACGACTGGGAGGCGTCCCTACCGGCGCTGGCTCACCTGACGCGCTTCTCCAGTTCGGAGTTCGCGGTTCGCCCCTTCATCAAAGCCGACACGCCGAGGATGATGGCGCAAATGACCCGCTGGGCCGAGGACGAGAACCTGCATGTCCGCAGGCTGGCTTCCGAGGGCTGCCGGCCGCGCCTGCCCTGGGCCGTGGCCCTGCCGCAATTCAAGGCCGACCCGTCGCCCGTCCTGCCCGTTCTGGAGCGGCTTAAGGCCGACCCGGAAGAATACGTGCGTCGCAGCGTCGCCAACAACCTCAACGATATTGCCAAGGACCACCCCGTCCTGGTGCTGGACATCGCCGAGCGATGGCTGGGATCGAACAGGAAAACGGATCGGGTAGTCAAACACGCCTGCCGGTCGCTGCTGAAAGCCGGTAACCCTCGCGCCATGCGTCTCTTCGGTTTCGGTGATCCGGCGGCGGTCACGGTCACCACGCCCCGGCTGGACAAAGAGCGGGTTCCGATCGGCGCTACCCTCGGCTTTCGGTTCAACCTTTGCCTGGGGGGTAACCGCCCGGAAAAACTGCGCGTTGAATACGCCGTCGATTACCTGAAGGCGGGCGGCAAACACAACCGCAAGGTATTCAAAATCGGCGAGAAGATCTACCCGCCCGGTGAAACGGAGGTAGCGCGCAATCAGTCCTTCCAACAACGCACCACCCGCAAGCATTATCCCGGTCCGCACTTCCTGGCCGTGATCATCAACGGGGTCGAAAAAACGAGGATTCCCTTCGAGGTAATCTGAATCCTCGGAAGCTTGCCGCCGCGCTTTGAATACGAGCGTTTTTACCCGCGAACGCAAACCGCAAAAACCCCGCCGGTTTTAGGTTTTTCCCTTTAGCGCTGCCGATTTCGAAGCTTTTCAGGGCTCGACTCTATTAATTTCACCCCAGGTGACTAAAAGGCTTGCCGCAAGGGGGTATTCCAGTATATATCTTGGGGTTGGTTGTAAGGCGGCTGCCGATTTTCCGGGAGCAGAAGATCGATCAATTTTCATAAAGGTTCAGGGTTCACAACAAGAAATGGGTTTTTCTCGGCTGTTTTCTACATTTAATCGTGATTTAGCTATCGATTTAGGAACCGCGAACACACTTGTCTATGCCAAGGGGTTGGGCATCGTGGTGCGTGAGCCGTCCATCGTGGCTATCAACAAAGATCAGGGTAACGTTCTCGCGGTTGGCAACGAGGCCAAGGAGATGCTTGGCCGCACACCCTCAAACATCGTTGCGATCCGCCCCATGCGGGACGGGGTGATCGCGGATTTCGAGGTGGCCGAGCAGATGCTCAGCTACTTTATTCGCAAAGCACAGCGGCAGTCCTCGCTGTTCAACTTGTTTCAATCGGATGTGGTCATCGGCGTCCCTGCCGAGATTACCCAGGTAGAGCGGCGCGCCGTTCGCGACAGCGCCAAGAAGGCCGGCGCCGCCAATGTCTACCTGATCGAAGAGGCCATGTCGGCCGCCATCGGCGCCGGGCTGCCCGTCACCGAACCGACCGGTAACATGATCGTGGATATCGGCGGCGGTTCTACCGACGTGGCGGTGATTTCACTGTCCGGCATCGTCTACAGTAAAACGCTGAAGGTGGCGGGCAACGCCATGGACGAAAACATCGTCCAGTATATCAAGCGCAAGTACCGGCTGTTGATCGGTGAGCGCACGGCCGAGAACATCAAGACGCAAATCGGCAGCGCCTTCAAGCTGGACGAGTCGATGGAAATGGAGATCAAGGGGCGCTCGCTGGAAACGGGGATTCCCAAAACGCTGGTCATCAACGACACCGAGATTCGCGAAGCGTTGGCCGATACCGTCGACGCCATTGTAGAAACCATCAAAATCGCCTTGGAGCGGACCCCGCCCGAACTGGCGGCCGACCTGGTCGACAAGGGCATTATCCTCACGGGCGGCGGCAGCCTGCTCAAGAACCTGGATATTCGCCTGCGTGAAGAAACCAATCTGCCGGTCAGTATTGCCGAGGAACCCTTGCTCAGCGTGGTGATGGGCGTCGGTAAAATGCTCTCGGATCCTGTCCTGCTCAAGCGGGTTTGCCGCAAGAGTTGAACCCAAGAACCACGGGAGCCGACCCTCGGCTCCCGACCGAACCCGGCATGCAAACGGGTTGGTGAGGCAGCATGGCGCGCCTGAGTGTTTTCAAAAAATACCCCGCCCTGAGCACCCTGCTCATTCTGGAATTCGTGTTGTTGATCATCGTCTCCTACCAGATCCAGGTAGACGGCAGGGTGAGTCTGTTGGAACGCACCATGATGACGATCTTCGCGCCCGTTCAGGAACTGAGCAATAACGTACTGGGCGGCATCACGGAAAGTTTCGAAGACAAAAAGAAACGCCTGGAGCTGGAGCGTGAGAACGGGCGCTTGAAACGGGCCCTGGCCGATTACCGCCAGGTGGTGACCCAACTGGCCGAAACCGAACTGGAAAACGAACGGCTGCGTCAACTGTTGGAACTGCCCCGCGAGGACGGCTGGACCTATGTGCACGCCGAGGTGACCGCGTCCAATCACCGCCGCAACGACTATATGATCACCATCAACAAGGGCTACCGCCACGGCATCCGCCGCGACTACGGCGTGGTTTGCGACGACGGCGTGGTGGGCGTGGTCTGGGAGGTCTCGCGCAATCACGCCAAGGTGATGACCGCCAACAACCCCAGCGCCGTGATTGCCGCCATGTTGCAGGACGACCGCGACGCGGAAAGCTTCGTGGCCGGTTTCGAGGGCCGCCAGGGCAAGCTGCAGAACTTTCCCAACTTCAAAACGCTGGCGCCCCAACAGATGGTCTTGACCTCGGGTCTGGACGGCGTCTTTCCCAAGGGCCTGCACATCGGTCATGTCACCGCCGGCAAAACGTCTTCCTATATGTTCCAGGACGTCAAAATCGTCTTCTCCACCGAGTTCACCCGGCTGGAAGAAGTCACCGTCCTGGTGCCGCTGTGCGAGGAGGACGCCGATGCCGTGGAGTAGGTTTCTCGGCGGGTTCGTGGTGGTGGTGCTGCTTTCCTACGTGCAGCCGAAGGCCATCGCGCAATGGGGCACCGTGGAAATCTCGTTCTTTATGATGTTCTTCATCATCCGCTCGCCGAATCAGATCAGGGCCCTGATCCAGATCTTCCTTCTGTCGCTGGGCGTGGACCTGGTTTTGCAGGCCGCCCATGTCAAGGGTATCTCGGCCATGAGCGAGTTGTTGTTGGCTTTCGCCGTCATCGAGTTGAAACGATCCGTGGTGCCTGAATATGAAGATCTTTTTCTGCTGGGGTTCTTTGCAATTTTCTACCTGGCGAATTACTATATAAGCCTGGGGATCAGCGCCGGTTTCGGAGTTTACTATCCCGTCCTGTCGCTGCCCCGGTTGTTGTTCCTCGCATTGTTCCACACGACCGTTATGGCCGTGTTGCTCATGCTTTCGATCCGCTTCTCTCCCAAGGAGAAGACATGAAGCTACAACCGACGCCGCTGGCCTTCAAGGGCCGCATCTACTTTATGATGGGGCTGACCCTCCTGGGTTTCCTGGTGGTGTTGTCCGGTTACTGGCGGGTTCAGGTCTTCAAGCAGGAACAGTACGAACGGCTGGGCGAGCAATATCGCATCAAAACCAAGGAGATCAAGGCCAGCCGAGGTTTTATCTACGATCGCAAGGGCAGGCTGATCGCCCAGAACCGGCCCACCTACAACCTGGTGCTGCAACGCGACGAGATGGAGGAACCGTGGCGGCGGCTGAAGCCCAAGCTGGCCGAGTTCGTCGGGCTTCCGGCCGATGTTTTGGAAGAGCGCTACCGCAAGCGCTCCCACCTGCTCAGCCAACCCGTGTTGCTGAAAGAGAACATCAGCTTCAAGGAGTCCCTGCGCATCCGCCGCAACCTGAGGCGTTACCCGGGCCTTTCCATCGACACCACGGAGAAGCGCTTTTACGTCTATAACGACCTGTTCACCCACGTGCTGGGTTACGTCGCCGAGGTTTCCAAGAAGGAATTGGAGCGCAACCCGGAACTGAAGCCCGGCGAACTGGTGGGTAAACTGGGCGTGGAACTGGCCTATAACGAGGAACTGACCGGGGTGGACGGCAGCCGAGAGGTGCACATCGACAACAAGGGCCGCTATCGCCGCCAGGATGTGACCAAACAACCGGAGCCGGGCCGGAACCTGCACCTTTCACTGGACCTGGACCTGCAACAACTGGCCTACGACGCCCTGGAAGGCAACGGCGGCTCCATCGTCATGATGGACGTGCGCACCGGCGAGATCCTGGTCTATATTTCCTCGCCCACCTTCGACCTGAACCTGTTTACCGACCGCTTCCCACGGCGCGAATGGGTGGCCTTGAGCAACTCTCCCGACAAACCCTTCCTCAACCGGCCCGTGAAAGGCGCCTACGCGCCCGGTTCCATCTTCAAGCTGGTATCCGCTCTGGCCGGCCTGAAGTTCCAGAAGATCACGCCCGATACGCGTTACTTCTGCAAGGGCAGTTTCTCGCTGAACAATCATGTCAGCCGCTGCCACAACGAAAAGGGTCACGGTTGGCTGGACCTGGAAGGGGCGATCAAGTACAGCTGTAACGTTTACTTCTACAACATCTCCCAATCCCTGGACATCGACGAGTTGGCGGTCCTTGCCGGGGAACTGGGCTTCGGCAGGAAAACCGGTATCGACCTGATCGGCGAGAACCCGGGCCTCATGCCCACCCGCGCCTGGAAACGCGAGCGCTACGGCCAGATCTGGTACCCCGGCGAATCCCTCAGCGTGGCTATCGGCCAGGGCGCCCTGGTGACCACTCCCGTGCAGTTGGTCACCCTGATCGCCTCCATCGCTGCCGAGGGCAGGGTGCCTACCCCGCACTTCATGGCGCGCGTGGGCAAAGACAACGACTATCAAACCTTCCAACCCGAGTTACACCAGATCGAGGGCATCCCTTCCGACCACTACCGCATCGTCAAAGAGGCCATGTGGCAGGTGGTCAACAATTCCCGGGGAACCGGCATCAACGCCCGCGTGAAAGGCTTCGACGTCTGCGGGAAAACGGGCACGGCCCAGCTGCAAAACTTCACCAAGGACGCCGATCACAAAAACGAGAAGCTGCTGAACGCCCTGTTCGCGGGTTTTGCGCCGCGCGACAACCCCGAGGTCGCGGTTCTGGTCCTGGTGGAACAGGTGGGCGCGGGCGGAAAAAAAGCCGCGCCCATCGCCAAACGCCTGCTGGAGGAATACCGCCGCCTGCGCCGTGAGGTCGATCCCACATGAACCGGTTCCACATGCTGGACAAGGGCGCTTTGGTCGCCACCCTGGCCTTGGGCGTGATCGGCATCCTCCTGATTCGCTCCACCACCCTGGGCACGGATACTTCTTCCATTTACTGGATCAAGCAATGCCTCTGGCTGGTCAGCGGCCTGGGCATCTACTTCTTCATGAGCCACTACGACTACAAAAAACTGGTCAGCCGCGCCAATATCTTTTACATGATCGGGGTCCTGGCTCTGGGCCTGGTCCTGTTTATGGAACCCATCAACGGCGCCCGCTCCTGGTTCAAACTGCCGTTTATGAGTGTACAACCCAGCGAATTCATGAAAATCGCCACGGTCCTGGTGATCACCAAGTACTTCACCAAGATGCACCAACGCCAGTCCAGCTTTTGGGAGTTCGTGGTTTCCGCGGTGCTCATCGGCATTCCGGTCGGCCTGATCGCCATGCAGCCGGACCTGGGAACGGCCCTGGTCTACCTGCCCTTCTTCGTGATCCCCAACTTCCTGATCGGCAACAAGGAGAGCATCTGGGTAACCCTGGCCGGCGTCGCCCTGGCCGCCTTGCTCATTGCGGGCGTGATCTACAAACCCAACTGGGTCTTCTTCATGAAGGACTACCAGAAGGACCGCATCATCGCCTTTATCTATCCCGACGAGGACACCAGCAACAAGGGCTACCAGGTGCACCAGTCCAAGATCAGCATCGGCCAGGGCGGTTTGTTCGGCATGGGCCTGGGTCAGGGGAAACAAACCAAAATGGGTTTCCTGCCGGCGCAACAGACCGATTTCATCCTGGCCGTGGCCGCGGAGGAACTGGGATTCGTAGGCCTGGTGGCCATCTTCGGCCTGTTCTTCTTTCTGTTCTACAGGGGCTTCCAAACCGCGCTGGAGGCCGGGGACACCACCGGCAGCGCACTGGTGGTGTTGGTGATCGGCACCCTGTTCACCCAAATGCTGTTCAACGCGGCCATGCTGATCGGCATGGTCCCCACCACGGGCATCCCCTGCCCCCTGGTCAGCTACGGCGGCAGCAGCATGTGGGCCACCATGGGCCTGCTGGGCCTGATCCAATCGGTAAGATCCTACCGCTTCGTCAACGGTTAGAAGGTAACCCCATGACCGCCGAGGAAGCCCGAATCCAACGAAGTTCTAAAAGCAAGCTATGAGGTATTCCCGGGAGCGCCCGCGTCTCGCGGGCCGCAAACCGTTCATTTCGCGCCGGCGAAATTAGGCGGATCGCTCTTGCGTGTCATAAGTGGCATTCGAAAGCTCAAAACAATTCGCGCTCGTTCCTTCGTCACATCGCTTGCAGCTGGCGGGGACGCCGGCGCGCCCGGGAATACCTCATAGCTTGCTTTAATAACTTCGTTGAATGTTCGCTCCTTCGAAGCTCCAGGTCAAACTCGCATCGAAGCGCTGCTGTAAGGCCAATCCGCCGGGGCTCGACAAAGCTTTGCCATAACCGGGTTTCTTTCAATATAGGCAACAGCGTAATCAAAATGCCGTTTGTCCCGAATAAACCGATCAAAATTCCCACGCGCCCAGAATCCCCCGCTACGACCAAGTATACGATTCGCCTTCTTGGCAGTGAAAGATTGCCAGGAATGTAGAATGGACGATAGAGAGAACCCCGGCAATTGCGTTATCAAAACGTGAACGTGATTGGGCATCACCACCCACGCGTGTAAGTGATAACGTTCATCGTCAAAGAAGATCAGGGCATCCTGAACCAGTTCCGCAATTCGAGGCCGGCGAAGAAAGCAATCGCCGTGTCCTATGTCCAAGATGTGTTGTGCGCGCTTTCTCCAGTGAAGATCTCGTTGAGGGTCGTCATCGGCCATGTGCGCCGTCTCGTGTTGTACGCGGGCTAAAAACTCCCGGGGATAACTGTCGGCCAAACGGAAGGTAATGGATTGTGTCGTCTGACAATCATCATAGTGTGGTAAATAACCTCTTGAGTACCAACGCCTTGGCTCGCTACCTTCCGCCATGGAACCTCCCGGCAAAAAAGCGTACCCTGGCCGCACCCATTTTTCCAAGCATTTTTTAAAAGCTCGAAGAAAGTAAGGAACACCCATGACCGCCGAGGAAGCAAACACCAAAGAAGTAATTTAAAGCAAGCTATGAGGTCTTCCCGGGCGCGCCGGCGTCCCGGTGGCTGCAAGCGAAGCGACGAAGGAGCAAGCGCGAATTGCAATGAGCTTTCGGAAACAACTATGAGACACGGAAGAGCAATCCGCCTATTTTCGCCGGAGCGAAATGAACGGTTTGCAGCCGGCGAGACGCCGGCGCTCCCGGGAATACCTCATAGCCGGCGCTTTTGCTGCGTTAACCATTTCCACTCCGTTAGTGGTCGGGTAAAAACCTTGCCCTGGCTAAGGTCGCCAGACCTCAAACTCGGCCTTATCTTCCGACGCCCAAAAGATCAAATAGCCGTCCAGGGTACCGACCCCAGCTTACTTTTTGGTGTTCCTTGCGAAGGGAGCTGGGCCTTGAGGCCCAGCAGAAAAATTTGGAGCATCAATCTCGCCCCAAAGATCAAGTCGGGGGGGGTAGCGGATCGGTACAGGTCCCGATGGGATGCATACAATTTCCATACTCACGAAACCAAAATACCGGTTCCTTAGTTGCATTCATGCTTGTCGTGGCTATCGAAAATAGGAATAAGATCATTATGGCCCGTTTCATACTTCTGTCCTCCAGACGTGAATTTCATTACCTCTATCAGGTAGCCAAATTATAACCTGAGATCGAAAATGGTCATCGCCTCTACTTAGCCGCACACGGCGGCCTATGCGCCGCTGGGCTTACACGGCACCCTGATGGCGTACAGCGTCCCGGCCCACCGCTGGCTGCAGTGGAGGCGGCGGCGAAAGTCAACCTGGACCCCATCGTGGACCGCTACGTCAACCATTTCAAAATACTGCGCGGCGACATCTTGTTGACGCGCTTTGAACTGGTGGATGAGCACGGCTATCCCGTCAGCAGGCTCCGCAAGGAACGGCGCCTGCTGACGCCGGTGGACCTGAACCTGGGCAGGCCCTCGGGCAAGCCCTTCCTGCGCTATAGTCGGAATGACGTATTGGAAAACCGGGGCTTGTGGGCAAGGGGGCCGTGATAAAGGGAGACACAAAGGGCGAACTAAGAGTATCCCCATGACCTCCGAAGAAGCAAGCACCCAACAAAATAGCAAGCGCAAGCTAGGAGGTATTCCCGGGAGCGCCCGCGTCTCGCGGGCTGCAAACCGTTCATTTCGCCATGGCGAAATTAGGCGGATCGCTCTACCGCACCTAATAATACTTCCGAAAGCGCATTACTATTCGCGCTCGTTCCTTCGTCACATCGCTTGCAGCCCGCGAGACGCGGGCGCTCCCGGGAATACCCCATGGTTCGCGCTTGCTACTTCGTTTGGTTGCTTTCCTCCTCGGAGGTCATGGGAATGAACCATTGTGCGGCCTGCCGCAAGTGCCGTCGTTATTCACCGGGCAATAGCGCGAGGCCTGCAACTTGGGTCATTCATGTCGTTATGAGGTTAATAGAGCAGACTATGGACTATGAGGCATTCCCGCGCCGGACGATCGACAGACCTCAACTTCGAAACAGCACCCGAGGGATCGAATCCAGTCGCCCCCGACATATCGAGACTTACGGCTAATCATCCCCTGGATCTTCTTACGGAGTCCGGTAGCTCAGCCCAAATTTCGTGATATGCGGGATCGGGTGGTCTATTGGAACGATTCATGGGTGTCCACGTAAAGCAGATCCAGAATGTCCACCCTACCGTCATCGTTGGCGTCCGCGTGGTGTTCCAGCAGCCAGGAGCCGGCAGCCGATTGCAGATCGGCGACCGTGTTGGCGCCGTCCCTGTTGAAGTCGGTCCAACGGGCGTCGAAAGGCACCAGCAAATAGGCGGTGTCGCCGGCTAATTCGTCGCCGCGAGAAGAGTTGAGTCTGACCACGACCTCATCGCCCAGATCATCGGAAATATAGGCGAAGGATCCGGTTTCAACGTAAGCATCTTGCTGGTACCAATCGATTCTGACGGAGTCCGCACACGACACGTTGGCATGGAAACGGGCGCCGTTCAGGCCCACCGGGGCGAAACGGGGATAGATAAAAACCGTCGGCGTCGAGGTGCTCTCGACTACCATTGTGCCGCTTACCGTACCCGTACAAGACGCCGTGGTAACCGAGGTGAGGCTGTAGGCGGTAATGTCCGTGGGACAAACCTGGCGTCGGACTGTCAAGGTGTTGATGTCGGATTGCACAAAACCGTCTGACCAGGTCAGTTCCCAAGGTCCCTGGCCCGTCAATTTCACTTCGAGATAACCGCAACCCGCTTCACAATCCCGGCTAACAGACCACAATTGGGCCGTAACGGGCTGAATAAGGTCTACCTCCAAAACCTGTTCGGGTCCACGACAGTTATTTTCCGCGGCGACGGTAATATCTCCGCTCGTCTCGCCGAACCGCACCGTGACCTGGTTGGTCCCCTCACCGTCCACAATGACCGCATCCTCGGGGAGACTCCATGCATAATGCTCCGCACCGGGGACGGGGTCCACGCGGAACGTGCTTTCCGCATTAGCGCAAAGGGTTGTCTCGCCCTGAACGGGACCCGGCGCGAGAGGGGGTGTGCACGCGTAATCGAATCGGGTAAGAAAGGCGCTGCCGGGATCGGTCATCCATGCCCCGGGTGTCACGGGAAAATCTTCCGATCCGGTAGAGCCGTAGACAAAGATCTCACCACTCGCGTTTGCCGCCACGGCCAGGGCTCGATCATCCATGGAGCCGCCCAGGTAGGAGGCATATTCCAACCCGTTGTCCGAGAATCCGGCCAAAAAAGCGTCCGTTGCGCCGTTGGCGGTGGTGTCGAAGGCGGCGTGGGTGGCGGGGAAGTCATGGGCGTCGGTATAACCGCAGACAAAGGCGAGATCCTCATCTACCAAAGCCAGGTCTGTCGGCGCCACATCTCCGTCGGCCCTAAGGTCTTTGTTCATGACCAATTGGCCCTGAGCATCCAGTTTACGAACAAGCAACTCCGCATTACCCCAGCCGCCGGAAACATCGCGGCGACCGTTCACCATCCACAGGGCGCCGGTGTCGGTGAGGGCTATGTCGATTGGGGATTCCAGAAAAATACTATCCCAACCCCATTTGTATAGATACCCGGTCCCTTCCGGATTCAACTTATGGACCCTAGCATCCCAACCGCGGGAAGAGGAGTCGATGAGATCGGAAAAGGCAACATAGATATTACCCGAGTCATCCACCTCTACCGCGATCCCCGTGCCCACTTCCCGGCTGGAAAGCCAGGTGCCCATTTCTACGGCATCACCCGTCGGATTGGTTTTGAACACAAAGGCCTGATACCACACATCGGGAAGATACTCATCGATCACGGTTCCCGGTGTCGGTGTAAATGCGTTGGGATCGGCATTACCGGTGACATAGATCCGGCCGCTCGCATCGGCGGCAATGTCCTGGATACTGACATAAAAAATGGGAATGAAGCTGCTGTAAAGAACCGCGGAACCGTCGGCAGCCAGACGTGCGACATACTCGTTATAATAGGGTTCGGCGCCGTCGGATAACCGATTGGAGGAAAGCGGCAGATCGGTCGACAGCGAGAGTCCCTGGATCAGCGGGTTGCCGCTTGGATCTAATGTCAACAAGCTTGCCGAATCATAGTCCCCGCCGCCGAAGAAGGTGATGAAATCGGGTTGACCGTCGGGATGGAACCGCGCCAAAACCACGTCGGTGCCCATGGGCTCATCGTGATAGATGCTGCCGGGCTCGCCCCTGACGGGGACGGCATCCGAGGCCGAATCGCCGCAAATCAATACCGCGCCGCTTGCCTCCATGACCATATCCCACGGGTTGAACCCACCCGACCCGCCGAACTGACGACCATGGGAATAACCGCCGTCATAGCTTCGCAGCAAAGTTACAAAGGCTTTGCCGTTGCCGTACGGGCTGCTTAAGTTCACCTGTGAGGCAAAGCGTTCGGCTCTTCCCCCGATGATGAGACTACCGTTTAGGATATCGTCCGTCAAAACCGTATTGCCGACGCCCTCACCGTGCGCGGACGAAGAAACGAGCCCGGTGCCGTCTGCATTCAATACCGTCGTAAAAACACGGTCTCGGGCCGAATCGATGACAATGGCGCCGAGAGTCACCGGAAAGTCCGGTCCGCCCACGCCGGTCACCGCAACCAGGCCCTCGGGATTGACATCCACTCCGAAGGCGCGGTCCGCGCCGTGGGAACCCAAGAGGGTACTGTAGCCCAGGTGCGTGCCGTTTGTATCGAGGCGCGTCACAAAAGCGTCGGGCAGTAAGGTTCCAAAGCCGGTGTTGGTTAAAAGCGAGTCATAAGCGCCGGCGGAAAGAGGAAAGTTGGGTGAGGTGGTTTCGCCCGCGAGATAAACGGCCCCGTCGGCGCCGATAGCCAGATCGTGCGCCGTATCGTTGCCCTCGCCGCCCAGGTAGGTGGCCCAGGTCATTGTGTCGCCGTCGAAACGAAGCGCAAAGGCATCCATGCCGCCGTTGGCGGTCAGGTCAAAGGTACCCGCGGTTACGGGAAAATCGTTGGAATCGGAGCCCCCGGTCAGGAAAAGCGCATCGTTGTGAAGTAAGCCGGAATGAATGGTGTCGTGGCCCTGCCCCCCCACGTAGTCGCCGAAAGACAGGTTGCTGCCGTCCCCGCTGAAACGCGTCACAAAGCCGTCCTGCCCGGTTTTCACGGCGCCGCGCGCGCCGGTGGTCACGGGAAAATCCGCCGACCGGGTATTACCCGCCACGTAGATCTGACCGTCCGCCCGCACCGCAACCGCCGTGGCGGCGTCACTTGCGCCGCCGCCCAGAAAGGTGCCGAAGTGGATACCGGAAAAGTCAAAGGGCAGCGAGAGAAGAAAGGCGTCTCCATCGCCGTTATATTGGGTATCGAAAGCATTTTTGGTCACGGGGAAGTCAAAACTTTCCGTCATGCCCGCGATCAGCACGTTGCCGGAGTCATCCAGCGCCACACTCTCTGCAATGTCATCACCGGAGCCGCCGATAAAGAAAAGGCTTTGAAAACGCCCCAGCTGGGTGCATACGGCAACCATGATATCCATACCGCCGCCGGTTCCCAATCCCGACGGAATGGGAAGATAGTTGGCATTGGACGCACCCACCGCAATGTAATTTTTTTCGTTGCCCACCTCGCGATAGGCCAAATCGCGAACTTCGTCGACGGGTACCGGCGAGGCGTTGCCGAAGAAGCCGGACCAAACCATTTCCGCGGCCAGCGACACCTTGCCGCGGGTCTCCCGCGGTAAGTGAAACCCAAACGCTCCCTTGCCCTTGGGCTCCAGGGTCACCGGCAACTCCCGGCGTCGACCGTCGGCGTTTTGCCAGGCTTGCGGCGCCCGGATAACCATGATGCGCTCGCCGAAGCGGGCCGCCAGAGCGCCGTCCGGTTCAAGGGTTAATCGATCAGCGCCCGTTTCAAAGATCACCGAGTCTATGTCGGCGGCGCTGTTACAACTTACCTGAAAGGGTGCGCCATGGTGATCGGCCCGGAAAGTAATCGCAACGCCCGGCCATACATCGGGATACACTACCTCCGCATAGGCTTTCAGACCGGTGCGCCAGTTGCCGCGATCGCCGATGAGATAGTTTACCCTGGCGCCGGTAGGCCCGCTCAGATAGGGCGGGACAGCCTGTTTGGCTTTATTGCGAAAGCCCAATCCGGCTGAGGTCGCTTGTTTCCCAAGGAGTGCCTCGCGGGTTTTCTCCGAGGTCAGTTGCAAACCGCCGGCACTGAAACTCAAGATGCCGGAGTTCGTTTGCAAGTGGATCTCGGCGTGATCGCCGTTCGGTCCGGCCACAAAAAAAGCGGGAGGCGACGGGGCAGAACCCTGACCGGTTGCGCCCATCAAAAAAAGGATGAAGCAAGATATAAGCACGGAAACCCCCCCGGAAAAAATCAACGCCCAACAGTTAGAAGAACGGATAAAGAGCCGAAAAAGGCTCAAGAAAATATTTTTTCACAACAACACATGATACGCGGTCCTGGGACCTACACGGGATCATCCCCGACCCGGACAGGAGCCCGGCTCTGAGTTTTTCGCCGGATGGAAGCAAGCTCGCACTTGCCGGCGGCAAGGTAACGTTCGTCAGCTGACACGGCCAGTTCCTTGATCGGGCATCACCCGTCGTCCTCAACGGGCCGTTGGGGCATGTATGCTGCGCAAGGCTCGGGGGGCCGGACAAGAGCGCGGTAAAAAGAAACCCGATCGTCGGCAACAAGCTCATGATTCTTTGCATACTCTGCTCCCTCGAAAAAACCCGCTTACGGAACGGGCGCATTTTAGCGCACCCGGTAACCCCGTCGCAAGCTTGACAGCCGGAAATGGGCATTACCCCAGGTAGGCCGCGATGACGAAAGTCGCAAGGCTTTCTTCCTCTTCCCTTGGAACGATGCGGTGGTTTGGAGCCTTAGACGAGGGATTTCGCGAGACCAGGGACGAGACCTGAAAAAGCTAACTTGCTTTTAGGGAGGTGTATGAACAGCGACTTCAGAAGCAGGAAGAAGATCAGAGAGGAGGAGAGGCCGGGTATTCAGGTTCCAGGCTAAAGTGTGATAAGATCCGCTGGAGAGGTTGATCATGGCTAAAAACGAGGTCTTGAACGCGGCACTTGCCTTACCACCAGACGTCCGAGTGGAGGTTGCCGAAAAACTTCTCGACAGCTTGGGGCCGCTCGATCCGGAAATCGAGGCAGCCTGGGCCGCCGAAGCTCGAGATCGGTTTGAGGCTTATGAGCGTGGCGAAATCAAGGCGGTGCCCGGTCAACAGGTATTTGAAAGGTTGCGTCAAAAGTACGGCTGATGAATTTTCTCTTTCTGGAACCGGCCGAGCAAGAACTCGACGAGGCTGCAGCCTGGTACGACAAGAAGGCGGGTCTCGGCTCAGCGCTTGTCAAAGAGGTTTATGCGGCTATTGAACGTATTCTTCTTTTTCCGCGAGCCTGGCCGACTTTGGAACCTGGTATCCGGCGTTGTCGTACCAAACGGTTTCCCTATCACGTCATTTACCAACAACAAGGTGAGACCATCGTCGTTGTTGCCGTTATGCACATGAGGCGACGTCCCGGCTATTGGCGAGATCGTTTGATTGAATAGCAGACAAATGGTGTTGGGTCTGGTATGATATCAGGTAAGTATAAATCGATATGGTGGGGTGTTTCGGGAGTGGTAGCCGCTTCAAACCAAGGTAGGTGCCCAAACCGAACATCACGTGCTAAAAGCACCATTGAGCCGGGCTGAACCGAGCGGATCATGATTCGTGGGTGAGGCGGCTCAAAGGAGGCCACCATGAAAAGAGAATATGCAGGCAACATGGGATTGGTTGAAGAGTTGTTAACTGAGACCCTGACCATCCCCATCCACCCGGTGGACGAGGGGGCGCTGGACAAGCCGGATGAATCCTCCAGTCTCAAGGAAGGGATTACCGTCATCAACGACACCAGGCTGACGGCCGCGCTGTTGGTCAATAACACCTTGTGGGGTACGGCCTCTGAAGGTTTTGTGGGCCCCGGCCAATCGATCGAGATGCCCGCCGGTTGGTCCTGGTGGGATGTTTACGTCCTCTTCGAGACCGAGGATCCCGAGGTGTTCATCAGATGGTTCGGTCCCATTTCCTGCTCCGTCAAGTACCACTTGAAGAAGTCGAATGTGGGCTATCGCGACACGATCAAGATCAGTGAAATGTAACTTTGCAACGGCCCTTAGGACCGTCTTGCCACCGTCGGCGGCAGCTTGTACCGATAGCGGGATTGCTGTCGAAGCGGGTGCGATGCCGTCAAGAGATTGCCGTATCCTTGCCGGATATCGCGGGCTCCGCCGCAAGTCAGAGTGTATCCCGGGGTCAGCCAGGGTTTGAGCTTGCGAATGTCGCCCCCGGGCTTTCCTTTCGCTATTTGCTACGAGCGATCTTCCTATAGTACTTACGGTGTTGTGATTCGCGGAGGTTGTTGCACTCTCTGCTCGCTTTCCTCATGAGCGCGCAAGAAGGTAGCCGGTCGGCTGAAGCGCTTGCTCAGGTTCATCCCCTTTTTCAAGGCGTCGAACGTGACCTTGCCGGTGGCCAGGGCCAGTCCTAACGCCAGGTGAGTGCGCAGGTAGCCGGCCTTTTTGTAGCGAACCTCCAGGGCGTGGCGCCACAAACGGGCGTATTCCTTGTAGAACTCATCCAAGGGGAGTTTGGTGGGCAGCACCGTATGCACAATGTCGAACAGCTCCCAGTCTTCCGTGGTGACCTGGGGCTTGACCTCTTCCCAAAGCTTGGTTCCGGGCAGCGGCGTCAGGATGGAAAACCCGCTGTTGTAGGCGCCGGTTCGGTCCACCCAGTCCCGCAGTTTGGCAAAATCCGGCTTTTCCCATTGAGGGTCTACGATGAAGTTGGGTGTATAGCCCACATCCAACTGCTGCAGGATTTCGATGGCCCGATTGTTGTTTTCGGCTTTATTATTCTTGTTGACAGAAGCAAGCCCCTCGTCATCGATCTTCTCCAAACCCAAGAAGATGGATAGACTGCCGCACTCTTTCCACATCTCCACCAACTCGGGGTGACGGCAGATGATATCGGTACGCGTCTGGATCTTGAAGTATTTTTTAATACCCGCTTTTTTGATCAGGCGGGCCATTTCCTTGCCCCGTTTAACATTCAGCCAGAAGATGTCGTCGGTAATGAAAACATGGGGCGCCTCGATGGTTTTGAGTTCCTCGACCACGCGTTCAGGCGATTTTTCGCGAAAGGTTTTTTCGTGGAACTGCCAGACAGAGCAGAAATTACAGCGGTAGGGGCAGCCTCTCGCCGTCTCCAACAGGGCCAGCGGTTTGTGGAAATTGAAGTAGTAATGGGGCGCGTAATCTTTGATCAGGTGGCGAGCGGGCATGGGCAACTCATCCAGGTTGGTCCGGATGGGGGCATCTCCGCAGGATTCCAGGTTTCGACCCCGGCGTAACATCAGGCCGGGCACCTTTTTGAGATCACCGCCCGAGTCCAGGGTTTCGGCAAGGGGAACAATCACACCCTCACCGTCACCAACCACAATGCCGTCCACGGCATCGTCGAGATACCAGGAGGGTTCCCGCGAGGCATCATGTCCCCCGATCACGACAAAAGCTTCCGGGCAATCCTGTTTGACCCGCCGGGCAAGGTTCAGGGCCCGGTAACGTTCCGTCGTAAAGTTCGATTGGATACCCACCGCTTGCGGTGCAAATTCGCGGCATTTAGCCATGCCCGGGTCAGTTCCGTCTATGCGCAGGTCCAAGATGAGGCAGGTATGTCCTTCCCGTTCGAGGGCTCCGGCAATGTACTCCAAACCCAGCGGCTCTACAAATGTGATCATCTCCAAACCCAATACGCCGCCGGTGTGGGCTTTAAGGAATGCAAATTTCATGATAACCGCCCAAAGATCAAGATTTACGAGTCCCATTGATTATAGCCGAGACGCCGTGATAAACGCACAAAAATCGACACATTGTCCTCTGATTTGAAAGGGAACGAGGTCCTGTCTACGGCCGAGAAACCGGGAATACGGGTTTTGTATTAGAGGTCGGGCAACAAGTACCGTTTAAGATCTTAGAAAGCGATTCTGAGGAAATCACTTTCTCGGTGGGCTCCTGGTCGCTTTAGATTGCAACGACGGTAAGGACCGCGGAGCTTTCGCTGACGTAACGGTGTTCCTGTCAGCTTCGTCCAAGGCGCCGTGTTGTTTTTTTACAAAGCCGCAAGGCTTTCCTCTTCCCTTGTAACTTGAAACTTGAAACTAACAACTTGAAGCATTGCACGCGCCGGGCTTTTGTCCTACATTGAAGCTAGTGCCTGTAGGCTTTGGGAGATTATGAAAAAACTGCTCTGGTTGATCCTATTGCTCGGCGCTCCGGTCGCTGCCGGCGAAGACACCGATAAGTTGGCCAATATCAAGGTGTACCAATCCGAGCGCTTGCGCATCATCTTCGAGCGTGGGTTCCAGGAGCACATCATTCCGTTGGCCGATGCAGTCGAAGCCTATCTGGCGGAAATGGAATCCCGTTGGTCGGTCATTCTACCCGAAGAGAAAATCAGGATAACCCTGGGCCTGGGCGATGCCGCGACCATCGGTCACGCCCATCTGCCCGGCGGGCCCTCCTGGCTTTCCGCCGGGTACGATCGCGAGTACCGGCGCATCGAAATCGGCATCGAGCGATTGGGCGATTACCGTCAGGAGCCGGTTCTGCGCGAATTGCGCCATCAGTTGGTTCATTATCTGCTCAATCTGAAGCGGCAGTATCATCTGCCCTTGTTCCTGGAAGAGGGTCTGGCCGATTACTACGCGGGCACCAAGGGCGCCGACCGCTTCGGCGTCATCCTGGCTTTTGCCCGTAACGAAAGCCTGATCCCATGGTTGGCGGAAGAGAGCGAAATCACCTCCCGCTCCCAACGGCGCACCTACGCCGCCGTCGGCCGTCTTTTTGTAACCTGGCTTTGGGACCAGAAGCCGGGGAGTGAATTGAAGTTTCTGCAAACTTACCTGAGAGGTAATACACAGAGCTATGCCTTCAAGGCCGCGGATCTGCCGCCCATGACCGAACTGGTCACCGCCTTCGAAGCGGAGGTCCGACCCAAAAACAAGCTGTATCACCTGTTCCTTACCCGCGACTTCTGGATCATTCTGGTCGGTCTCATCATCCTGATCTATATGCTGCGCCGGGTGATTCGGGCCTGGCAGGTATCGCGAATGGAGTTCAAGACCATCGGGCCCATGGTCGAATTACCCGACCCGGCGCTCTTTACCGGTCCGGCGTTCGAACCCACCATGCCCGAGGAGGAGCCCGACCCGGCGTTGCGCGAGGCGCCGGAGCCTCCGGTCGAAACACCGACCGTGCCGCCGCGCCCGCATGCGGAACCCACCTGGGCGGTCGAACCGGCCATGCCCGGGTCGAACCCCTTTGCCGAACTGGAAGACAGCGACATGGACCATATCTTCGCGAACCTGGATACCCCGCTGCCCAACACTCCCGCCGCGGGTCAAACAGGACCCGAGGACGCGCCCAATCCTTTCGCGGACATCGACGATGAGCTGGAAGATGTCTTCTCCCAAATGGCGCCGGTTGAATCGGCGGTGCGCAACCCCATGGATCATGCCCCGGAAAAGGAAGCGGACGAAAACGAGGACGAGGTAGACCGCATCTTCGGCGGTTGGGACGTTGGTTGAAGCTTGCAAGAGTACTCATTCGGCAAACCGATGCCGCTCAGGATTCTGCCGGCATGAAAGCTGATTCATGCTAAGATTCCAAAATCGTTGAACTCTTCACGGCGGTGAGGTAGACCCCATGACATTGGCACTTTTCCCAGGCTCCTTCGATCCGATCACCAACGGCCATATAGACTTGATCGAACGCGGGCTCAAGATATTCGATCGAATCACCGTGGCGGTCCTGGTCAATATTTCCAAGAAACCCCTGTTCAGTAAGGACGAACGCCTGGCTTTGATTCGCGAGCTCTTTCCTTCCGACCGTGTGGCCATCAAAACCTTCTCCGGCCTGCTGGTCGACTTTGCCCACCAGGAGAACGCCAAGGTCATCATCCGCGGCCTGCGCGCCGTCTCCGATTTCGAGTACGAATTACAAATGGCCATGATGAACCGCGAACTGGCCGACGACCTGGAAACCGTGTTCATGATGCCTCGCGATATTTATAGTTACATCAGCAGTCGCCTGGTCAAAGAGGTTGCCGCGCTGGGCGGGGATATTTCCAACCTGGTGCCGCCCGCCATCCAAGTCGCCCTGCTAAAGAAATTTCAAACGAAATCCGAGTAATGTCCGTCTTACCATACAGGCGGTATCTCTATGTTCACGTGGGAGATTGAAGATTGAATTATTTTGATGCCATCATGCAGGCGAGTATCGTCAACAAGTTCATTTTGCTCGTTCTGCTCGTCTTTTCGGTGACCACCTGGATCCTCATCGTTCAGAAGCGCCTGCTCTTGCGCAAAACCGGGTTGGACACCGCGCATTTTCTGGCTACTTTTCGCAACTCGGCCCGCTTCTCCGAAATTAAAAACGTCACCAATAACTTTCCTTTCAGTCCGCAGGTCGGTCTCTTCCTGGCCGGATTCTCCGAACTTAACTTCCAATTGAGGCATCAGAAGACCACGGCCGGCAACCAACCAAAGGTGCGCAGCCTGGAATCCATCCACCGCGTTTTACAGCGGGCCAGCTTCGTCGAGGTGGCCAAGCTGGAGAAGAACCTCAACCAGTTGGCGACGGTAGCCGCCGTGGCGCCCTTCGTGGGCCTGCTGGGAACCGTTTGGGGCATCATTGAAGCCTTTGCCCAGATCGGTCAACAGAAATCGGTCTCGCTGACCGTGGTGGCGCCCGGTATCGCCGAGGCGCTCATCGCTACCGCCTTCGGCCTGTTTGCCGCCATCCCCGCCGTTATGGGTTATAACTACTTTGTCAACAAGGTGCGCGGCGTGGCCGCCGAAATGGAAGACTTCTGCCTGGAGTTTCTGGGCATCGTCGAGAAGAACTTTACCTGAGGGAGGTTTCCCGTGGCATTCTCAACCAATCAGCAAGGTCCCAGCACCAGCCTGAGCGAGATCAACGTGACCCCCCTGGTCGACGTCATGCTGGTTCTACTCATCATCTTCATGATCTCGGCGCCGCTCATGCAAACCGGCGTTACCCTGGAACTGCCCCTGGGCAACGAGAATTTGAAGCAACGCGAGGACTTCATCCTGCTCTCCATCAATGCCGAGGGCAAGCATTTCCTGAACGACGATTACCTGCAACCCGAGGTCATCTTGGAGAAGGTCAAGGCCAAGATCGCCGTGTCGCCCGACAAGACCGTCTACCTGCGCGGCGACCAGGGCCTGACCTACGGCACCGTAATGAGCCTGGTCAACCAACTCAAGGAAGCCGGCATCGAAGAGATCAGCCTGGTGACCGAACCCCCGAAGCAATCCTGACGAGGTCCGCGTGAGTCCCTACGACCATTACGCCCAGATGCAGAAAATGGCCTCATACGGCCGCCGAACCGGCATTATCGTGTCCCTCCTGGTCCACGCGCTGGCCCTGTTCGGTCTGGTCTGGATGGGTATGGCCGGGGAACCCAAAAAGGACGATTTCGGCAGGGCGGTCCAGGTCAAGCTGGGCGGACCGCGCAACCTGAACACCGGCGGCAGAAAATCGCGGGCGGCCACGGCCGGCGTCACCAAACCCCAAGCCAGGGCCCAACAAAAAAAGCAAACGGCGACACCACCGCCGCCGCCGAAAAAGAAACAACGCCGAACCAAACCTCAAGCGAAAGAGGTCGCCATCGGCACCAAGAACAAACGCCGTCCTCCCAAAAAGCAGCCGCCGCCCACGCCGGTCGCCGAAACCAGCCGCTCCGGCAGCACCTACAATACCGCGCCTACAGCGCCGTCCGATGTCAGGAGCAACCGGGCGCGCGGTAATGTTCGCGAGGGCACCGGCACGGGCGTGGTGGCCGAGATCGGCGACGGCAGCGAAGTCACCAACGTGGAAGAATTGCAGTTCCGTACCTACCTGGCCGCGATTGCCGCCGCGGTAGAAGCCCGCTGGAACGGCACCAGTCCCATGGTCGGCATCACCAGGATCGAGTTCACCATTCACCGCGACGGCAGTGTGACCGATGTCAAGATCGCCGACACCTCCGGTTACCCCTTCCTGGACAAACAGGCCCGTCGCGCCGTCATGGGCCTGGATCTGCCGCCGCTTCCCCAGGGTTACGAGGGCGATACCTTGCTAATGGCCTTGAAATTTCATTACGGTGAAGAAAAACAATAATAGATGTTAGGAGCACTTACATGAAATGGTTTGCATACATGCTTGTTTTGGGATGCCTTTGGCTGCCCGCGCAGGACAGACCCGTTGAATTGGATATTTATTCGGGCCAACCCGTAAGGCTGTACAACATCGCCGTGCCCGACTTCAAGTCGATGCCGGGCGCCGAGGACTATCGCGATGCCGTCCGTGTCATCAACGAGGTGGTGCGCGCCGACCTGCGCAATTCGGGCATGTTCCGCGTACTGGGCAAGGATCGTCTCAACCTCATTCGCAGTCCGCACGACGGCCCGCTGATCTTTGAAGACTGGGGCAGTATCGAAGCCGCGCACCTGGCCGTGGGTCGCGTGCTTCGGGAAGGCGACCAGATGAAGGTGGAGATCCGGCTCTTCGAAATTGCCTCCAAGCAAGCCATCCTGGCCAAAGCGGTCACCGGCAAGCCCAAGCTGGCTCGCAAGATCGCCCACACGGTCTCCGACTACATCCTGACCCACCTGTTCAACAGTAAGTTCGCGACCAGTAAGATCGTCTACACCAAACGCAGGCGCAGTACCGTAGACCCCAGCCGCACCCTGGACGAGCTCTACATTATGGACTACGACGGCTATAACGAGCTGCCCATTACCCGCGGCGGTTTGGTCTTCTCGCCCGACGCCAAACGCGTGGGCCGCGATATCATGCTGATCTACGGCGCCTTCCAAAACGCCTTCACCATGAACGCCACCTACACCCTCCAGTTGAAACCCAGCCTGGCCAGTCGTCCGCGCCCCCTGCTGGAAGACCCGAGCCGACGCGCCCAGTCGCCGTCCATCTCGCCCGACGGCAGAAAGGTTGCCTTCTCCATCGCCAAGGACGGCAACAGCGACATCTGGGTCATGAACCTGGACGGCTCCGACGCGGTGCAATTGACCCGACACCCGGGCATCGACACCAACCCCAGTTGGGCGCCGGGCGGACGTTCCCTGCTGTTCACCAGCGATCGTACCGGCACGCCGCAAATCTACCGCATGGACGCCGACGGCCTCAACCGTGTGCTGATCACCACCCAGAACTCGTTCAACGACAGCGCCAAGTGGAACCCCCGCTACGACTACATGGCCTACGTGAGCCGCTTCGAAAACGACTTCGACATCTTCATCATGAACCTGCAAACCCGCGAGAACTACCGGGTCACCGAGAAGTCGGGCAGTAACGAAGAGCCGCACTGGTCGCCGGACGGGGAACAGCTGTGCTTCACCTCAAACCGTTCGGGTACCTGGCAGATCTACGCCATCAACCGCAACGGCACCAACCTGCGGCGGATAACCAGCACGGGCAACAACCGCGAACCGGTCTGGATTGAATAACGGCCCTCGGGCCCTGGTCAACGATCATCGGAAACAAATAGGCAATGCTACTTTTGATGCGTAGGTCCATCTGTATCCACGCGTTGTAATCGCCGACCACCGGTCTTCCCTGTGTTATCCTAAACACGACAGGTTGTTAGGAGCAAACTCATGGGTCTCAGGCTTCCGATCGGCATCGACGATTTCCAAAGGGTGATCGAGGACGGTTACTACTATGTAGACAAAAGTATGTTCATTGCCGAGGTTTTGGAAACATCCGCGCTCGTGCAGTTGATTACCCGGCCCAGGCGCTTCGGCAAGACTATCAACATGTCCATGCTGCACGCCTTCTTCGATGAGCGGCAGCCCGACAATGCCGCACTCTTTGAAGGGCTGGCCATTCAGAAAAGTCCCTGGTTCGATCGCCTGGGGCGCTACCCTGTCATTTTTCTTACATTTAAGGATCTTAAGGCCGACACATTCGACGATTTCCTCGATCTCTTTCGCAACATGATGGCCAAAGCTTTCCGTGACAGGAAGTACCTGATGGAGGACCTGGACGAATTCGATGCGGAGGACTTTAGGAAAATCGCCAAAAAGCAAGGTAATCCAGCCGACCTGAAGGATTCACTGACCCTGCTGATGGAATTTCTGGCCGCGCACCACCAAGGTAAGGTCATCCTGCTGATCGACGAATACGACTCGCCCATCCATACGGGATACGCCGGCGGATATTATCGGGAAATCGCGGGGTTCATGCGGGGTCTCCTGGGGAAGGCCCTGAAAGGCAACAAAATTCTGGAGAAGGCCGTGCTGACCGGTATCTTACGGGTGGCGCGCGAATCTATTTTTTCCGACCTGAACCATGTCGATGTGTTCACCTTGCTCAGTCTCCCCTTTTCCGATAAATTCGGCTTCACGGAGGCTGAAACGGAAAACCTGTTGCATCAGGCCGGCCTTGGTGAGAAGGCCGTAGCGGTGCAAAACTGGTACAACGGCTATCTGGCCGGAGAGACTACCATTTACAACCCCTGGTCCATTCTCAATTACATCGATAAGTCGAAAGAAGGCTTGCGCCCCCACTGGGTCAACACCAGTTCAAACGACCTGATTAAAAAGCAACTGATCGGCGCCGCGCCCGAGGTATTGGACGATTTGCAAGCCCTGTTGAAAGGGGAAACAGTAAAGACCATGGTTCATCAACACACCGTGTTCGAGGACCTGAACCGAAACACGGAAACGCTGTGGTCGTTCTTCCTATTCTGCGGTTACCTGAAAGTGACGGAAAAGATACGCAAAGACAATCGTGAATTCTATCGTTTAGCCGTGCCCAACACCGAAGTAGAACTGTTATTCCAAGACATTGTTGCCAGTTGGCTGCATCGCGATATCGGACCCACCAAGGTGAGCCGCTATCTGGAAAGCCTGATCAACGGTGACATGCCGACCTTCGGGCAATTTTTACAGGAAACGGTGCGCTCGGTGCTGAGTTACTACGATACCGCCAAGCCGAACCCGGAAAGGGTGTACCACGCCTTTGTTTTGGGCCTGCTGGTCCACCTGCGCGACCGCTACGAGGTAACGTCTAACCGGGAAGCGGGTCACGGCCGCTATGATGTCATCATGCGCCCCCGAAACCCGAAAGAGCGCGGCGTGATCTTTGAATTCAAAATCGCCGAAAGCGCGGATCAGATGGAAGACGCCCTACAAGAGGCTCTGGATCAAATCGAAACCCGGCAATACGGCGCGGAACTGGAAGCGGCCGGGGTCACGCTCCGCTCGGAAATCGCGGTAGCCTTCTGCGGCAAGGAAGTTCGCCTACGCGGGCGAGAGATCGATGCCGGGAACCTATAAACTACAATTGATGCTCCGCGCCCGCGTCCAGGGAAAAAGAGTGATCGTGTGACCGCGGTTTTCACTCCATCTGAAACAAGCGCTTGAGGAAGCGGTGGGGGTACGGATGCTGCTTTCCATCTGAGAAGGTGTGGTGGAGCCAGGCCGCTTCGCCGTTGATCTCCAGCACAACCGCGTGGTTCGCGGGCGGGGCCGTATGGTCTGTTGTCAGGACATCTACCGAGTAGAAGGTCAAGCCCAGTCGATCCGCGATTGCCTTCGTCCAAAGGCCGTAATCCGGGTGCATGGTGTCGGTAATATCGACGGCGCGCGCTCCTTGCGACATGTTGGCGATGGTTTTCAATTGAATCGTTCGGCCGTGCTCGATCACATCCGTCATGACCACCCCCTGACGGGATATCAACTGATCGACTTGTTCATCCAAGGTGATGTCGTTCTCGGGATTATCGCGCCTGACCCGGACCAGTTCCTTTTCAATCAATTGGGCCAGTGTCGCGGCGCCGTCCCCGGTGACTTGGGCGGGAATCCGGCGGCACACGGCCTCGGGCCGGCCGTCGATCACGTGGATGCGCAGATCATCACCGTCAACCTGTTGCTCGACCAAGACACTCTCGTAGTTCTCCAGAACTGTCTCCGCATGCCGCAAAACCGTATCCAAGTCGGTAATATTCATCAAAATAGAATCGCCCTCGGCCGCATCCAGCGGCTTGCAAACGACCGGGCTGTAATCTTCCATCAAGGACGCGACGGCCGGGCGCATCGCATCGACCCTGTCGAAAACCATGCCCTCGGGCACGGGAATGCCCAATTCCTTCAACATTTGCTTCGTCGCATATTTGTTCCGGGCGATCATGTAGGCATGATGGCTCAGGTCCGAGAATCCGAGTCCCTCGTTGCAAATCAATTCCGTGCGACCGCCCCAAGTCAAACGCAAGGCATCCATATGCCAGGTTTCCTGTAAGTCGGTCACCGTAATGCCTAATTCGCGCGCCGCTTCCATGATTCTGCGTTTGTGAATACTCATTTAAAACTCCCGACAGTGACTTACCGAAAAAAGGTTGAGAGATTGGAAAGCGGGATTGTAACACGGCAGGGCAGAATGCGGAAATAATTGTCGGGATTGGCATCTGATACCCGATTGTCCCCGGGAACAATCGAGTATCAGACGCTTGAACCCCGGACTCGAGATGAAACGGAAACCGCTTTAGGGATCGGAATGAATCGACATCCGGCATTGTTTCCAGCTACAGTGTCGGGTTTCCTCGTATTGGGGTGCTTACCCCCCTGGGAAAACTGCCGATTTTCCGTCGATCCTCCCAAAAGTTTCCAATCGGGTTGCCGATGCCATAGTTGATCGATTGTCTCCGAGATGTGGTACTCCGGCTTGATCAAGGCAGGTTACAATGAAGCTCTACCTCCGTGGCAAAATGGTCCTTTACAGCATCGGATTGGTGGTTCTGACCGCGGTCGCCTTTGCTTTTGCTTCCTCCTACCTCTTGCAGCAGGACCTTGTCGATGATATCGGCATTCGGGTCGAACATATGGCCGCCTCCATTGCGGTCGGGATGGACGGTGATCGCCATGAAGCGGTCTGGGGTCTCGACGATGTCGAGGGAGAAGACTTCATCGCTTTGCGTGACTATCTGCGATTGCAGCAGAAGGCCAACAATTGGGACTGGCCCGTCTATACCTTTCGCGCTATCGACGGCGGCGAGCTGGCCTTTGTCGTTATGACCAACCCGGAACCTTTTGTAGGTAACACCTACAAACCCGAGGACTTCGGCATCGACGATATTGTTCGCACCGTTCTGACCGAGGGTCGGGCCGGGCACACCGCACTATATCGAAGCACCGAAAAATCCTATATCAGCGGCTTCGGCCCCATTCGCGACAGCAGCGGCGATGTCGTCGGTATGGTCGTGGTCGATTTCGACTTCGCCGACTATCGCGCCTTGCTGAAACAAAAGATCGGTTTGATGATGATCGTTGCCCTGGCCGCGGTGTCCCTGGCGGTTCTGATTTCACTCTGGGCGGTTCGGAAAATCACCGGGCCCATCAAGGAAACCGTCAGCCTGATCGGCGCCGTGATCGATGAGCGGGACCTGACCAGGCGCATCGCCGTAAAGGGCAAAGACGAGATGGGCGAACTGTCCGTTTGTTTCAACCAGTTCATCAAAGAGATTCACGATATGATGCGGCGCTTCAACGACAACGCGCAACAGTTGGCCGGGGCATCCAATAACCTGAAAGAACGCAGCAGGGAAATGGCCGAAAACGCCGGTCTCATGATGGATCAAACGGATCAGGCCACCACCGCCACGCGGCACACCGGCGAACGCATCGTGCGCATCGCCGAGTCCGCCGGCGGGTCCCGCAAGGATGTGGCGGGCGTGGTTCAGGTCAACACCCAAATCGGCAACAATCTGGCCGGCGTCAATGAAGACGCCTCCATGATGTCCCAGGATGTCCAGAACCTGGCCCTTGCCATCGAGCAGGTCAGTGAAACCATCCGCAACGTGGCAGGGGACGTGGAAGAAACCGCGTCCATAACTCAAGAAGCGGCCCAGGTAACCGAGCAAACCGACGCACGCATTGCTTCCCTGGGCGAAGCGGCAAAAAGCATCGGCGATGTGGTCAGCGTGATCAACCAGATTGCCGAGAAGACCAATCTTCTGTCCCTCAACGCCGCCATCGAGGCCGCGCGGGCGGGTGAAGCGGGCCGCGGTTTTGCCGTAGTCGCCGGCGAGGTTAAAGACCTGGCCAATCAGACCGCCGAGGCAACCGAGGATATCCAACGCAAGATCAAAGATATCCAGGATAATACCGGGCTGGCTATCGGCGCCATGAAGGACATCAAGCGGATCATTACCTCGGTCAATGATCGCACCGGTTCCATCGCGGGCGCCGTCGAGCAACAGACCGAAACCATCGCGCGTATCGAGGAAAATGTGGTTGCCGCTTCCGACCGCGCCCAGGCCGTGTCCCATTCGGTCAGCGAATCGGCCGATTTCAGCCGCACGGTTACCCAAAATGCCGAACAAGCCTTGAACGGCGCCGGGGTCATCGCCGAAAGCGCCGACCAGATTGCCCGGGACTCCAAGGTCGTAGCCGACAACATGGCCGGCGTTTGCACCAGTTCCAAGAATACGGCCGCAACTGCCGGAGAATTGAGGGAACAGGCGGGAAGTCTGTCCGAGATGGCCGGCGATTTTCAAGAACAGGTCGCGGTCTTCAAGATCTAACCGCGGTCGCGGAACGTTTTGCAGCCCGTTCCCGGTTTCCCCCGACTAAAATAACCGACCCCGGCGTGGGTCACATCGAAACCGGGAGAGATCATGAAAGTTCTTATCGCCGTTTTACTGTTTTTACCGGCTGTCGGCGGCCGGGCAGCGGATACGCCCGAAATCAAGCAAGAGGAGATCACCCGCATCGTGGGCGTTCTGGCCCATGACGACATGCAGGGTCGCATGGCGGGCACGGCAGGCGCACGTAAAGCGGCTGATTTCATCGCTTCCGAATTCAAGGCGATCGGTTTGAAGCCCTACGCCGGCAACGATTATCTACAAAAGTTCAACGCCTTCAGCATAGCCTCGGGGGAAACCTCCCTGAACCTGAACGGTACCGTCTTGGACCCGGCTTCCTATCACGTATCCTTCAGCGGTAGAGAGTGCGATCTATCCGATAAGTCCAAGCTGGCGATCGAGGTCGTCGAGGAAGGCGGGCAACCCTTCCGCGTACTTCGCAAAATGTGGGGCGGCGAAAAGATCCCGGTCCTTTTGATCCCGCCTTCCATGGAAGACCGCCTGAAGCAGCTCAAGGCCTACCAAGGCGGCGGCCTCAGCATGGCGACGGAAGAAAATCCGGCTTACGTCATGATTATGACCGACCAGACTCAAGTGGACGATTTCAAACTAAGCGTCCGCAACAAGATGGAGCCCACCGAACTGGCCAATGTGGTCGGCGTCATCCCCGGCAAAAGCAAGCCGAACGAATACGTTATGTTCTCGGGCCATTATGATCACCTCGGCGACCGGCGCCGCTCGGTAGACGGCGACACCATTGCCAACGGGGCCGATGACAACGCCTCCGGTACTACCGGCGTCATCGCCCTGGCTCGTTACTTCCAATCCTTACCCCGGCAACCCGAAAGAAGTCTTGTGTTTATCGCTTTCACGGCCGAGGAGATCGGCGGTTTCGGTTCGGAATATTTCGCCTCGGTCATCGACCCTGATCAATATGTCGCCGGCATCAACATCGAAATGATCGGCAAACCGTCCAAGTTCGGGCCCGGCACGGTATTTATGACCGGTCCCGAAAAGTCTTCCCTTTTCGAAATCATGCAAAAAGCCTCGGGCGAGTCCTTCCTGCATCCCGATCCGTACCCCAAACAGAACCTGTTCAATCGATCGGATAATGCTCGCTTCGCCCGAGTCGGCGTGCCCGCTCATTCCATCAGCAGCTCGCAGATCGATCAAGACAAGCTCTACCATACGGTAAACGACGAATTCGAGACCCTGGACCTGGGCAGCATGACCCGAATTATTCGCGGAATTGCCGTTGCCGCGATGCCGCTGGTGGATGGTTCCGCTACACCGACCCGTATCGAAACGGGCGGTACTCATTAAAATGAGTCCACAATTGCGTTTTTGTCTTGAACTGATGTTCGGTTTCTGGTTTGATCATAATCAGTTCTGCGAAAACTTTAAACGCAAAAATCATTCTCCAACCCGTCGAAAAAAGCGAACCAGATGTAGGTGATGCGGTTCACTACTATGGCATTAACCAAGGCCTTTCGCCTCTGTTTCCTCATCGCTTTCCAAATTATTATCTTATTACAAAATATCCAAGCCAATGACCGGGCCGGGCTCCAATCCATACCGGATCCGGCCGGTACCGAGATATTGTGCCTGCTTCGTGACAATACCGGATTCTTGTGGCTGGGAACCGCGCACGGCCTCAAACGCTATGACGGCCGGTCCATTCGCCCTCACGGTGATTCCAAGGAACCGATCACGGCCATGGCGTTTTCCCCGACCGGGGAACTCTGGGTGACGACCGCCGATCAGCCGGCCTATCTCAACCCGACGCTTGCCGGACCGCCCGAGCAGCTTCATTTAAAAGCAGCCTATTCGGGCTACACGTCGCTGTTATTCGATCGCGCCGGCCGCTTCTGGTTGGGCACTGAGCGGGGCCTGGTCCAACTTCGCCTTGACAACGAGCATAAAATTCTCGAAGAAAACTACTTTCAGACCGGGACGGGAGGCATATCCCATCAGCATGTCACCACCCTGCTGGAAGATAATAGCGGCACCATTTGGGTGGGCACCGCCGGCGGCGGTTTGGATCGGTTCCTGGCGGGTACCGGCACCTTTGTCGCCTACCGACACAGCACTGCCGATCAATCAACCATCGCCGGAGACCATATCACGGCGCTTACCCAGGATCAGAACGATAACATCTGGGTGGGTACCGCCGCTTCCGGCCTATGCCGCTTTCATCCCAGGAAGGGCACTTTCGATCGATTCGATACCGCGCCGCACATCGTCGACCTGGCCACGACGCCGGACGGCCGGGTGTGGACCGTCGCTAAAACCGGCGCCCCCGCCTGGTTCGATGAGCGTACAAGCGCCTTCATCCCGCTGGGTTCCGAAAGCGATTGGAAACCCGTCAACGATTTGTACGTGGGCGCGGCCGGCGAATTGTGGATGGCCGGCCGCGAGTTGCATCTCTATACCGATCCGAAAGCTGAACCCTCCGGGACCTCGGCACCGGTATTCCTGGAAGCAGAGCGATTGACTTCCTCCGGCAGCGAACCGCTTGCCCCCGATAACGGCATCCTGTCCTGGGAAGACGAATCTACCGTGGCCCGCATTCATTTCGCCATGCCCGAGTTCAGCTTTCGCAATACGCATCGTTATCGCTATCGGCTGGTGGGACTGCATCCCGACTGGTTGATTTTAGGTAACGAGGGACGCGTCACCCTGACCGGATTGGAGCCCGGCGCCTACACCCTGGAAATTCAGGGCGCCTTGGACGGCGAAACCTGGGGCCCGACCACCCGCATGCCCGTCGCCGTGGAGGGTTTCGTATTCCCCGAAGGCCTCACATGGTTGCTGCCCGGCCTTCTGATTCTGGGTTGGGCGCTGCAATTGCATCGACAAAACCGACGCCTGAAAGAAAACCAGGCCGATACGGAACGCCTGCGCACGGATAACGAGCAACTGCGCATCACGGACCAGGAACGCGACCGCCTCCTGGCCAATACCACCCACGAACTGCGCACTCCGCTCAACGGTATCGTGGGCATTGCCGAGGCTTTGAAGAACGGCTCCCTCGGCGACATCACCGAGAAACAGGAGCACAATCTCAACCTCATCATCTCCAGCGGCTCACGGCTCGCCGCCACGGTCAACGATATCCTGGACTTTGCCCGCCTGCACGAAAGCACCATCGAGTTGGAACTGGAAGCGGTCGACCTGCACCAACTGGCCGGCAACATCCTGGAACTGCAACGCCCCTTACTGCACGGCAAACCTGTCGATCTGACCAATGACGTGCCCGGGACCGATATGCTGGTGCGTGCCGATGAAAACCGCCTGGCCCAAATCCTTCACAACCTGGTGGGCAACGCCGTCAAGTTTACTCACGAGGGCGTCATTGTCATCGGCGCGGAAAAAGAAGGCGACAAGATAACCGTTTGGGTGCGCGACACCGGCGAAGGTATTCCCGAGGTGGACTGCAAGCGGATCTTCGAACGCTTCTCCCAGGCCGAAAACCGCGCCCGGCACTCGGGCCTGGGTCTTGGCCTGGCCATCACTCGCGAACTGGTGCGGCTGCACGGCGGCGTCATCCAGGTGGATTCGGAGGAGGGCAAGGGCTCCGAGTTTCGCTTCAGCCTGGCCGCGGCCGACGGCAGCGAGCATGTGGCCGCACAGCCGTCCGCAAGGCCCGTGAGTACAGTTTCCAGAAGTAAACCGCCGGCCCCGGATTCGCCGAGCACAGGACTCTTCGAGATCCTGGTGGTGGACGACGAACCCATCAACCTCCAGGTCCTCAGCAATTTCTTGGAGCCCGACAATCACAAACTGACCCTGGCCACGCACGGTAAGGACGCCCTGGAACTGATCGCCAAACAGCGCTTCGACCTGGTGCTGCTGGATATCATGATGCCCAATATGTCCGGTTTCGAGGTCTGCCGCCGCATCCGCGAGGAATACATGCCCGAGGAACTACCTATCGTCATGTTGACCGCCCGCTACCAACTCAGCGATGTGGTGCAGGGTTTCGAGGTCGGCGCCAACGACTACCTGGTCAAGCCCGTCTCCCGTGACGAACTGCTTGTGCGCATGAAAACGCATCTGCGCCTGCTGCAAACCACCCGACGCCTGAAATCAACCCAGCTGCGACTAAACGAGGTCAACAAACTGCTGGAACAACAGGTCCGCGACCGCACCCTGGAGATCCGCGAACGCAATGACGAATTGGAAGCCTTGGACGATATCGTCCGGACCATCAACAACGAAATCGAATTGTCCAACCTGCTCAGTTCGCTCTTGCAGGAAGCCATGACCCTATTTCCCCAATCCGATAAGGGTATCTTCCTGGTTCGCGAACCCGACCGCGATCTATTCCATATGGCAGCCGTGGCGGGATACGATGAGGAAAAGGCGTATGAGACCTGGCTTTCACCGGACCGCATCCACAACTGGTTTGCCATCCCACCGGACGCCGGCATGGACGAGGTGCGCATCCTCTCAGATTTCTCCAAGGCCGATCGCGGGGATTTGAAGGAATTTTTCCCGATGCCCAATTGCTCCCTATTGATGCCCGTCCATCTGCACGATCGGATCGAGGGATTCCTGCTATTGGACAACAGCGACAACCCCTGCGCCTTCGGCGGGAGCGACATCAACCGGCTGGACCGCTTGAAGGCCCACGCGGTCTCCGCCGTCGCCAAGGCGCGCCTCTTGGAAGACATGCGCGGCAAGAACCAGGAACTGGTGCGCCGACAGCGCAAGCTGATCATGCAGGAGAAGATGGCCTACCTGACCACGCTGACCGCCGGTATCGCCCACGAAATCCAGAACCCCTTGAACTTCGTCAACAACTTCGCGGCGGTGGCGGTGGAAATGGCCCGCGAGCTTCACGATACCTTGCACAAGAGCCGCAAGAAGATGCTGGGCAATACCTACGCCGAGGTCAAGGAGATCCTGGACGACCTGGAAGAAAACGCGGGCATGATCTACCAATACGGTAAGCGCGCCGACCGCATCGTACGCTCCATGATGGTGCATAGCCAGGAGGGTCCGCAAGAACGCCGGCCAATGGACCTGAACCAGATGATGGACGAACAATACGAACTGGTCTACCACGCCATCCACGCCTTCGGGCACCGCGTGGATATCGAGGTGACGCGAGATTACGATCCCGGCGCCCAATCCATCGACGCGGTCCCGCAGGATATCGGCCGCGCCTTATTGAACCTGATCAACAACGCCCTCTATGCCATGGGTGAAAAGAAAGAGACGTTGGGCGAAGACTACCGGCCGCAACTGTTCATGAGTACCCGGAAACACGAGGATCACATCGAGATCCGAATCAGGGATAACGGAACCGGCATTTCCGAGGCAAACCACGATCGCATCTTCACGCCCTTCTTCACCACCAAACCCACCGGCAAGGGCATCGGCCTGGGCTTATCCATTTGTTACCACATCGTGGTGGAGGGCCACGGCGGCGAGATCAAGGTGGATTCCAAGGAGGGCGAGTACGCCGAGTTCCGGCTTACTTTGCCGACCCGGCGTTCAAGCGATTCATCACCATAAAAACCGCAACACCGCTGAAGATGGTCACCAGGGCGCCGATCAACTCGTTCGGGCTGTTGCGCGCCGCCATGACCGCCAGCACCAGGGTCGCCATGATGAACACCAGGGGCGTTACGGGGAAACCCCAAACGGGCACCTTCTCCTTGCCCTCGCGTCGCCGCAAGATGAACAGCGAACTGATGGTCAACGCCGAACTCAGCGATAAGGTCAGGCCCAGGTAGGACAACAGTTCCTTCAGGTCGGTAAACAGAATTACCGTAATGGTTATGACAGCCTGCAAGATGATGGACGCACGCGGAACCTCGCCGTGGAAGCGGAAGATTTTGGGGAACATGCCGTCGTCGGCCATGCGGGTATAGACGCGAGGGCCGGCCATCATCATGGACGAGACCGAGGTAGCCAGGGCCATGGCAATCAAGGCCCGGGTGATATTCTCCAGGGGAGCGCCGCCGATCGAGTGCGCGGCCGCCGCGGCCACGTCCTGGCGGCCGGCCACATCCTGAAAGGGCGGCAGCATCACGAAAACCGCATTCAAGGCCAGGTAGAGCCCGATCACCAGGACCGTGCCCCAAATCAGGGCGCGCGGCACATCTACAGCGGGGCTGTGGGCTTCACCGGAGACGTAAACGGCGGCGTTGAATCCCGAATAACTGAGCGAGATCCAAACCAGGGACCCGGCAAAGGCGAAGATGGAAAACGGCTTCACCGGCGGCGCAACGGTTTCCGAGGCGGGCGAACCCAAGCTGAGCGCATAGAAGATGAAGGCGGCAATCAAGCCCAATTTCAAGATCACCGCCGCATTTTGGGAAAAGGCGCCGGCGCGCAGACGCGAGGCATGGGCGAATGTGGTCACCAATACCAGGCCGATCGCAATCGACCCGGAAGACAGATCCGAGGGCAAGGCCGGAGCCAGGTAGGTCTCGAAGGTCAGGGCGGCAAAGGCGGTGGCGCCGGTAAACCCCGCCAGCAGGGAAACCCAACCGGCAATAAAACCGGCCATGGGATGGATCACCCGCGAGAGGTACAAATACTCGCCTCCGCTTTCGGTTAAACGCCGACAGAGACTACCGTAACATACGGCCCCGCAGAGGGCGGTAATCCCCCCGCAGAACCAGGCGAGCATCACCCGCCCCGGACTGCCCAAATCGCTGAGGGCAAAACCCGAGGTGGTGAACACGCCGGCGCCCAACATATTGGCAACCACGAGGCAGGTGAGAGAGACAAAACCTAACGAAGGCTTGGACAATGTCATGGACGGACAAACCGCATGAAATAGTTTTCCTCCAATCCCGCGTCCAGTTCGGCGTCGTGGGTGAAGCCCGCATCTTCGATTTCCTTGCGGAAAACCTCCTGGCCCGCACGCATGTGGCTCAGCAGCCAGTCCTTGGATTTACCGGGGATACGGTGGAAGTCGATGACGATCAACTGACCGCCGGGCCGCAAAGCGTGTTTGATGGAATCCAGCATTTTTTCGGGATTGTCGAAATGGTGGTAGGTGTCGCAAAGAAAGACCATGTCCACGGAGTTGGGCGGCAGGGTGGCGCTGTCCAGGGAACTGAGCACGGTGGTCACATTGGTCAGCCCCTCGTCCTCGGCGCGCTTGCGCAGGTGCTCCACAAAACGCATGGAAATCTCCACGGCCAGGTATTGGCCGTTGTCGCCGACCGCCTTACTGAACAGCGGCATGAAGACCCCGGTTCCCGCGCCCACATCGGCAACGACCATGCCGGGTTTCAAAGCCAGGGCCTCGGTGATCCGTTCGCGATTCGCGAAGATTTCCCGGCTCTCCGACTCGAACATGTCGGTGAAGCGCTCTACCTTCATCTCAGGGTCGAGGAAGTTCTTGTTGAGCTTGGAAGTTTCCTGAGCGGCCAGGGGTAACAGGAAGCCCCCGATCATAAGCAGACTGAACACTAAACGCATATCGATTACCTCATCGCGAAGTTGAAGCATGATGCCGCAAAGCCGTTCCGTCCATAGGGACCCACCCGTTCGGCGCCCTACCTGGCCGCGAGTCATCTTCATAACATATCTCCATCGGCACACCGGCCTTACTATAACGCAAAACCGTCCCCGGGGTCGAGAGACTTACCGGCCTTCCGGCCTTCAGACCGGCGGGCATTCAGAAGTCGCTTAGCCTAGCAGGCGTTGAAGCTCCCGGCGAAGCGGCGCGGATTGAGCCTCGTATATTTCTTCGGACAAAATGCCCTGGTCTCGCAGTTTATTCAACAGCTTAAGGGCTCCTTGGATCTCCCCGCGTTTCACCCCGCGTTTTTCCCCGCGTTTCTCTCCGCGTTTCTCTCCGCGTTTTTCCCCGCGTTTCTCCCCACGTTTCTCTCCGCGCTTCTCAATATTTTCGAAATATTCCGTGACGGTTTCTGCCGGATAACCCACGTCTTGCTCCTTTTTTATTTCTGTTACGGTTTGTTCACCGGGTCGAGAGACTTGCCGATCTGCATTGGGACTCGCCGAAGCCGCGTGTGGATTCCCGTCAGGTTCCGGGATTGAATCCGTGAAGGTGGACGGTGTGTTCCCCCTGTACCCGGCTCTCATCACCGTTTTTTGTTCCCGATCAGACCGGCGAGCCCTCAGAAATCGCTTAGCCTTGCAGGCGTTGAAGCTCCCGGCGAAGCGGCGCGGATTCAGCCTCGTATATTTCTTCGGACAAAATGCCCCGGTCTCGCAGTTCATTCAATTTTTTTAGGACTCCTTTGATCTCCCCGCGTTTCTCCCCGCGTTTCTCTCCAATTTTCTCAGCGCGCTTCTCAATATTCTCGAAATATTCCGTGACGGTTTCTGCCGGATAACCCACGTCTTGCTCCTTTTCGATTTCTGCTACGGTTTGTTTGGTTACCTTTCCATAAGTCAGCAGGTATTGTGCGATCAGTAGTTTGTGGTCACGTGTCAAACGCGGCCCCATGGCTTTGGCCGCCCGGAAGATTGCCCGAACCAGTTCGGAACGGTCTTTCAGGTTCCGGTCATCCGCTCGGAGCGCCAACAAACAGCAGAAGAGACTGCCCTCGGCGATCAGGTCGGCGCTCTTCGAATGACTCACCTTGATTGTATCATGGCTGAACGTGATCGGTCCGTGTTC
>JASJCB010000214.1 GCA_030066195.1 Acidobacteriota bacterium
GAGTGGATTTCTCGAAAGGATTTCAACATCGCCACCAAGATGCAGGTCAAGCTGGTCGGTCTGGTCTTCCTGTTCGGCCTGATGGGTGTGGTCATCATCAGCGATATCTTGAAGCTCTTCCCGGGTAGTTGACCCGGTCGATAGAAAGGTAAAAACCCGATGCATTCATTGAGTAAAATCGTCAGCACGCTAGCATTGATATTGATTTTGGCGGCTTGCAAACCGACACCGCCGGAGCCCGAACCCGCACCGGCCCCGCCCGCTCAGGGCCTGGTCCTCGGTGTATTGAGCGCGACCCAGGTCCCCTCATTCAATGACAACGGCGACCGGCAATCCATGTTGACCGCGCTGGAGAACCAACTGACCTGGCTGGAGAAACAGCCCGCTGACATCAAGTGGAAGGCCGGGGATATTCGCTTCGGCAAGGACCGCCTGAGACGAACCTTGGAACGCTTTCGTCAGGTCTGGACGGCTCATGAAACCGACCCGGACGCATTTCGCCGGGCCATGAAGGACGACTTCCAGTTCTACCGTTTTTCCTGGGACGGAAGCCAGGACGTGTTGATCACGGGCTACCATGCGCCTATCTATGAGGGCAGTTTGACGCCGACTGAAACCTTTCGATATCCCATCTACGCCCGTCCCAAGGACATGCTGATCATCGACACGACTCAATTCGACCCGAGACAGTTGGTCAAGGGGGAGGGAAGACGATCCGGCAAGATTCCCGCCCGGCTGGAGAAGGGCCGGGTACTGCCCTATTACTCCCGAGAGGAGATCGATGAACACGGTGCTTTGAAAGGGCGCGGTTTGGAATTGGTTTACCTGAAGGATTACTTCGAGGCATTCAGTTTCCATGTCCAGGGCGGCGGCTTCGTGAAGTTAACGAGCGGCGGATTCCTCAAGTTGGCTTACGCGGGCCAGAACGGCCGGCCCTACACTTCCATCGGTCGTAAGTTGGTAGACGAGGGCATCATCCCGGAAGAGAAGATCAGTATGCAAGCCATCGAGGCTTATTTCGCCGAGAAGCCGGAAGAGGTGAAGCGGGTTTGCTATGCCAACAGCAGTTACGTCTTCTACAGTCGGGGTAGGGTAGTGGATCGCTTGGAACCCAGGCATTTCCCGCCGGGCGTTTTGGGCTTTCCGGTGACCACGCGGCGCAGCATTGCCACGGACAAACGCTACTTTCCCGGCGGCATGCCGGCCTATATCGAGGGCGTACAACGGCAACAGAGCGGCGAGCCGCATCCCTTCGGCGCCTTTGTGATCGATCAGGATACCGGCGGCGCCATCCGCGAGAACCACATCGACTTCTTCCAAGGCGCCGGCGACGACGCGGAACACAACGCCGGTTTACTCAAAGACGAAACCGGGCGGGTGACCTTCTTCCTGATCAAACAGTAGCGTCCGCCACACGACCTGTACGCCCACGCCGGCATGCGCCCGCGCGGCGCCGTCACGGCACGGGTTCCAACCCGGTTTGCAGAGGAATGGTGCGCGCCTCCGATCGGCGTACCCCGGCGAAGACATCTTTGTCCTCTTTTGCGTTCTCATCACCCACCGGTAAGCTGGGGTCGGGGAATCATCACATCCGGAAGTGCCTGCCCCGGAACCCGGGATTCGTCATTTGTATAGCCTGGGGGCAGGATCAGCGGAAATATCGCGATGAAAAGAAACCGATTCATTGAGCAAAGACCCGGGCAAGTATGCCGTTGATAGGAATTAACCGGCAAGATCGGTTCCAACAGAAAAAGTGCAGCACGATGGAGACCTTCAGACGAGAAGTTGTTGGGTGCCGACACCATGAAAAACAAGATTCTCAGGCCCGACCACCAGTTCTCCGTTGGCGAGTCCCGGCTTCAAGTCTTCCTCTTTGAAACGGTTGGTCAGACAGATGAAATTCTGATTCGCAGAGCCTCGCCAAAAAAGGTCCGGGTGATAAAGTTCGGCGATAAACGGGCCGTCAATGAGCAGGTCGGTATGGGCCAGCAACTTACGATAGCGCTGATCCGAGGCCAGATAGCGATATCTGTGGCCGGTGAAAACAACCGTGCTGAGGCCCATTCCCTGAGCCCCCTCCAAAATCTCGGCCACGGCCTCGTGTTGTTCCGTCGGTTCACCTCCTAGGAGGGAGACACCGTCGATTTTGCCCACGCGCAAACGGAAATGGTCCAGAAAACGCTTGACCGGCACCACCCGACTTTTTTTTACAGGCAAGTAAGCCTGATTGGCGCAACCCGGGCAGCCGATCGTGCAGCCTTGGACGAAGAAGGCGTCTCGAAGCCCCGGGCCTACCATTCGGGTGGCTTTTCTAAAGGCCGCAATATTGATTAAATTGTTTGGAAGAGGAGTCATGAGGTCCTCCTTTCAACAGCGGTCATTCGGCGTTTCCGATACGACTCGGGTAACAGGTCCAGGAAGCAGACTTCAGCAATGGCCAGATCTTCCATCTTCTTGTAAGAGGCGTGCTGGTTGGCGGGTGGGCTGTAGGCTTGGAGTACTTCGTGAAAGGAATCGAGACTAATGCCCGGGGATTCGGCGCCTTGCGCACGCAAGCCGGCGGTGCGACGCAGCACTTCATTGACAATCGACTCCAGTTCTGCACCGGTCATCCCCTCGGTTCTTTGGGCCAATTCCGTAAAACCGGGATCTGTCAAGGTATGGTCTACACCTTCTACTTCGGCCAGGGCGTTTTCAAGCAGAACTTTGAAGATAGCTTTGCGGCTTTTCAGGTCCGGCATCATGAAGGGAATGATCAAGTCAAATCGGCCGGGTCGTTTGATCGCGGGATCGATCTTCTGCGGGAAGTTACTGGCGCCGACCCACAGGATGCGGCCGCGGTGTTCACTCCTACTCATAAACTCCAGGAACTGGCCGAAGATGCGGTTGTCTACACCGCTGTCGCTGCTGCTGGTGCTTCTTTGCCCAAGCGCCTGATCGAATTCATCGATGAAAACGATAACCGGGTGTAGCGATTCAATCAAGCTGAAGATACGGGACAGATTTCTTTCCGATTGCCCCACATACATGCCGCGGAAATTACCCAGCCTGGCCATGCTGACCTCCGATTCCCCCGCCATGGCCGTTGCCATCACGCTCTTCCCGGTTCCGGGAGGACCCAGGAACAATACACCCATGGGAATACTACGCTGAACCAGCGGGTCATGGGATACCTTCAACGCCTGAATGATTTCCCGTATCCTGGTTTTCAACTCATCGTAACCGCCGATATCGTCAAGGGTCCGCTTGGGATCGATCACTTCCAAAAGACCTTCGCTTTCCTGACTCAACCGGCGGCGTTTCAATGTCATTACCCGGGAGCGGCTCAAACTGGCATTGGGCGAAGCCGAGGCTTGTTGCAGCAGATCCTCGATACCCAGGAAGGTAAGCCCGGCACAATCGTGCGCCAAAAGGCTCAGGCGTTGTTCGTAGTTTCCGGAATAACCCTCCAAACGGGCGATGCCCCCGCTCAGGCGTGCTACCCTGGTTTCCTTCATCTCCGATTGCGGGTCCAAGAGCGGGATCAGGAATTTGAGCCGCTGCTTCATCTCCCCCGGTCTGGGAATATCGATTTGTTCGATTTTTCCGCCGCGGGACCTGAGGTCATTATTGACATCCGTCAAGGACTCTGCGGTGAGGACCAGGCAATGTGAGCTGCGGAACAATTCCGGGCTGTTGGACCAACGCAATAGATTGTCGATTAGAAAACTACGCTCCAAATCCTGGGCATCGGTAGGAAAAATAAGGTGAACGTTTTCCAGAATAATGGCAACGCCCTTGCTCAATTGGCTACTGTCGGGTTGTTCCTCCCCACAAGCCTGGTTTCCGGTAAGCCACCGGTCAATATCGTCAAACAGGGAACACACCGTACTTAACAGGGGGGCTCTGTTGTTCCACCCACCGGTATCCAGGCGATTTTTCAATGAATTAGGTAAACGGTCACGAATATGGGGATTCTCGGCATAAAACCGTAATCCCCTGGATAAACTGAAATAAAGCACACAGTCTTTAACATTGCGCAAGGTATCGATGAGCAACCTTGAAGCGGGCCTAAACCCGTGAACGGGATCATAAGCATAGTCGTTGATGTTGCCCGTGAGCAGAAAGCTGCGGGCAATACCGGCCTCTTCGAGGTGAGTCAACTGGTTCAACCATTCCGGATCTTCCTCAAGGAAAGCCTGGTTGAACCAGGTATTGGTCAGGTCGTTGATGCTCAAGAAGCGGCGTAGCCAGACGGGATTCTTGCTTAATGGGGCCATCCATCGCGGAACGACCGTGTGATCTCCCAGACCCCGGCGAATCAACTCCGGCAGACTCTCGCCCAACCGGGCCTCCAATTGGCGAAACCAGGGACCTACCCATTCAGCCACGCGATTGTTTTCCAGCCATCGATCCAAATCGGCTTGCGTCCACTGCTCTTTCTCGTTTACATCAACTGAAGGCATATCGGGTATCTCCGGCAGCATATGTTTTGTCATCTCTTTTCCCACCTTATTCCGATTCGGGCAGAGGTCGTTGCCTGGTCCGAGTCGTTTGCCTTATAGTTTCTTCTTTTTGTTTCATTTCTTCCCGGGCTTTTTCCAGGTTTTCCCGAGCGCGGTCCAACAGGTCTTCCATGATCCATTCGCGGGTCGCCATAGCGTCCCAAACAGGCGTCATGGAAAGCGCCGGAGAGCTGGCGAGCGCCTCCCGATCTAAAGGTTCGGTGTCCGGAAACGAGGGGTCTTGCAGATAGGTTCCTCCCGCGACTACCGGAAGTTGAGTAGCGAGAAGGCCCCGCTCCACCTCGATGAGCCCGGTCGATCCCCAGGTGTTCTGATGTTCCCAGATTCCCTGCTCCAATTCACTGGTCAAGGCCAACTGCTCACCCAGTTCACCCACGTGATTGCCCATATCGGCGATCACCCGTTCCGCCCGGCCAAGCGCCGCTTGTCCCGTGCGGATGGACGCTTCCATGGCACTGACCTCACTGTCGATTTCGTTCGATAGCGATAGGGCCTTGTCATACAGGCGTTGGGCATCGCGCAGGGCGTTGTGGTCGGCCATCGGGTTCCTAGCCTTCGTACTGACGGTTTACGTGAACCGTCGTCTGGGTATTGGTGCCGGCCGGAGCCGGAAGGATTCCCGATCTTTCAGGCACCAATCCGCTGTCATCCTTCGGGTAGACTCGGTGGGCCCCCTGACTCAACTCACCCAATTCCAATTCTTCGAATGCGGTTTCCAACTCATCCAGTTCTTCCAGACAGGCTGCTCCTTCCATGTCGAAGGTCTCGGCCAGAAGATCCCAGGTCCGGTTGCTTTCCGCCATGGGTTGAAGACGCACCGCGATGTGGTGCTCTCGTTCCGCCTGCCTGAAATAACTGACCAGGTCGTCTCCGTCATCTACCTCGGCAAGTGTATAACCTCTTTCTTCCATGCTGAGCAGGGTCGCCATTGCCGCGGGAGCCAATTCATTCTTTGCCGTTACGAATCGGAGTTCACTACTCACTTGATTGATTCGCGCTTCTATTTCAGATTGCCGTTGCAAGGCTCCCGCACCTATCTGACCGGCCCGTTCCAGGTCGCGAGCGTTTTCCAGGTTCAATTGAGTGAGGTGATTCAGGCCTTCCATGGTCGCTTCCCCACGCCTCATTGCGGCTGCCAGTTTGGCTCGTTCCCGTTCCGATTGTCGGTAGACGTGGGAAAGCTCCGTTATTTCGGCTTGCACTTTTTGTTGGGCCCGGGCGAGTTGGGTGCTGACACGTTGTAATTCCTGCTGTCGGGCTCGAAGATCATGGCGAAGCTGCGTCGCCTGCTCCATGCCGCCGCTCGGCAGATTATTCAAACGCCGTGACAATGAGGCGACCCGGCCCTGAAGACGCTGAGCTTCCAGGTCCATTCGCTCCATTTGTCGTTGGGCCAGCGCCAAGTTCATACGCCGTCTGTTCTCTTCTCTCATCGATAGCGAATAATTGACGGAAGTACTCATGCATTGCTCCTTCTACGTTTGGCCGTTTTTTCGGTTTGATATTGGTCCCTGGTCGGCGGTTGGTCCGTCCGGTTGAGCGCTTCCCGGGCAGCATGGGAGTAAAGGGCGTGCGCCTCCTGTTGTTCCCGGAGTAACATTTCCTCATTGACCTGCCTGCTATGGCCGTCATCGTTGGCGGCCGCGCTGGCGGGACGAGCCTGGTTGGAGAGCGCATCGTAATTCACCCGCCCGCTGTCGATGGCGTGAACCAGTTCCTGGCTGATGGTGACATGCCTGTCCTTATTTTCCCCGGTCTGGTTGAGCTCATGAGAAAGACCCTGAAGTCTCCGGTGTTTTCTGTCTAAAGAAGACTGAACCGCTTCTAAATGCCTAGTATTGTCCTGGAGTTCATTTCTTGCTCGATCACTTTCCCTGTTATGTCTGGCACCGATGGTGTCAACCTCGCTCTCCAGTCTTCTAATTTCGCTGCGCAGGGCTTCCCAGCGCGACCTGCCCGCTCGAAAGGAGGCGGCAATGGCATCGACGGCTCTTTCGATGGCGGCAATGTTCCGCCGTTCACGGTCGATTTCCTGCTGAAGGGCGGCAATATTATTCCTCGCGTCTTGGATTGCAGAGCGGCATTGCCGTATTTCTGCATGCAGTCGGGAGATTTGCGACTCACAGCGCTGGATGGTGTTTGCCAGATCGCGCTGTTCCGACTCGAATTGCCGGACCTCACGAGCGTATCTGTCTCGTAGACGCCTGTCCTGCTCCGGGTCTCCGCTCAACCGGGGCGACGAAGGAGAACGCAAACTGCTCAAACGAGAGGCCGCACGCTGCCTGGAGGTCTCCGCCCGGGCGGCCTCGTTTTCGGCGTTTGCTACCCTGCGCTCCAACCGGACGATCTCGGATTCATAGTACTCCTGCCTGCTGACCAGGTTGGCAATTCGGTCGCGAAGCTGTTCGCTTCGTGCGAGTTCTGAGCGCATTCGTCTTTGTAATTGCTGCAAGCTTTCGTATTCGGCCGCGGCTCTGGCCAGGGTTGCCGCCAGTTGCTCTCGGACTTCTTCCATGTCCACCTGAAAACGCGACGTCCTCAGCCAACCCGTAGTGATCATTCGTTCCCTGGCGACGATATCGTCTTGAGCTGAAAGGATGAGATCCGCTTTGCTTTTCTCCGTGTCCAGGGTGCGGCTGGTGAGTTGGTGTTCCTGGTCTTCCAACCGAATGATCTCCTCGTTGTTTTGGGTGAGATGCTCGCGGTTTGACATGATCTCCCGACGTTGTAACTCCCGCCGCAATTCCAATTCGTAACCCGCGTTTATAACTGCCTGGCGAAACCTGTCCACCAGACTGAATTCGCCGTCCAGCGCCAGTTCGAGAATCCGACCGATTTCCGTGCCGTTGTGCTGCACACCTTCGAAAACCTTCCCGGTCTCGAACCAGTGGGCGAGACTCTCCATACGGCGGATGCGGGTTTGCCCGGGAACATCGGGACCGAAAAGACGGTCCCAGTTATCCTCGATGACACTCCATAGACCTCTTTGTCGCAGTCGGGCGGACTCTTCCATGGTGGCCATGAAGAAACATCCGTCGTGATCCAACAGGCCTTCCCTGAAGTAGGTTCGCCGATTGCCGGGAAGACAACGCAACAACACGCGCCAGGCCATTTGCCTGACCTGCTCATCGACCGCCGGCTGATTGCTCCACTGCCCCGTGCGGTCGGTGGCCAGTTTGTACAAAAACTGCCGCATACGATCATCACGGTCAAGAGTACGAGATAGCAGCCTCAGGCGCCGTTTCTCGTCAGCGTCCAACTCACCGGCGCGCGTCAGTACGATCGGTTCCAGACCTGTCACATGAGTTTCCAGCAAACCGATGAATGCGGTCCATACCCTAATGCTCCGCTGCTTTTTTCCCTGATCCAGGAGAAACCCTTCCAAATCATCGATACGGTCGCGGATAATCGGTAGATGCCGCATCAATTCCAATCCCGTTATCAATTCGTCTTCCAGTTCCGGGGCCGCGTACTCACGGCGTAATAATTCGAGAAAATCTTCTCCATGACCACTGCCGGGAAGGAATTCCAGCTGAAATTCCAGGTGCCTTAACGTAAACAAATCCAGCTGACCCCATGATTCACCGATCCTGGCCGGTCCGATCATTTGCTCAAACTGTTGTCGCCACGGATCACTTCCAGGCTCAGGTAGGGATTCCAGCCAGGAGATCAGGTTTTGCACCGCGTGGAGCCAGGGTCTTTTCCGTTTCTGGACATGAATCATCATCCGATAGATTCGGCAGAGGGTTTGGGGAACCTCGGTCAGGGAAAGGCTGCTGTCCTCTTCCAGATAAGCCGTCAGCGCCTCCTCCGATGACTTGGGAGAAAGATAGACGTTTTCACGGCGAAGTCGGCGCAATTCATTGGCGTCAGCATGATAGATCCGATCAACATTCGTGCTCAGGGCTTTCTGAAATTGGATGACTTCCCGAGCCAGTGCCCCCGTTCCTTCCATCCGCTCGATCTGCTTGGAGCGGGCAAGAATGCGAGCAATATGATGGTCGTGCTCTAACGGGTTTTCCAGAAGTTCACGCGTAACCGCTCGAAATAACCGTGCGGCCGCGTCTTCGGATGCATTGATCCGCCGATTCTCATCGCCGCCGGGTTCCTCGAAACGGGAAAGGGAGCGACCCGACAAATTCAAAAAACAAGCTTCCAGAACCAGGCCGATATACACTCCTTTTTCCGTTTCATTTTCAAAGCGGCCCAGGCGGTGGATACAGGCTTCTATCGTTCGCTCCACCACATCTTTATTTCCGGCGCGCAAGCCCATCAACAGCGATCTGCTGACACTTTCCGTCAAGGGGGCTGATTTGAGAAAATCGATCGCCTCGAACAAGGAGGACGTGGTCTCTTCACCATTCCGGTCGTCAGCCTTGGATAGCATGCGCAACGCGCTGAGTAGCTGAGCCTGGAGCAATTCAGAACCCTCCTTTGAACGCAATGAAGACAAGGACAAGGAAGATAAGAGATTGGATGACGAAACCGGAAATCTGCAAGGGGCGGTTGGGCATGTGCTTGAAGGCCCGGTCTACCCTGGAGATCAGTTGCTCCTGCCGCTTGAGAATTTGGGCCTGACTCTGGTTGGCCGCGCTCATGCGTGTGATCAGATTGTTCAACTGTTCCTCTCGTTGTTTGTGAAGTTGTTGGTAACCCCGGGTGAGCCGGTCCAGGGCCTCTTCGATCCGGCTCAACATGCCGTTGACGGCCTGCTCCGTTTGCGTCAAGAAGTTAGCCAGTTGGGTTTGTGTATTGCGCCCTCTTGTTTGGATTTCCATCTGCCATTCATTGAAGCCGGTCTGAAAGTTCGTTTGCTGCTCAAATAATTCATGCTGCCTGGCTTGTAAGTTTTCATTCAGGGTGCATAACTCATTCATGCGTCGGCTCATGCTGCTGACCGAGTTGGAAAGCTCGCGATTGGAATCCATCAATTTTGTACGCGCGCTTTGAAGCTCGTTAAGGCTCTTATTGATTTGATGGCGGGTTTCCGATACTTCCTCCAAGCGGTTCATGATGCGGTGTTCGATATCTTTCGCATGGGTAGTCTCAGCGGCGGACCAGCGACTGAATTCATTGCTGAAGCGATTGAAATTACCTTCCACTTTTTCCCAATGACCGGCCCATTGGGATACGAAACGAGTGGTCTCTTTGAGGAGGGACTCCGCGGTACTGTAATTGTTTTCTATCGCTCGGGTTGCGGTTTCCAAGGGCGCCACGGTCTCTCTGAAAGCACCGATCCATTCCCTGAAGTGGCCCTCGTCACTGACCGTAAGCAGAAGCTGGTGAAAATGTTCGTGACTTTCCCGAAAAGCAACGGTCAATTGGTGGACCTGCTTATTGGTGACCGAGGCGGAGCGTTCGATAGATAGGCTCAAGGGATTGATGCCGTTGGTAATCTCCGAGGCAACTCGTTCACTGATCAAGGTAGGCAGGGCTGCCAGCATTTTACGTTCTTCTTCGAGAGCATTGGTCAATGCTCTGCTGGAGTCGGTTATGTTCCGAACTAGGTCCTTCTTGGGGATTTTATTGCTGAGACCTTGAAAACTGACCGTAAAATCGGAAGCCTCGACTAACAATTTCCTGAGAATGATCAGAATGGGAACCAGAAGAGCGCCGGCGATCAAGACACCAAGCGCACTTGTCCATTGAGGAATGATAACATTCATAGATAGGTCTCCTTTTGGTACGGCAGATGGGCGGCCAGATCCAGGAGGAAACGGTGGGTCGACTCCAGATTCGCGCGCCCCAGCCTGTCTTTCATGGTTGTTTTTTCGTCTTCCGGCAGATTGGAAAGTTGCAACAATCTCTCGGCTTCGGCCTTGGCTCTGCGTTGTAGCTGAAAGCGGGTATCCTGATAGGGTTCACTGACGATCAGAGCATCGCCCGAAGAGAATGTTGCTCGTAAAGAACGACTAAGATTCAGGAAATGGCCGACCATGGCTTCGATTCTAGGTCCGGCGACCGCGAGTCCCAACAAATCTTCCCATCTCTGGAGCCAGGGGCGGGTCTGGCTCTCATCCGTGGGAAGATGGTTGAGTTCGGCCATTGAACGGAAGAAGGTAAGTTCGTCGGCGGAAGTTATCTCAGACAACTGACCGCTGTCCGAACGAGCGAGAACAGAGGCTATTCGATCCCATCTTTTCGAGGCGCCCAGTGCGCGCAGACAGCATAAGGCGGCTCTCGCTACAAGAGGGTGGTCGAAAGACGATGCTCCTAGATGACGCTGAAATTGCTCGATCGCTTCCTCTTGGGTAGAAGCCAGTAACACCAGGAAACAACCAGCCAACTCCCGGTAGCCCTCTTTTTCGACCAGAAATGTCCAGATTTTGGAGACCTCGGCTTCTAAATCGCCGTCAGGTAGGGGACAAAGTGGAACCAAACACCGGGTCAATCCGAAAAGAAGAGATTCATCGCGGGAATTTTCCCGGAAAAGTCTGCGCCATTTGGAAAGCTGCGAACGATCCGTACCCCTGGCCCTGTATTCTTTGGCGAGACCTACCCACTCAGGTACAATGTCGGCATTCAAGCGGCATAGCAGGTCTTCTTCCAGTTCGAGGGCGCCGTTCTTTTGCAACGGATAAAGAATTCGTTCGGGGTAGGGAAAAGGTTTTTTGAGAGGTAACCAGAATTGACCGTACCCTTCAATCAACTCTCGATCTCGACCGCATTCTGCAAAGGCGGTCAACCGCATGGACATGACGGCGGGAGTTCTCCCCACACGTGGATGGTTTTGAAGCAAAACCTCTGAATAAGCGATGGACGTTTCATGGGCCCCGATGCGGAAAGCGCAACCAAGCAGAAGAACCAGTACTTTTGCCTGACCGGAATAGATCCCCAGGCATAGGGTTAATAATTCCGCGGTTAAATCCCGAAGACTGGGAATTCTGCCGGCGTTATCGATGAATGCAGGCGTTTCAGGCCGTTGAAGACAGAGGCGCTTCCACTTGGGCTTCAAGTGCGCTAATAGGACCCGGTCTCCCAAGATTCCCGCTGCCAGAATGGTCGGGCCCAAGGCATCCGCCTCCGGAAGGAGCCAGGCGGTGATGGTTTTTCGCTGTTCAGGTTCCCGGAGAGAGGCGCAATCGGGGCGCAGCATCCAAGCCCGGGCTACCAGGGTTCGCAGGCCCGGCGGTGCGGATTTAGCGTTGGGAATGGTGCCGTCCCACCGGCAATCCCTCCCTACCAACTGCGCTGTAGCAAATATCAATACCACGCCCGATGAAAAATTCCACAAATCCTCAGGCCAGGAGGGGTCACGGTTTTCGATCCCGCCGGTATCCAAAAATTGCTCTGTCAGTTTCTGGGCTATTTGCAGACGATTACTCAGCGCCTGATAGCTGTCCAAAAACAGTTGAAGCGCCTCATCCGGCTTCCGTTGATCAAGTAAACTCCGAATCGCGAATTGTTTGCGGAGTTTGTCAGCTAGACCGATCTTTTCTGTTTCCATGCCCATATCCTAGAAAAGCGCCCTCTAATTACCCATGCGAAATTTTTTCCAGGATCGGCTCAATAATTTTCCGAAACGGCCCTTTTCTGAAAATTTGGCGAGCTGGGGCATTCTGACTCGCCCATGTCCATACCGAACCCAGGATGCTTGAGAGTTTGCGCGGACTGAAGACCTTCTCCATATCGAGGTGATCGACACAAGGCGGCTTGTCTGGAGATGGACGCCCCTTCCGCTCTCGACCGATTGGGGAGGGTCGGAATACGATCTGACTTTCTGGGAAAGCCAGGAAGCGTATGAGATCATGCACGATGCACGCTGTCTTTCCCGACGGCCGGGCCGCGGATATGATGTGGGAGAGAGCCTTTTGCCGGCTGCGCAGAAGTGATCGCCCCGGTTGATCCGACATTTTTTTCAAACAAATCAGCTCAAGCGGTTAGAATAAGGCATCCACCGGGCAGCGTGAGATCCGAAGACCTGTAGACCGCAACCTGTTCTTGTGGCGCGCCCGCAAATATCTTACCCCCGTATCCCATTCGGTCCACACCCGAACGGGATACATCGGCACCGAAACCTCTAACCCATGGTCAAGGCGAGAGCGAACCAATCTCACGAAAAAGCGATAGACACCACATTGATTTTTAAGGTATAAGAATGACACTGCAATGAAATTGCTCATCTGAAAAAAATAAATGGAGGATCGATATGTCAAAACTCAAGCTCGAGGAAATTGAAGTCAAAAGCTTTGTAACCCCGCTCAAGGACCAAAAGGAATGCACCGTGAAGGGCGGTTTTATTGTGATCACCCTCGGTGAACTAACCTGTGCAAGGAATTGCTATACCGGTGTCTGCTGAGCCGGAGGCGTTGCTGTCAGGAACTCCCCGCACGATAGAACAGCACAAGACCCGTGCGCAACCGGCATAAGACGGCCTTGACGATTCCTGTCGTTCCGTCCCCGGCCGGATTGAAGTCATGCTCGATGCTGAGTACGGGATAGGTTCGACCGTTGAGGCGAACTATTTACTCGCACTTCAGCATGCTCGCGGGTAAGCAAAACTCGACTGAACAGGTTGCGGCGGCCCGGCCGAATTGGACGGGTCGCCGCAAACCCGGCCGCGTCCGGGAAGCCCGCTCGATGGGAATTCTCGGCCGAGCGTTGTCCATGGGACCGGCCTGCTCGGCGAGGCCCGGGAAGTTGGGAATAAAAGAATGCGGCCGGCAGAAGTCGGCGGGTCACGTAAATGCGGGTCTTTGTGTATCCGGTTTTTTTGTTGTTACACTTTTTGGTCAAACGGCGAATGCTAGGATGTGACGCGTCGAACCAAACCAAGGAGAACCAACCATGAGACAATTTCTGCTATCGCTGACTTTAATAAGCATCCTGGGATATGGCATTCACGCTCTTGCCGGACCTTCGAATCCACCCTCCGACGATGAGCAAACGGCCTGCCTTTATCTATGGGATAAGTGCCATGACTATTGCAAGGCCACTTATGCGCCCACCGACCCCATGATTCTCTATTGCCTCGACTACTGTGACTACGAATTCGAGCAATGCTACCTGTAACCCGAATCGATCCGGCCCGTGAGGACATGGGCCGGATTGCCGTGTTACCAGAAGGCACGGGATTTGTTACACGACATCAAGAAAAACGCTGTTTCACTACTTACTTTACTCTTTGCTTTACTGATGCCGTCTGTTATAGTAGCGCTATCTAAAAATAAACACCCCCGCTTTCTAAGTGCAAGGAGTATCAGAAAATGGCTGAAAAGTTGAAATTGACCAATCTCAAGGTACAAAGTTTCACTACCAGGGAACTGCTCCATCGGCAAAAGGATGCTGTGCGCGCGGGAGGGACCGACATCTTCCTCTGTCCCACCTTCAACACGGGCATCAGGGGCTGCATTTGCCCCTGAACAGGGAATATCGTCGGCCGATACTCTCCACAGCCGCCTTCCGTCTCGGAAAAAGACCACGACACTTCATGCCTGATCCCCGGGAGGAATGTAATGTCCCACAGGCGAGCCTTCGACCATGTGCTGATCATCATGTTCGAAAACCAATACCGAAGTTATGTGACGGCCAATCCCTATTTCCGCGGGCTTGCCCGTCAGGGTCTGGACATGGCCTGTTACATGGGCGTGATGCACCCCTCGCAGACCAATTACATCGCCTCGATCGCCGGCGAACTCTGCAATGTCACCTATGACGATGCGCCGCCGCCTCTTTCCCAACGAACGATTGTCGATCTGATCGAGGCTTCGCCTGAGAATCTTCGCTGGAAAGCCTATATGGATAGTTATATCCCCCAGAACACGCCTTGGTCACCGGAGCTTGTTCCAAAAGACCAGTACCCCTATGTCATTAAGCACAACCCGTTCTCATCGTTTGCCAACATCCAGCAGAACAAGGCGCGTTGGTCGAGGATCGTCGACCAGAGCCAACTCTGGATCGACCTGCTAAACGGCGATTTCCCCGAATACGCCTGGTTCACGCCGAACATGTGGAACGACGGCCATTACCTGGACGGAACAAAGGTAGACCCCGAAGAGCGGGCGCCGGCGCTGGTCGATCAGGCAGCGGCCTGGTTAGAGGGTTTCTTCGGCGCCCTGCGGTTTCCCGGACCCGATTCCCATTTGCCGGCGCGGACACTGGTCGTGGTCACCTTTGATGAGGCTGACTTTGAGAAGAAATGGGATGCGGGTAAGAAATACACCTACGACGGACCGAACCAGATCTACACCGTCCTGCTGGGCGACATGATCAAGCCGGGAGTAGAGAGAGTAGGCTACAATCACTACAGCCTACTCCGCACTATCGAGGAGAATTTCTCACTCGGCACGCTTGGAAAGAATGATGCCGATGCCAACTGGTTTCGCTTCCTTTGGGGTGAATCGTTCCGTTGGCGTCCGCCGACGCCGACCCCTTTGACAACCCACGGCGGACTCGCCGCCGCCGAACTCGGCGGGCTGCTCTATGTAGTCACCTCCGATTCCGACGGTGTGATGTGGATGCGCACGTGGAACGGTGATTCCTGGTCTGAAGGACGCAGTATCGACCACCGGAAGTCACGATCGTTTGCCCTGGCGCGGATGGGAGACCAACTTCTCCTAGCCTTCGTCACACCGGAGAGTTCCCTGTCGGCGGTGACTTATGACCTGCAAACGGGTTGGAGCCGGCAATCCGTCCAACTCGCCGGCGGTCCGATCTCGGCCCTCGCACTGACCGCCTTGGTCGAAGGGGAGTTGATGTTGGTTTGGCGCGGAGGAGACACCAGGATTTTTTCGAAGCGATTTGCCTCGGGGAAATGGCAATCAGAGGTCGACACCGGCCACGAAACGGACGGCTCCCCGGCCCTCGCGGCAATCGGCCCCTCACTCTACCTGGTCCATAAGGTGGTGGGTAGCGATAAACTCAACGCGGTCTCCTACAATACCGCCGATTTCAACGTTGTGACCGTGGCGACATCTTCCTACAGCGGACCCTATGACGACACCTCAAAAGACAAGTGGTCGCCCTCCGGTTTTCCCGTGGCGCGCTTTGCGACCTCACCTTCCCCGGTTACGCCGAAGGAATCCGAGCCGTTGATCGAGCCCTATCGGGCAGGTGCGCCGCTGGTGACGGCGGCTCTGGACGGTGTCATCCACCTCGCCCATCCCGGAACTGCAAATGGGGCGCTGCTGACAGAAACCTTTTCGATCGCGGGTATCCTGACCCCTGTTCTACCTGTCTCCTACAACAAGAGAGAGGAGAAGACGACCAGCAACGGCTACGGTACTCTCGCTGAGGCGAGTTGGAGCGAGCAAACAGCCATTTTCGATGCCTGGTTGAGCCCTGGCGGAGCGATGACCATGGCTCGTCTCGGTGATGACCTGGTGCTGCTGATTCAGAAGTGTGACGATAACTCGATCACTATCTGTCGTGGCGGTTACGGCTGATTTCAAAACGCCGAGCGAAGAGTTAAGTATGAAGTATGCGCGGCTGTCGTCGACTCGTTTCAGGTTGTACTAGTCGCAAAAAGACCACCGATTGTAGGGACGTCGCGTAAGGCGCATGAGATCTTTGGAAGGCGTACCTTTATTTCACTTACAAGTTCGATCGATCTATAGGCCTATTAAAGTTAGGTTTTTATAGCTAGGTGCTTCGTGTAACTATTAAATTATAAAACCTTGACAGTTCAAAATAAAGAAATATAATGAGATTAGGTTAGTTAGACCTGATAAATTTTCATAAAAAGCCACTTGCAATAGTAGTTTTTAGGAGAAATCTCACATGAGAAAACTATTTTTACTTTTGGCTCTGACTTTATCTACACTACTTTTTGCAGAGCTAAGCACTCAGTGTCAGTTTTATCAAGAGGAGTATACAGAAGTCGATTGGGAGCTCGACTATTTAGAGCATTCGATACAGCAATACGAGGAAGCACATGGTCGGGATGCGGGGTATTACGAACTCCACGGCGAATATATGGATCTAATGATTTATCAACTTGTATTGATTAATAAATGGGCTGAAGCTGAGTGTCAGGCAATGTTATAAACTGCAAAAGGGGAGTGTGAAAAGAGTCACACTCCTCTTCCAGACACATTAAAAGGAGGCTAAGATGCTTTTAGCATTATTAATCTTGACTTTTTCTATGAAAGATCCTCATCTCTTTATTGAGGAGACAGATATTTACCTTTCTATCCTTAGTCATGATTTTGCAGTTGCATCTGATCACCATGTTTACATTTTGGATAAACAAGAGTTTAAGATATTGCATTTTGATGAGGAAGGAAAACGTTTTAAAGATATTGGAGGAAAGGGCCAAGCTCCTGGCGAATTCAATACTCGCCCAAGTGCCATATTAGTCGAAGAGGGTTTTTTGTATGTTTTTGAATCGCGAAGGAGGAAAATTCATCAATATAAAACTAACGGTGTTTTTGTAAAATCTATGCAGGCACCAGTGGGCGCAGTGGCTTTTGGAAATACGGCTCGGAGAGTTGGGAAGGCATGGTTTTTTACTACACTAACACAGGATGCACTCATTCAATCAGACAGCGACTTTAAAGAAATGTTCGTAATAGAAGGAAGAGCAAACTTGGATAGCTTGCTAAACCAAAAAATCCAGTTTGAAGAAACCTATAATCCAGCAAAAACAAGGATTTTTTTCTCAATAGGCCCAGATCGCATGGTTTATTACACCGATCTTTCTGGTACATTTCGAATTAACGTTTATGACCCAATTTTAAAGAAGGCAGTTCGCACGATTGAACGACCTTTTACTTCAGTTCCAGTCGATCCTAGTTGGGCAGAAAGTATTTACGAAAATTACTCTGGTGGTGTCCGGTCCAGAGGATTAAAAAATTTAAACCCAAGGCGACTGGAGTACCCCAGTCACTTCCCAGCAATAATGGATATGAAAATCGGATGGGATCATCGTATACACATTAGAACGAGTAAGCAGTTCTTGGGAAAGGATATGCCTTCTGATTTATATGACCTTAATGGAAAGCATCTTGGCCTTGGCCTAATACCTGAAAAGGCCAATAGGGTTCTTAGCAGAATGGACCCATGGCTCTATGTTTCAAGCCGGAAGGACGATGAGTTACAGATTCTGAAGCTCCATTTAGATGAGAGTGGTCTAATCAGTCTGGAAAAGGAACAATAATGTAGGCATAGAAATAACTTCCAGGAGGAAATAACTTCCAGGTACGGGTAAGAGGCTCCAGATAAACATGTTGCCATGTCGGCCCCTGACATTTCCCAGCCGAGCAAGCCGAAGCCGTTCCCAAGCGGAGACTTGGTGAACAGACCCTTATTTATAGCTAGGTGCTTCGTGTAACTTTCAAAATCATGGGAATAGAGCATCCATTTTCTTCCATCCATCGAATTCATTACTCAGAGGTAAGTGGTATCACAAGAACCACCGAAGTACAGGGGACTTGGGTGTACCCGTGCATGAGATGATGTCCCGGTTGCGGGCCCTGTTTCCTGTTCTCTTTTGCCCGGATGGAACCGGTAACGATAACTCTGAGGCCGGTCCACCGGCTTATCGAACCCGACCGGCTCAAAGGCGGTAGGCGTACGCATGTTCTCCGCAACACTTGCCCGGCGACATTCGTATGGTGATTGAACGACGACAAGTAAATCAAGGGGATCCCATGAGAAATAAGATATTCCGGCTGGTTATTTTTCTTTTTACATTGGGCTGCAATGCGCAGGTCACAGGTACCGAAAAAGCCGCGCCAACCATCGTGTTGGAAAACTGCCGGCTTGTCACCATGGCCGCTGATCGGGTCCTTCCAAACCATTCGGTCGTTGTAGTTGGTGACAAAATTGCTGCAATCGGTCCGTCGGATAAAATTACCATTCCCGCCGACGCGCGGAGGATAGACTGCGCCGGAAAGTACCTGCTTCCAGGTCTGACCGATGCCCATGTGCACATTGGTGATGAAACGGAATTGCTTTCCTATCTTCGCCACGGCGTCACCACCGTTTTCAATCTGGGTGGCGATTATGTCGATCTTTTCAATAATGAGCGCCTGAACATAATTGAGCTTCGAGACAAGGTGTTGCGGGGTGAGCTTTTAGGACCGACCATTTTCACCACGGGCCGGTCTCTCGACGGCGATCCGCCGACCGGCCCCTTTCAGCGCAGGCTTGCTTCGGTACAAGCGGCTACGGATGCGGTTCTGGAGCAACGGCGAGCCGGTTATGATTTCATCAAAGTATACGACAGCCTCAGCCCCGAGCTACACGCCGCTATCATAAAGACAGCGAATAGGGTTGGATTAGCTGTCTTCGGCCACGTCCCCGAACCTGTCGGCGTCAGGGGAACTCTAACCTCAGGTCAGCATGTCATTGCGCACGCGGAAGAATTCCATCCCGAATTCGAGGATATTGCGGATTTGCCAGGTACTGTCAAACGGCTTGCCGAGGAGGTACGGAAATCGGGCGTTTACGTGATCCCGAATACGGCTTTCATCAGCGCTATGATTCTTCAGTTGGAAGATCTCGATGCAGTGCTCGCTCGTCCGGAAGTGCGTTATCTTGCGCCGCGCGTACGCATCTGGTGGGAACCGCGGTATAACTACTACATCAATAGAGACAATCCGGAGCAGTTCCTGGCACAAGTTCGAAAAAAGCGTTCCTGGCTCATTCCGCTCGTGCGCGAACTGCACCAACAGGGCGTGACCCTGTTGATGGGGAGCGATGCCTCCATTCCGGCGGCTTTGCCCGGCCTTGCCGTTCATGATGAACTGGATGACATGGTTAAGGCTGGATTGAGCCCATACGAAGCGATTCAAACTTCCACGACCCACATCGAAACCTTTGCAACCAGGTTTTTGGCCAAAAAGACGCGGTTTGGAACTATTCAGGTGGGCCGGCGCGCCGATCTGATCCTTGTCAGCAAAAACCCCCTGATTTCAGTTTCAAACCTTCGCGCTATCGAGAGTGTCATGGTTCGCGGCCAATGGGTTTCTGTAAAAAGGCTTACCGAACTGCTGAAAGAGAAAACAGCGAAGTTTCAAGAGTAATAAGGCAAATCCCGCCCCAGATATCCCAAACGTATCACAACTTCTATAGCCGGCGATCAGACCGCGAGGGTCAGCCTCCTTCCACTTCTCCTGTTCGGGCCGGGTTGTTGGGTTTTGGTTGTCTCATTACGAATCTCCATGTCGTCCCTCAGAGACTTGAAGAGTTTCGTGTCTCAGGTAGTCCGACACACGAGGCGACCTCGATCATTTCGGGTAGAAATGGTTCTCATCGATCGGTTGACCACGACCTTTTCTATTGGAAAAGGTTCTTATCGATCGGTCGAGCAGGACCCTTTCACTTGGAAACGGTTCTATTCAGCCCGTCGACGACGACCTTTTCATGATGAAAAGGCGCCGGTCGATGAACGGATCACGATCCTTTCACCCGGGAATGATCGTAATCGACGAGTCGAGATACGCCGTTTCCGGTCGAAAAACCTTCATTCCAAGCTTGAGTAAAGCACTTTTTTAAAAAAGCGAACTCCCAAATCTATTTTTTACAGACCCTTAGTGTCCAGATGTGACTTGGCCTGAAATTTGCTATTGACAGTCGGCATCAAACTTGCTAGAGTAGCGCTCTCTTGAAGTCGGCCCGTTTGTAATCGGACAGGGAGGAGGAGCCATGAAGTTAGTAACGCCGCTGGGCGACGGAGCCATGGAGCAGTTTCTCAAAACAGCTTCGATCACGGCGGAACTGGACAGGCGGCTGGGACGCGACATTGTTTCCCGGCGTTTCGTCAACCGGATTACTCACCTGAACAACGTCTTTTCCGCAACCTATAAGCAGCTGACCGACGTCCTGGAAGAGCGGCGCCGGCTGGTGGCTGAACGTACGGAAGCGGTGCGACAACTGGCCCGGGTCTACCGCGCCGTCCGCACCAGTCTGAAACGCCAGGGCGCTTTGGGCCTCATTCCTGAAACGGTCCTGGCCCGGTTCCAGCTGAAAGTCCCTCCCACCCCCACCAAGATGGAGGCATGGATCACCAGGGGCGAAAAGATGCTGGCCGCGTTTGCGGAATCGGCCGCCGAGGGCAGGGCGCCGATCACGGTACCGTCGCCCGATCTGCTGCGCCCGGCCGTGGAGGAGGCAGAGAGGGCAACGACGGCGCTCAACGCCAAACGCGGCGAACTCAAGGAGATCCGCGACCGAATCAAGGAACACCGAGCGGCGGTCAAACTGTTACACGGCGCGGTTTCCCTGCACATCCGGGCCAACCTGAGAGGCGAACCGACGGCAACCGTCCGCGACGTCATGCGCCGCTACGGCTACCTCTTCACCGGCAAACAAGAAGAACCCACGACCGACGAGGCGCCGACAACAGCCCCGGCGGAACGACCTTCCGAAGCGGAGCCGACCCGGGAGGATCATCCCCCCGAAGGCGCGGTGGAACCAACCCGGGAGGAT
>JASJCB010000007.1 GCA_030066195.1 Acidobacteriota bacterium
TCGGGTTTGCCGCGCAGGTCGTTGCGCATGACGAGCGTATTGACAAAGAAGCCGACCAGGGGCTCGATCTCCGAGCGGTTGCGGTTGGCCACCGGCGAACCGAGGCAGACCTCATCCTGGCCGCTGTAGCGATGCAGGAGCACGGCGAAGACAGCCTCGAGCACCATGAACAGGGTAGCGCCGTGCTCGCGGGCCAAACCTTTGGCGGCATCGGTAAGGCGCGGGTCGATGTGGAAGCCGACCTTGGCGCCGCGGTAGGTTTGCAGCCTGGGCCGGGGCCGGTCCCAGGGCAGTTCGAGCAAGGCAGGGCTGCCCTCCAGGTGGTCGACCCAGTAGCGCAACTGGCTTTCGCGCACGTCGCCGTCCAGGTTCCGTCGTTGCCAGGCCGCGAAATCCGCGTACTGAATGGCAAGCGGCTCCAGGCTTGGGACGCCGCCGAGAACGCGTTGCTCGTAACAGCGCGAGATCTCGCGGATGATGAGCCCGATCGACCAGCCGTCGGAGATGATGTGGTGCTTGGTGACCACCAGCACGTGCGCGTCGGCGGCCAGGCGCAGGAGACTGAAGCGTACCAGTGGACCTTCGTCAAGCAGGAAGGGGCGCTGCACCTCGCGGTCGATAAGGTGCTCGGCCGCATCGGTCCGTCCCTCCTCGGGCAGACGCGAGAAATCGAAGACCGCAAGCGGTACCCCTAGCTCGGTTGTGATGACCTGGTGCGGCTTGCCCTCGCGCGCCGGGAAGGTAGTGCGCAAAACCTCGTGACGCTCGACCAGGTAGGTAATCGCGTCCTGCAACGCGGCGACATCGAGGAGTCCGTGCAAAGCCAACGCCTCTTTCATATTGTAGGTGGCGGAAGGACCTTCGAACTGGTCCAGGAACCAGAGCCGCTGCTGGGCAAACGAGAGCGGCAGGTCGCCGTCGCGGGGTTGGGGGGTGACCGGCGGCAACTGGGCCTCGGGCTCGTGAGAATCGACCAGGCGGCCCAGGGCGGCGAGCGTGGGGTTCTCGAAGAGCGCCTTGAGCGGAAGCTGAATGCTGAAGCGTTCGCGCAACCGGGAATTGACGCGTGTGGCCAGGAGCGAGTCGCCGCCCAGTTCGAAGAAGTTGGTGAAGGCGCCGGCATCGGTAACACCGAGCACCTGACGCCAGATGACGGCCAACTCCCGCTCTGTTTCGGTGCGGGGCGCGACCCAATCCTCATCCTCGCGCACCTCCCCCGTGGCCGGCGCGTAGAGCACCTGGCCCGGGGGCGGTGCGGCGCCCGCCGGACGGGCGTGCTTCGGCGGATCGATCCAGTACCGCTTGCGCTGGAAGGGGTAGGTGGGCAGGGGCACGCGGCGGCGGCGCGCATCGACGTGGAAGGCGGTCCAGTCGGGTTCGACGCCCGCCAGCCACAGCTTACCGATTGCTTCGAGCAGGACGGTGCGGGCGTCGCGGGCGTCATTGGGATGGCGCATGGCCGACTGGGCCAGGTGGGCGCGCCGATAAGCGGGATGGCGTCGGGCCAGGGTGGTCAGGCTGGTGCCCGGACCCAGCTCCAAGAGGACGCGGTGCGGTTCGGCAAGCAGCGTCTCCAGACCGGCGCCGAAACGCACGGTGCGGCGCAGATGCCGCGCCCAATACCCCGGGTCCGTCGCTTCCTCGGCGGTGATCCAGGTCCCGGTGACATTGGAGACAAAGCGGCGCCGCGGCGCCTGCGGCCCGAGACGAGCAACGAATTCGGCAAAACGGTCGAGGATGGGGTCCAACAGGTGGGAATGGGCGGGTACGTCGATGTGCAGGCGGCGCGCGTCCACATCGCGGGCGGCGAGCCGCTCCTCCAGGCGCCCAACAGCCTCGGGCGTGCCGGAGACGGCGCAGTTGTGGGGGCCGTTGACGATCGCAAGCGAGAGGCTGTCGTCAAGTAGGGGGACGAGTTCGGCCTCGGGCAGGGCAACGCTGAGCATGGCGCCGGTAGGCACCTGTTCGAAAAGTTGGCCGCGGAAGACCACCAGGGAGAGGGCATCCTCCAGGCTGAAGACGTCCGCCAGGCAGGCCGCCACGTACTCGCCCAGACTGTGGCCGATCATGGCATCGGGCCGGATGCCCCGGGAGAGCAGCAATTGAGCCGTGGCATAGCTGGTGGTGAAGATGGCGGGCAGGCTGAGCGAGATCCGGCGCAGTTCAACCGCGGCGGCTTCCTCGTCGCCCGGCTCGGGGAAGAGCAGCCGGCGCGGGTCGCGTCCCAACTGAGGAATCAGGATCCGGGCACAACGGTCGACGCTGTCCCGGAAGGTTGGGAAACGTTGGTACAGTTCGCGGCCCATACCGGGATACTGTACGGCGCCGCCCGGGAAGAGGAAGGCTACAGGCGGGTTCTCGGAAGCGGTGCGGCTGAAGACCCGCTCCGGGTCGCATGCAAGCAGGGCGTGGGCGGCTTCCTCACGGTCGGCAGCGATCAGCATGCGGCGCCGGCTGAGGGGTTTGCGGCCCACTTGCAGGCTGTAGGCGACATCGGCCAGGTTCTGTTCGGGGGTTTCGGCAAGGTGATCGGCCAGCCGCTCGGTTGCCTGCTCCAGCGCGTCGGGTTGCGCCGCGGAAAGGAGCACCAGGGCCGGCCCGTCCAGTCCGTCGGAGGGCGGCAGCGGCGGCGCTTCCTCGAGCACCAGGTGGGCGTTGGTGCCGCCGATGCCGAAGGAGCTGACACCGGCCCGGCGCGGACCCTCGCTCTGCCAGTCGAGCAACTGATCGTTGACTCGGAAGGGGCTCGTTTCCAGGCCGGATTTGGGATTGGGTTCGCGGAAATGAACGGTGGGCGGTAACGCGCGATTCGACAGTGCAAGCACGCACTTGAGGAGTCCGGCCACGCCGGCAGCGGTGTCCAAGTGTCCCATGTTGCTCTTGACCGAACCCAGCACCCGGCCGCCGGCCTCTGTGCCGGCGAAGACCTGTTGGAGCGCGGCTACCTCGATGGGGTCGCCCAGTTCGGTGGCGGTGCCGTGGCCTTCGATGAAGCCGATACTCTCGGGCGTGACCTCCGCGTTGTGGAGCGCGGCGCGGATGACCTCGATCTGGCCCTCGATGCTGGGTGCGGTATAACTGATCTTGGCGTTACCGTCGTTGTTGGTGGCGCTGCCGCGAATGACGGCATGGACGGTATCGCCGTCCGCCAGCGCCCGCGCCAATGGTTTGAGCAGGACAGCGCCGGCGCCGCTGCCGAAGATGGAACCGCCGGCGTCCGCGTCAAAGGCCCGGCAATGACCGTCCGGCGAGGCGATCATGCCTTCCTTATAATGATAGCCGTCGATATGGGGCACGCGCACGGAGGCGGCTCCGGCCAGCGCCATGTCGCAGCGACCCGTGAGCAGGGCTTGAACGGCCACATCGACAGCGACCAACGAGGTGGAGCAACCTGTCTGCACACTGACGCCCGGGCCCTTGAGGTCGAGTTTGTAGGCGGTGCGCGAGGGCAGGAAGTCCTTATCCCCGGCGATCATGATTTGGAAGTCGTCAGCGCCGAGCGCCCCACCGTGGGGGTAGAGGTTGTTGAGCAGGTAGGTGTTCATGCCGCTGCCGGCAAAGACGCCGACCCGGTAACGGGGATCGCCGCCGCGATAGGCGGCGGACTCCATGGCTTCCCAGGCGCATTCCAGGAAGAGACGGTGCTGGGGGTCCAGCCAGGCGGCCTCGCGTGGACTGTAGCCGAACAGGTCGGCGTCGAAGCCTTCGATATCGCTGAGCACGGGCGAAGCCTTGACAAAGCTGGGATCGGCCAGTTGCTCGGGTGGAACACCTGCCGCGAGCAGTTCTTCATCACTGAAGAAGGTAATCGTTTCCCGCCCCTCGCGCAGCACGTCCCAAAAAGCGCGAGGGCCGTCGGCGCCGGGGAAGCGGCAGGCGAGACCGATGACGGCCACGGCGTGATCGGGAAAGTCGACGGGCGCGACGGTGCGGGCCTTGACGACGGGCGCCGCCGTTTCCGCTTGCGGCTCGGCCAACAGCCCGGCCAGCGCGCTGATGGTGGGATAGCGGAAGAGGTCGACCATCGAGATCTCGCGTTTGAAGGCTTTGGTCAGCGAGGCATGTACGCGAGTGAGCAAGAGGCTGTGCCCGCCCAGCTCGAAGAAGCTGTCGTGGATACCGACCTGGTCACGGCCCAGCACCTCGCCCCAGATCTCGGCAATCCGGCGCTCGACCTCGGTGCGCGGCGGCGCCACCGGACCGTCAGAGGACGCGGACTTGCCGGTCTCGGCCTGTTTCAGTGCGGTGCGGTCGATTTTACCGGCGCTGTTCAGCGGCATGTGGGGCAGGGCAATGAAGCGCGCCGGGATCATGTGCGGCGGCAGCGATTGGCGCAGGCCCTCGCGTAGCCGGGCCTCGTCGGGGGTCTCATCGCCCGCCACAAAAAAGGCAATCAGTTGGGGCTGACCGCCCGGGGTGTTGCGAATCACGGCGGCGGCACGCGCCACACCCGGCAGAAGGGATAGGGCGTGCTCTATTTCGGGCAGTTCGATACGGTGGCCGCGCAGCTTGATCTGGTGGTCGACGCGGCCCAGGAATTCGATGCGGCCGTCGGCCCGGTAGCGGCAGCGGTCGCCGGTAAGATAGAAGCGAGCGCCGGGCTCGGCATGGGGCAGCCGGCCGCCGGGTCCGCCGTCGAAGGGGACGAAGCGCTCAGCGGTCAGTCCGGGCCGGCGCAGATATCCGCGAGTCACCCCGCAACCGCCGATCAACAACTCGCCCGGCCGGCCCTCGGGCACGGGTTGCAGATAAGCGTCGACAATATAGGCCTGCTGGCCCGCGAGCGGTCTGCCGATGAGGACGCGGTCGTCCAGAATCTGGCTGGTGGACCAGATGGTGGTCTCGGTAGGTCCGTACATGTTGTGGATCGCCGCCGGCGTCAGTGCGCGTAATTCGTCGAGCAGCGGTTGCGGCAATGCCTCCCCGCCCAGCAACAGGTGACGCAGCCCGCCCAAACCGGCACGGACGCGGGCATCGCTCAACAACAAGCGGACCATGGACGGGGTGCACTGTAGGTGGGTTACACCGTGCTCCGTCAGTTGTGCGGCCAGTGACGTATCCTTGGGCGCCTCGTCGCCGGCGGGGTTGGCCTGGCGGCGAAGTATTGCCAACTGCTCCAAGCCCGCCATGGTGTCGTTGTAATCCAGCCCGAAATCGATCAGGCAGGCGACCTCATCCACATCCAGCAGCTTGAGCCGCTCGACCGTGGCCAGGCAGAGTTCCGGTGTGCCGAATAGAGCGCTGCTTTCGAAAAAGCGGTCGAAGGAGCCTGCCAGCAATTGCTCGCGCATCTCCTCGGTGAAGCTCGGATCATCGGGATCGAGCCCGTGCTGACGCGCCAGGCCCTTCATCAGCCCGAACGAACTGCGCAGGTATTGGGTGAAAGGCTCGCGCACCTTTTCGCGCACGGTTTCCAGATCGTCGCCCACGAAGGTGTGCAGCATCAGCGTGACGTGGCCGCGACCCGCACCGCGGTAGGCGGCTCGGTATGCGGCAATGCGCTCGCTCAGGTCGTCGGGGTCCTGGCCCAGCAGGTGGGTGAGCACGGAGGCGCCGATGCGGCCCGCGGTCTTGAAGGTCTCGATATTGCCCGCCGTGGTCAGCCACACGGGCAGTTCGGGCTGGCGTGGGCGCGGCAGAATCTTGACCGATACCATCTCGCCGTTGCCGTTTTCCATGGTGACCGGCTCACCGCGCCACAGGTCGCGGACCCGTTCCAGTTCGCGGTAGAGGACTTCCTTGTTGTTTTTGTAGTTGGCGGGCTGGAAGATGAAGTCGTCGGCGTTCCAGCCGGAGGCAAAGGCGATGTCAACGCGGCCGCCCGAGAGGTTGTCGACCACCGACCAATCCTCGGTGGCGCGTACGGGGTTGTGCAGGGGCAGGACCAGGCTGCCCGCGCGAATGCGCACGCGCCTGGTGACGGCCGCAACCGCGGCGCCGGTGACGGACGGGTTGGGGTAGAGACCGCCGAAATTGTGGAAGTGGCGCTCGGGTGTCCAGACCGCGGAGAAACCGTGCTCGTCGGCGAAGCGCGCACCCTCCATGAGCAGGCGGTACTTCTCGTCGGGGTCGCCGCGATCCTCGCCGTCGGCAAAATAGAACAGGCTGAAGGCCATGGGCCGTTGCGAAACTTGGGCCCTACCGCCGAAGATGCCGCCCTCGTCGACGGACTGGATGACGACGCGGAAACCGCGGGTGAGGGTGAAGAGTAGTTCCAGAACGGAGATGTCGAAGGTGGCTCGGGTGACGGCCAACCAGGTGCCGCCTGCTTTGTCCTCGCCCAGGACGCGGTCCATAGCCGTGAAGAAGCGGCTGACCGTCGCGTGAGGGACGCCGACCGCCTTGGGCTTGCCGGTGGAGCCGGAAGTGTAGATGGCATAGGCCAGGTTTTCCGGCGTGGGCGAGCAAAGCCGGCCCGGTTGCTGATCGGCGGGCTCGTCGACCCGAACGGCGCGGTCGCCGAAGCGCCCGGCGGTAGTGCGATCGCAGACGACCAGATCGATGCGCGAATCTTCCAAGATGACCGCGAGGCGTTGGTCGGGGTAGTCGGCCGCCATGGGCACATAGGCGGCTCCGGCGGAAAGTATGCCCAGCAAGGCTGCCGGCAGGTTGTCACCGCGTTCCAGGCAGACACCCACGGCAACCTCGGGTCCCGCGCCCAGGGTAGTCAACCGGTGGGCCAGAGCTTGTGCTCGTTCCCACAACTCGGCGTAGGTGAGGACGGTCTCTTGAAAGATCACGGCTTCCCTTTCGGGTGTCGTGGCGACCTGGCGCGCGATCTGTTCGTGGAGGCAGGCGGGGGCCGGCATGGTCGTTACCGGGTTCCATGTGTCCAACAGCCGGCGGCGTTCTTCCTCGTCCAAAAGGTTCAACTGAACCAGGGGCCGATCCGGCTCGGCCAGCGCCGCGGTCAGCAGGTTGTGCAGGCCGCGTCCCAGGCGCGCCGCCGTAGCGGCCGAGAACAGCGAGGTGTTGTACTCGAAGCGACCGATCAGCCCGGTGCGCGTCTCCGCCATCAGCAGGCTCAGCTCGAAAGGGCTGTGGTGCAGGGCCAGATCACGGGCCGACAGGCTCAAGGGACCCAGGTTCATGCGCGTATCGGCATGACCCAGCCCCAGCGCACCCGCATCCGGCTGATAAGGCGAGGACAGATAGGTGAACATCACCTGGAATATGGGCGCGCGGTTGCTCTCGCGGGCATGGGGGATCTGTTCGACCAGTACTTGGAAGGGCAGGGCCGCGTGGGCCATGGCGACGCGGGTATGCGCGGCGGTTTTGGCCAGGAAATCGGCGAACGACAAGCCGGGATGCAGCCGGGAGCGCAGGACAATGGGGTTGACCAGATAACCGACGGTCTGTTCCAGGCTGCTGTCGTGGCGGCCGCCCGTCGGAGTACCCAGCAGCAGTTCGTCCTGGCCGCCGGCACGGTGCAGCAGAGCGGCAAACCCGGCCAGCAGTATATTGAACGGGGTCACGCGGTAACGAGCCGCGGCCCGACGAAGCGCCTCGGCCGGTTCAGCATCCAGCAAGAAGAGGTGGGTGTCAACGGCATCGTCCAACACGGCGGGTCGGGGCCGGTCGGTGGGCAGTTCCAAAAGCGGCAGGTCACCGGCCAGAGCCTTGCGCCACCAGGCCAACTCGCGCTCACCGCGGGGGCTCGCCAGGAAGGCTGTTTCGCGGGCCACCTGATGATAAAACCCGAGGCCGGGTTGGGGCAGCGCTTGCTCGGGGTGCTCGTAGAGCAGGCCCCATTCGCGCATCAAAACCACCAATGACCAGAAATCGGTAATGATGTGGTGGGCGTGGATCACCAGGGTGGCGGCAGGGCCTCGTTGTACCAGGAATGCCTGAACCAGCGGACCGGCGGCCAGGTCGAATGGCTCGGCCGCCCGCGCCGTAAGGTAATCCGTCAGCGCGGCCTCGTCCCAGTCTGTACCGTCGATGTGCTCCAGGCGAGGCAGGCATTTGGAATCGATCCGCTGCACGGGCTCGCCGTCCGGGCTCGCAATGACCGTCGCCAGCACCGGGTGGCGCGCCGCCAGCAGATCGAAGGTGCGGGCCAGGCGGGCGCTGTCGAACGGCGCTTGGATATCGACCGCAAACGAAATGGCGTAGGCCGTACTGCCCGGGTTCATCTGCTCGTAGAACCAGAGTGCGCGCTGATTGGCGGAGAGGGGCAACTGTTCGGGCAACTTCCCTTCGGGCAGCGCGGTTTCCCCGGCGCCGGCGGTACATAATTCGGCCAGTTGGGCGAGGGTCGTACCGTCCAGCAGGTGAGCGGCCGTCAGTTGAGCGCCCATCTCCCGCTCCAGCCGGTGTTGCAGGCGTAGCGCGCTCATCGAGTCGGGGCCGTAACTGTTGAGCGGCTGATCGCGCTCGGGTTGACCGTGGGGCAGGCCCAGTTCGGCCGCGATGATACGGACTAACTCGCGCTCTGTCGGCGTCAGGGCGGGAGCTGCCGCGGCTGCCTTTTTCGGCGCTTTCGCACGGCTTTTCAGGGCTTCCAAACGCCCTTCGACCAGATCCTCGCGGCAGACGCCGCGGCGGATCTTGCCGCTCGACGTCTTGGGAATGCGGCCCGGTTTGACCAGGACCAGGCGGTCAAGACTCAGGGCAAAGTCTCGCGAGAGCGCGGACCGGGCCGCGGCTTCGACTTCGGCCGTATCCAGGCGACGGATCGCGGTACGGGCGACCTCGTGCACCATCACGAACTGCCCGTCCTCAGTGGTGAAGGCGGCAGCGGCCTGGCCGTGCAGGGCGACATGGCTCTCGCTGACCACCTGCTCCAGATCTTGGGGGAAGTAGTTACGGCCGCGGATGATGAGCATTTCCTTGAGGCGGCCGCTGATGTAGAGATGATCCTCGTGCAGGAAGCCCAGATCGCCCGTGCGCAGGAAACGACCACGTTCATCCCGGTCGACGAAAAAGGTTTCGTTCAGGTCGGGCCGTTGCCAGTAGCCGCCGGTGACATTGGGGCCCGCAAGCTGGATCTCCCCGATCCGGCCCGGGGACAGGGGAGCACCTGTCTCCGTATCCGCGATGACCAGATCCATCTCCTCCATGAGAGAGCCGCAGGAAACGAGCGGCCGGCCCTCTTCGTGAGGCTCGGCCCGACGGGCAGTCAGGGCGTCCTCGTCAAAATGGTCCACACGCGGCGCCACGCCGCCGGCGCCGCCGGATACGAGGAGCGTGGTTTCGGCCATGCCGTAACAGGGATAGGCCGCCTCGGCCCGAAAGCCGTGGGGGGCAAAGGTCTCGGCAAAGTGCGCAAGAGTGCTCGCGCGCACCGGTTCGGCGCCGTTGAAAGCCAGGCGCCAACTGCTCAGGTCAAGCGTTTCCAGATGCTCCGGCCGGACCGAGCGGCAACAGAGGTCGTAGGCGAAGTTGGGGCCGCCGCTGACCGTCACGCGGAAGCGGCTGACAGCCTCCAGCCAGAACATGGGCTCGCGGATGAAGGTTGCCGGGGCGGTCAGATAGGCCGGTACGGCCTGGTAGAGCGAACCCAGCACCGTCCCGATCAAACCCATGTCGTGGTAGACAGGCAACCAACTGAAGCAGACGTCCTCCGGCGTGGTCCGGAAAGAGCGCGCGATCTGCACCTGGTTGGCCAGCAGGTTACCGTGGGTGATGATCACCCCCTTCGGGTCGCCCGTGGAGCCCGAGGTGTATTGCAGGAAAGCGATATCGGTGCTCGCGGGCACCGAGGGTTGCCAATCGGATTCGCCCGCGGACAGATCCGCCAGGTCATGGACCGGAATCGGGTCCAGGTCACCGCTGCCGTCCAGCAAGCTTTGCAACGTCGGCAGCAGGGTGTCACAGGTCAGTACCAACGATGCGCCGCAATTGGCCGCGGCGGAGGCCGCCCGCCAGATCCGACGACCCTTACCGGGCGGATACACCGGCACTGCCACGCGACCGGCGTAGAGACAGCCCACGAAGGCCGTGACAAAGTCCAGGCCCGGTGGAAAGGCCAGTACGACCCGATCACCCGGTCTCGTGAGGGTTTCCAGAGAACGGCCCAGGCAGCAGGCGCGAGCGTGCAGCGCGCCGAAGGTCAGCAACCGGCGCGAGCCTGTTTCCTCCAGGACCGCATTATCCAGGAAAATCAAGGCTTCGCGCTCCGGGTGGATGTCCGCGCGGGCGCACAGAATAGAAACCAGGCTGTCTGCCTTCAACTCGGAGGCAGTTGGAACGAGGGAGACTGTCAAAACACACCCTAAATCAAGTAAGCAAAGTTAGTGGGAATAAGCAGGAAGCCCGGCCCGTTGCGGGTCGGGACAAGTGCGAAACTCTTTCGGCGCGGAGCGTTCAGGCGAGTTGCAAAAAGATCGTTCGATAGCAGTGAAGAATTCGTTCCAGGCCTGCCACATGCGTTCAGCGTGGGCGATCACCTGCTCTTCTTCCTCCGGTGTGAGATTGACAACGGTCAGGTCGGTCTGGGCGACGTGATTGGGTTCCTGGCGAATATGAATATCCACCCAGGGAATCTCTCCGGCGCCGGTTGCGGCCGTTATCAGCTTACCGATCCCCGAAACTATTGCCAGGTCCGTCGATTCGGTGGCATACAGGCTGCCCAAGGCAGGTAACAGGTCCTCAGCGGTTTCCGCATAAATCTCTACCAATCGACGGGTCTCCTCAAAAGGTTCTGCATCGGTAAGGGCTGTTTCGGCGAAACCCAGGTCCGTCAGCGAGGCCAGGTAAATCCGCTCGTGTGCTTTATCGACGCGGCCCTCGCCCAGTTCCTCGAAGAGGATTGTGGAGACCGCGGTTTTAACAGCAAGCTGAGGTACGGCATTGACCATCCGTGAAAGGAAGTTGGGAAAAAAGTGGAGGGGGCGCCAATACTGGCCCAGCAAGAGGGAGACCTTGTCCCGGTCGACCGTATTCAACTGGAACAAGGGATGATGGTAGAGTCGATTGCGAGCAGAATTACTCTTGAGCTTGGTGCGGATGTCCATAAAAACCGAGTCTCCTTGAGGAAAAAATTCCCAAAGCAGCCACAATCACACCAGTACCACGCTAAGCAAATTCTTGCGGCGCGCGGGGATGTTAAATAGGGGGGCAACTGTGCAAACGCTGGGTTTCGTACAAAGTGTACAAAACCCGCTAAAATGAATCTCCATTTATACCAGACCCCCCTTGGGGTGTAAAGCTCAAGAAGAGGGAAGGTGAACTTTGCTACGCCGCGGCAAGCACCACAAAGGCAGGATGCATGAGGGGACACCTCGCTCAGATCAAGAGAGAGACAGCCCCGTAGCGATGAAGCCGATCGACCGGGCATGGCGCCGTTCGCATAAAAGGACCGGCAGTGGTTTGTCTTTTGAGGTGACGAACCTTTCCCTATCTCTAATCCGTGAGAATCGAGCCATGAACTCGGATCTTTCAGAATTTTTTAATTGTCAGGCGATTTTATATAGTTAATTTTTGGAATAAAAAAAAGATTTTTGACGTTACCCATAAAAATCAATGACTTGCTACATAATTCATGACATTTATTCTCAATCACCAAAGACAACTCATTCAAGTAGGAGGAAGCATGAAAACCAATGTTTCTGCTTTCAAAGTCTCTAATGCCCCTCGTCAATTGCCGGCCCTCATTTCTTCTTTGCTCGCCTTCGGCTTGCTCGTTTCCGCCCCTTACGCCTCAGCCCAGCCCAAATGCACCACGTGCGGCGGTAAAGATCCGAACGCCCCCCACCGCAAACATGTAGAAACCATCAAGGACCCAAACGGTAATAAATCGGTAGAAGTCTACTGCGTGGACGACCTCTACTTCAAAGGTGAAGTCATCTGCGACGGAAAGCCCATCTGTATCGCGAAGTGTGTTTTCGACAGCGCCGGCAACGCCGATTTCCCCATCCCCGGACCCAACGGCGGTCCTTGGGAAAAATACGTCTGGTACAACTGGAACAAAGACACCTGCAACGTCACCTGGCGAGACACTGCCCGGCGAGGGGGCGAGACGCCGGCAGAACGCGAGGCGCGCATCATCAAACTGCTCATTGACAGGGGATGCGATTTCAACTGTTATTCCTGGACCGCGCCCGGCAACAGTCCCAAAAAAGAATCCGGCCTCCAGTTCATCGCCTACAGGGACGGCGGCCTGGTTGAAGAGACTACCATCCCCGAAAGTGATATCGAGGCGGCCTTTGAGGGCGGCAACCCCTATCTTGAATTAGACCCCCTCATGTATGCGGACGATGCCGTCGGCCAATCCCGTATTCCCAACTCCGTGTTCGTCGATACTTTTGAAGACGGAATACTAGGCGATCGCTACAGCACCTTACCGGGATCGACCGGACCCGTTCAAGTAGTGAACGGCGCCCTGAATTTCGATATCGTGGAGCACGGCGACGGGTTCCAGATCGACATGAGCGATGTGGCTCACCCGGCCTGCATCATGCTCGGAGAAATGGACATGACGCCCTTCCTCATCGGCAACGGCTTCGGTATCGAGTTATTGTTCGATACGGGTGATTCCGCCGACATCCAGGTCTACCAGGACAATTCCGTCGTGGTGAAAATCGTGGAGAAGAACAGCAACGGTACGGAAACCAAGCTCTACCGCAAGGTCGAGGGCATCGATGCCGACGACATCGCTTCGATTCAGATTGACTGGGTTCCCAGTGATACCGCCCTGGATCGCATCGAAATCGAAATCGTCACCAAAGCGGGTAAGAAAATCACGACCAAGGTCAGATCCGGCCTGAGGCATGATGAAGGCCGCACGGTCGCCTACCGCATGCGCGGGCTCGATATCAGTAAGGATCCCACCGTCAATATCGGCTCGATTGTTTTTTCCGAACAACACTTCGATCACGTGGAAGGCTTCTATACCCACCTGGAGGTGGACAACATCTTGATCGATGCCTTACCGGATACGGTACCCGTCGGCCAGATGAATATCACCGCCTTTGCCGAAAATTTCCTCGGGGGTATCCCGGAGCGTCAACTCGTCTTTGAAGTCGTGGAAGGAAAAGCCGAATTCACCAATGAATTCGCCATGACTTCTTTGGACGGTCGCGAAACCACCCTTCTGACTGACCGTCAGGGCATGACAACCGCACACCTCAATATCATGGAGCCCGGCATGGTGGTCATCCGCGTCGGTATCGATGACACGGACCTTTACCGAAAGTGCAGCATCCTTGCCACGGAAGCGGAGATCCAGGATCTCAAAGACCTGAGATAAACCGATAATCAACCGGAGACCTCGCGGAACCGCGGGGTCTCCGTTCAACTAACCGGTTGCCGGCTAAATGGTTTCAGGGCTGCCGCTCCTTTTTGGGACCGGCCGTCAGGATGAAATATCGTCTTAACCGCCCAAAAGAGCCGCTTCGGTTTCGACAGGGAACTTCAACGTGAAGGCAGCGCCTTGACCATTGCCCCCGCTTTGAACCGAAATAGAACCGCCCATCTCGGTCATGGCGTTGGCGCAACCGTGCAGGCCGAAGCCATGGCCGTCTGATTTGGTCGTGAAGCCATACGCAAAAATCTTGTCCAGGTGCTCTTTGGAAATACCGGGGCCCGTATCGGCGATTTTCAGGAAAACGCCGGCTTCATCCCGATCGATGGTGATGGTGATCTTCTTTTCCTCCGGCTTCATACCCGCCATAGCTTCCCTGGCGTTTTTCAACAAGTTGATGAGGGTGTGGATGAGTTTGACCTTTTGGACGGGAATCGTAGGCACTTCCCCATAGCGTTTATCGATATCGATCCGGTCCTGCCCCAGCAGGTTGTCCTGCATGTCAAGGGCTTGTTCCACGACTTCTTTCAGTTGGAGCGGCTCGTTCCGAAACCCCATGGAGGCATAACTTTGCTGCGCCATGATGACGTCTTTAATGGCGTAGATCTTGTCGACCAGCCGTTCCATGTTTTCCCTTGCCGTCTGGTTCTCCATCTCCATGATGCCGCCGATACGGATGAAATAGTCCACCAGTTTCCTACCCTTGGGGTCGTTGACCAGGAACTCCTGCAGTTGGTCTTTATGGCGGCGCAAGAGATCGCCCGCGGGAACCAGGCCCTTGAGTTTAGAGCTTTCCACCTTGTTTTGAATGATCTGGCTGGAGGTGATGACGCTGTTGAGAATATTGCCCACGTTGTGGAGAACCGTGGTGGCAATTTCAGCCATGCCCGCCTGATGGGCCTGTTGGGTCAGTTCTCTTTGCGCCGACCGGAGTTGGGCGGTGCGCTCCTTGACCCGGCGTTCCAGATTCTCGTTCATTTGACTCACCTGTGCCGCGGCCATTCTCGCCTGCTCGAACAAGCGGGCGTTTTCCAGTGAGATGACCGCTTGGGCGACGAGGATATCCAACACCTGCACCCGGGTTTCATTAAAGGCGCCGGAGACGAGATTGTTCTCCAGGTACAAAGCCCCCGTGATGCGGTCCTGTTGGCGCACCGGCGTGCAGAGTACGGATTTGGGCCGGTGCTTCACCACGTGCGGGCAGTTGGTATAGGGTCCCCGCGCGGTAGCATTTGCCAAAACCACATTTTTGCCGGTCCGTATCACATAACGCACGATGGCGGCCGAAAGGGGAGGTCCCTGGTCCAGGGGCCGGTCCTGAACCACGGCGACCTCGTCAGAGCCCATGTCCGCCGATGCCTGGAGGCGCAGCCCCTGTTCCGTTTCCATAATAAAGAAACCTCTCTGGGCGCCGACGCTCTCGATGATGATACGCATCATGCGCTCCAATAACCGGGCCAGATTGATTTCACCGGAAATGGCCATGGCCGATTTGGACACGGAGGCCATGTCCAGGGCATGGGCGTTTGTGGAATTGGTGCTGTCGGTATCTTGGAGGGTTGCGACGGCTGTCATGGTCCCCGAAACCCGCTCTTGTTCGGTTCCCGAAAACCTTTCGAGGGTTTTGATCTTGAGAAGACTCTGACCGTATTGCCGCTCCAAAAGTTTCACTTTTACGGTGGCGCCCCATTTCAGGTAGAAGCTATAAGCGTCGATCAGGTGAACCGCGGCGACCTGGACCGTGCCCCGTTCCAGATGAAACCGGGCCGCCAACTCGTTGGCACAGGCCTCGAATTGAGGGTATTCGCTCTCTTTGGCGGCGGCTGCCGCCCGGGCGTATAACTCCGCGGCGCGATGGTTTTTCTTCTTCAGCCGGGCCAGCTCCGCCTCCATCAGTAAATAGTGGTGGCGGAAATTCAGCGGCGAAAAGGCAGCCCATTTCTTCATGCGCCGATGCGCTTCACGCATGCGCCGGCGGGCTTTCTTTCTCAACGCTGCTTTCATGGTGGGATAAAGCGCGGCATGGACCAGAAAGGAGTACAGGTAATATTCCACCGTGTAGGTCTGGCTTGAAATCAGTTTGATCATACCCGCCGCCCGGTCCACCTGCTCCAGCGCCAGGGCATTATCCTGGTGAAAGAAACACAACTTGAGTTTAACCACGTGGTAGACGGCCACGCCGGTAAGAAACCGGGCTTGTTCCAGGCGAGCCAGGCAAGCCGCTTCATCGAAGGTATCGTCATCCAAAGAAAACGGGCCTTGCGTCTTGCCGCATAGGGCCGCTCGGTATTGTTGCAGAATGTGCGCCGAGTCCGACATGGACGGGTAGTTGGCGTCCGCGATCAAAGCCAGGTAATCTTCACCATTCGCCAGACAGGTGAGGAGGTCGAGAGCGGGCTCCCAATAGACCACCTGGTAACTCGCATAGGCCATGTACAGCAAATCGCCGCCTTCCAGGCCCGCCTTGATCGCTTGCTTCAATACCGCGACAAATTCCCGCCAGTGTTCGGTCCAGGTCAAGGCATAACCGCTGACCATCAGGGTTCGACACCTCTTGGGAATATCCCGGTAACTCCGGTTCAGGTCGATGGCCAGGCGAGCGAGTGCCCCTCCCCTATTAAATCCACGTCCTCCCCCGCTGAGACTGCCGCATAACATCATCGCGAAACCGGACAGGCAGGGCGCTGCATCGGGGCATTTGCCATAACGAAGGATCAACTGGACCATATTGATCCCGGCTTGCCAGATCAGCTTTCTATAGCCGACCGCATGGGCCGCGGTAATCATATTCATGAGCAGCTTGAGGCGAAGCAGCGCCTTGGGTTCCTTCATCTCCGGGAGGTTCATCAAGTTCAGGATGCTTTTCTCGCTGAGTCGACGGCTCAAGACCATGCGTCCGATTTCTATGGAAAGACGGCTTGGGTTGCGCGTTAATCGATCACCCAACAGGCGCAAGCCATGAAGACCGGCGTCAATGGCTTTTTCCACGTTGCCGATGAGCGTGTACTGGTCGGCGCGCATGCAAAGGGTCTCCGCTTTTTCCAAGGTCGTTTGAGCCCGGTCCAGTAAGAGACGGCTGCGGGTTTCCGCCAACGACGGTTGACCGGCCCAAAAAGCGGTGTGGGAACAACTCCGAACCAGATCGAAGGTCAGTCGATAGTGCCTTTCCCAGGTATCCTCGGGCAGCAGGGCGAGGGCCGTCTCCAAATAAGGCAGGGCAGAGCGAAAAGCAGAGGCCGCATTGGCTTTTTCCGCGGCCGTCTTGTTGAGCCGCACCAGCGACAGCCGCTCTTCAGGTTCCGTAACGAGCTCGCTGCCACGGTTCAGGTGGCGTACGATTTCGAAGATTTTTTCGCTTTCCCTATGTTTGCATTGACGCAGGAGCAGCCTGCCGATGTGGAGGTGGACCTCGGGCAGCCTGTCCTTGTCAATCAACGAATAGGCCGCCTCCTGGATGCGGTCGTGGCCGAATTTGTAGCGGACCTTGGGGACTGTCTCGTCTTTTTCGTTTCCCAAAAGGTGCGCCAGGCGGAAATCCTCGTCCAAGGGCGTTATCAGGCCGAAGCGGGCCGCGGTTCTCAAGGATTCGGCAACATCGCGAGGTTTCCGTTCCTCGATATAGGCCAGGGTTTCCAAATCGAAGAGGTTCCCGATACAGGCGGCCAGTTGAAGGGCCTTTTGAACCTCGGCGGGGAGTTGCTTCAGGCGCGAAACCATAAAGGCTGCCGCGGTATCGCCTACCTCCGCCCGGCGGATTTGTTCCAGGTCCCAATCCCAGCGTCCCAGCTCCTGGGAAAAATGGACCAGCCCTTCCCCGTGGAGCATGTGCAGCAATTCATTGAGGAAAAAGGGATTCCCGCGCGTCTTTTGGGTCAGAAGGTCGGCCGGGGCCTGAGTGCATTGGAGATCTCCACCCAAGGTATCCGCCAGGAGTGCGGCAATATGCTCGGTCTTTAACGATTCGAGGTGCAACTCAACGATGTTTGTCTTCGCCTTTTTGATCTCGTCCAGGGAAAGCGACATCCATTGTGAATCCCTGATCTCGTTGTCCCGAAATGCGCCGATTACCATCAGGCTTTCGGTACGGCCCCAGGACAGCAGTTGAGAGATGAGCTCCAAAGAGCCGGCATCGGCCCATTGCAGGTCGTCCAGGAAGAGGACCAGGGGATGGTTCTTTTGGGCAAGCACCGAAATGAAATCGCGAAAAACCAGGTGGAAGCGGTTCCGGTTTTCCTGGTCCGCCAACTCGGGCAACGGCGGCCACACGCCGATCAGGTGTTCCCAATCCGGGATGAAGTCCACAATGACGCGGCCGTTGGGGCCCAGGACCTGCCGCAAAGAATGTTGCCAGGCGCGGACGGCCTCCTCTTCTTCACCCAGAATCTGATTGGCGAGTTCTTCAAAGGCGAACACCAGTGCGGAATAGGCGACATCTCTCTGAAACTGATCGAACTTGCCCGAGACCATGTAACCGCGCCGTGAGGCGATGCCGGCGCGCAGTTCGTTGACCAACCGGGACTTTCCCACGCCCGCGTAGCCGGAAACAAGGGCCATGGTTGTATGTCCGTCGGCCACCTCGTCAAAGGTGTGGACCAGGGTTTCAATCTCTTGTTCGCGGCCATAAAGTTTTTGGGATACCTGGAACTTCTCGGAGTAATCACTAGCGCCCGGAGTAAAGACGCTTACCTTCCCCTCGGTTTCCAGTTCTCGCAAGCACCCGGCCAGATCGGCTTTCAGGCCGAAGCCGCTTTGGTAACGCGCCTCCGCGTTTTTTTCAAGCAGCTTCATCACGATTTGGGAAACGCCGGCCGGTATGCTTTTCCTGATCCGATCCGGCTGAACGGGTACCTTGGCGATATGGCAGTGGATCATCTCCAGAAGATCATCGGTTTGAAAAACCGGGACACCCGTGAGCATTTCGTAGAAGGTGGCGCCCAGCGAATAATAATCGGAGCGGTAGTCCAGGTGACGATTGACGCGACCTGTCTGTTCCGGCGAGATATAGGTCAGCGTACCTTCAAGCACAGCCGGACCGACCACCTGCCGGGTTTCCCGGCTCAACTCGGAGGCGATGCCGAAATCGATGATCTTGACAGTCTCTCCCGCGATGACGATGTTGCCGGGTTTGATATCCTTATGAATGATATTCCCGGCGTGGACGGCCTGAAGCCCCTCGGTCAGCTGGAGGGCCAGTTTCAAGAAGAGCGCCGGGTCCATGCCCTTGTCAGGAATGTGACCGCGCAGGGCGACGCCCCCGAAATCTTCCTCGATCAAAGCCAGGCCGTTTGGATGACGTTCCAAACCGAGGTAGCCGATAATGTGCTCATGCTGGAAACGACTTCCCAGTTCGAACTCTCGCCGGTACCGTTTGAGCTCTACTGAATCGGGCACACTCTGGGCGGAGACCTTGACGACGACCGGCAACTGATCTGCCAGGCGGATCGCACCGTAGACGATGGACCGATGCCCCATAAATATTTTCTTTTGAAGTTCATAACCGGCGAGGTAGACCACTCACCGCCCCCAGGCAATTCTTTCAATCTTTAACAGATCTTCACACCGGACAAGCTTGATTCCACCCAATAAATTTAGCACTCCACTTGTTTTTTCTCGCCACGAAATTATCACAGGCCCAAGAGGTTTTCAATGCTCTCAAGAGAGCTATCGGCTGGATCGGGTTACGGACTTTAGCTTGGATTAACCGGTAGCGGAGGCCGCCGGGGACATGTCCGAGGTTTGCGAGGATATGGCCCTGGCGGCTACCCCGGGCGGTCTGCCGGTCTACCCATGTGTTCGGCCGGTCAACCCGGGCGGTCTGCCGGTCTACCCATGCGGTCTGCCGGTCAACAAATGCGGTCGCGGTCAACCCATGCAACTATGATCCGTGAAAATTTGACCGTCAATGATCCGGTTCGGGATGCACGCAGGATGCGTGCGCGCCCAGGGGTTTCGCCTCGGCTCGCCCGGAGGGCGATTCTCGGCTTGGATGCACGCAGGATGCGTGCGCGCCCAGGGTTTTTCGTCTCGCCTCGCCCGGAGGGCGATTCTCGGCTTGGATGCACGCAGGATGCGTGCGCGCCCAGGGGGTTCGCCTCGCCTCGCCCGGAGGGCGATTCTCGGCTTGGATGCACGCAGGATGCGTGCGCGCCCAGGGGTTTCGCCTCGCCTCGCCTGGAGGGCGATTCTCGGCTTGGATGCACGCAGGATGCGTGCGCGCCCAGGAGTTTCGCCTCGCCTCGCCTGGAGGGCGATGCTTGGCTTGGATGCACGCGGGATGCGTGCGCGCCCAGGGTTTTTCGCCTCGCCCGGAGGGCGATGCTTGGCTTGGATGCACGCGGGATGCGCGCGCCCAGGGTATCAAACCCGGCCCGCTACCTGGGGTAGTTTTTCTTCGGTAACCGAGGCCAGGGGGAATTTTAAAATAAAGGTTGCGCCGGTACCGGGCCCTTTACTTTCGGCCCACATCTGACCGTTCATTTCTACCATGGCGTTGGCGCAACTGTGCAGGCCGAAGCCGTGACCCTCGGTTTTGGTGGTGAATCCATGGGAGAAAATGGCCTCCAGGTTTTCTTTGGGGATGCCGTGGCCCGTGTCCGAGATTTTGATGAAAGCGTAGTGTTCGTCACGGTTCACGAAAATGGTGATTTTCTTCTCGTCGATCATGGCTTCCGCCGCATTTTTGAAGATATTGACCAGGATGTGGATCAGCTTGGTGCGCTGCAACATGATTTTGGGAACCGCCGGCTGGAAATGCTTTTCCACCAGGATGCCCCTGGTTTGGATGTCGATTTCCTGAATCTTGAGCGCGTCCTCGACGGCATCCTGCAAACACAAGGCTTCTGACTGAAAACCACCCGAGGCGTAATCCTGCTGGGCCATGATGACATCGCGGATCAATTGGGTCTTGTCGATCACCCTGCAAATATCGGCATGCATGGCCTCGCGCTCTTTGGTCAGGTTCTTCTCCAGCTTGGTAAGGTGATTAACCAATTGCAGGCCCTTGGGATCGACCTCCATGAACTCGCCGAGGCGGTTGCGGTTCTGCCTCAGCAACTCGTTGGCAAGCACCAGCGAGCGTAGTTTGGAGTTATTCAATTTCCGCCGGACGAATTCACTGGAGGTAATCACGCTGTTGAGGATATTGCCGACATTGTGGAGGACGCTGACGGCAATTTCCGCCATGCCGGCCTGGTGCGCTTTCTGGACCAGTTCCTGCTGTGTTCTCTCCAACTCGACGGCGCGTCGCGCCAGTTCCATGTTCGCCGCTTTGAGTTTGTCTGACTGAAGTTCGGTTTCATGGGTGCGTTTCTTCAATGCCTCGGCCAGCAGTTGGGTTTCGGACAACAGTCTTTCCGTTTGCAGCCGTCGTTCGGTACTGTCGATGATCACGCCGAGCTGGTCGCTGAGTTGGTCGAGAAAAGCCCTTTGGGTGGGGGTAAACTCCTTGAAGGAACCGATCTCCAGAACGCCCTTGACCTCGCCCTCGAAAAGGATGGGTTGGAAGAGAATGACCCGGGGAAGCGCTCTTCCCAAGCCGGAGGCGATCCGGATATAGCCGGGCGGGATATCGCCCAGCAGTATCGCTTTTTTCTCCAGGGCGCATTGACCGACCTGGCCCTCTCCCGGTTTGAACACCGCTTTTCGGCATTGCTCCTTGCCGATCGCGTAGCAACCCTGGGGACTGAGTAAAAATTCCGCTCCTTGCCGTTCGAAAAGATAGAAGAGACCGAAACCGCCTTCGATAAGCGGGGTCAATTCCCTGATCACGGCGTCCGCAAGGTCTGCCGGCCGGGCTCGTCCCTGGGCCAGCCCCATGATATGGTTGACGTTGGTCTTGATCCAGTTCTGCTCCGCCTGTTCCTTGGTAACGGTTTGCAGGTTGTCGATCAACTCCCGTATTTCGCGCTGGTCTCGGGTGAGGATGATCATGCCTCTGAACTCTTTGCGCTCGTCCCAAATGGCGGACCCCGACAGGGACACCAGCACTTTCTGTCCGTTCTTGGCCCTAAGCGATACTTCGAGGTTGGTTATGGCATGCTTTTGCACCTGCTCCAACAGACCGGCCGCCGAGGTGGCTTCGTTGCGGGCCAAAAGCGGTTCCAGGGGGCGTCCGGTGAGTTCCTCTTCGTTATAGCCCAGAAGCAACAAGGCCGCGTCGTTTACCAGGTTCACGCGGCCCTCGTGCGAGATCACGAACAAGGCGTCGTTCATCGAACCGATGATGCTCTCGATGTAGTCCTTCGATACGGTCGTATCGCGCAGCTCGGCGGCCATATGGTTGAAAGCCCGCGCCAGCTCACCGATTTCATCGCGGCCCAGCAGCGAATCGTCGATGCCGCTGCTGCCCGGGGTGAAATGTTGCAGGCCCCGGACCACTTTCGCGAGCGGAACGGTCATCGATCGGCCCAAGATAAAAGACAGGATCAGCAGCAGCAAAACCGAAACGATCGTGCCGGCAAGGGAGAATTTCATGAATCTCCGGTGGCTCTCCCGGGTTCGCGTGAAGGCGCCTTGAGCGGCGAGATCAGCGGCTTTTATCGACTGCTTGATGAAGGCGTCCAGGTTGTTGTAGTCATCTGTCAGTTGTTGGAGTTCCGTGTTGAAAGCGACACCGGTTGTATCGCCCTGGATCAAACGCAATGTCAAGGGCCGGGCACGCTCATAGTAATCGGTAAAGCGCGTTTGCATTTCAGTGAGAATTGCCGGGTCTATGGAGGAACTGTCCCTTGCCCCGGCGATTTTTTCCAGCAGGCTGTCGGCATGATCATCGGCTTCCTTCAACGGTTCTATATCACCGATCGAGGCCGCGTCCTGGAGCGCCTGCCGAATGGAAGTCAGCAAATACTCGAGGGCGCGGTTCAGTTCCATGGTCGGGACATGCTTGTTCTCGATTTCCAGGGTCAGGGCGTCGTTCCGCTGAGCCATGAAACGGGTCATGGCGTAAGAAAGCAAGAAAAAGACAAGCGCGATCATGGGAAACAGTAAGATCTTGTACTGGACTTTCAAGTCTCGTAGCATGCAATCAAACCTATGGAGCTACCTGTCCCGGGGCTCCTGAAACATACGGTCACGGGCGGCCGGAAGGAAAAGTCAAATCACGGGATATAGCCCGGATATTTTTCCGACCATTCGAGCATTTCCCTAACTATACCTATCTTCAAATGAAAGATAAACTTGAGCCGGCCGGCATCATTGGCTTTTACTTACAAGAAAAGGCTTGGATTAGAGCTTTTATTTACTTTCGAAAATTTCCTTCGGAGAACCGTTCGGGCCGCCCTCGGGACCCCGGGTCGGAAGCGAACGGTCGCTTCCTGAATGCCCGGGGTGGAACCGATCCGTCAACCGGCATTGTTCCACGGGTGATCAGGAATCGTTTTGTATCGGCACGACGACGACTCCTTTCAGGTTGGCTTTAGCGCTGACATACCCGATGGCGCCGGGCGTTTTGGCCACAAAGGCAACCACCTCTTCCTCGTTGGCGAACGAGGTCGGCGGCACGCCCTTTCCCGTAAAGAGAAGACGCTTCCAAAAGGTGGAAAACTGGCGTTTATCTTTTCGCAGGTATTTTCTTAAAAAACTCTCGTGCACGGCGCCGGACTCCAGCGTTACCGACACGATATGGTCTCCGCTGCTCCAGCGAGATCTCTTGTTCATATAGATCTTTTGCAGGTCTTTCGTGGTCAGGGATTGCGTTTCATTACCGGGATTGATGATCATGACCACGTCCTGGGCGGCTAAAGGGAGGTTAGACAACAGGACGGTACAGAAAAGTTTCTTCCACAAACACATGTCTGTCGCCTCCTTTAAAAATGGTACGTGGCTTTGACACCGACATAGTGCCAATCCGGTTCGCCGGTATTATCGCGATTCAGTAAATCGTAGGCCGAAATCAAACCAAGACCTTCTACCTGATTGTACTGAACCTTGAGCAACCACGAGTCATTGAAATCCACCCTGACTCCCAGTGACGTATCTTTTTGGAAGACCAGGTATCCGGGAAGCCCCAACGGTTCAAAGGCGCTGCCGTCCTTGTCGTCCTTGAAGCCGTAGAACTCATTGTGGTTGGCATTGACTTCGAAGCGGTTGTTTATCCGGTAGGAGCCGCCTACATACCAGCCCGCGGGTTCTCCCGGAAGAGAGTCATCGGCTACGAAATTCTCCGTCCATTCTCCATTCACCATCCAGCTGCCGGTTTCGTACTCCATGGAGAGAACGATTTGGGAAAGGCCTTCCAAATCGAAGTTTTGCGGTATTCCGTTGAGCTGCACCACGGAAGCCGATATATCCTGTTCGTGCCAACTGACGCCCAGCCTCATGCCCTCCAGGGGCGTTTCCCACCGCAATGCTCCGCCGTACAGGCTGTCGTTGGTCATCGACGGGTTTAAGTAAGGCCGGAATTGGTTCAATACCAACAAGGTGGTGGTGAGACCCGGGTTCTCCTCATCCAAGTCGCGGCTGCCCGTGTAGAATTCATATTCTAAAACACCCGCCAGCGTGCCGAAGATGCTCAACCCCTGAAAAGCGAGCACCAACTCCCGCGTTCCCTCCGGGTAAACACTTTGCGGTAAAAAGATCTGGGAGCGCAGCAGGTCCACGTCCCTTTCCTGGTTGTACAGTCCGTGGGGTTGCTTGATTTTACCGATGCGAATCCCGAACTCATCGCGCGGACGATATTCACCCAGGGCCCAGTCAATTTCAACCTCGTGGTTGCCCAGATCACCCAGGTCGCGAGCAAAGAATTGAATACCCACCCTCAGGTCATCGCGGAACTTTTTTGAAAGGTTCAAGCCGATCTCCGAGAACTCGAACGTTCCACCTCGAGTCGGCGCCCAAAAGTCGTGCTCGGAAGAGTCGAGATAGCCCTGGCTGACAAAACCGTGGACCTCCAACTCCCGAGATTGTCCCCAGGCGGGTAACCAGGCAAGCAGCAACACCGGTAGCGTCCAGCCCGGGACTTTCCGTTTTTTCCTCATGCCGGCCAACGAGAGCCTCCCTTTGGATCGAGTCGTGCTTCTTTTTCCAGCGGGTAACCGGCAACATCGAATCAAAACGGTCCGTGACCTGGTCGATGAATTACTTATGTCTTGATGACTGATCGGAGTAAATCGAATTTACAAAAGTGTTTTTCTTGTCTTGACAAAGTTTTCCGGCAATTTGTTTTTTGATTTGTCAGTTTCCAAAAGTTTTGAAATGGAAAAAGTGAGACGGAGGGGAAAAGCACCTTGGCCGGTCTTGCCCGTGAATATCGGGCCATGCTTGAAGGAGCCGGCGGCTTCAGCATATTTTCAAGAGCTTCAAGGTATAGAGCGACCGGCAAACCTGTGAGTTTCGTGTTGGTTTACATGGCGTAGGTTTTTTCCAAATTTTAGGTAATTAATCCGAGTCGGTTATCCGTTAAGGAGAAATGTGGTTCCAAACAGATGGAAAAAAGTTCCTTTGGAGATCCTTTCTAGAGGAGGGCCATTTTGGTTCGACAGAAGCCAAAGCCTTGGTACACACTGTTTTTTGCCCGCTATCCGGTCGGTATCGACGAGTTCGAAATCGGTCGGGTCTCAAGAGATGATCGCAGGCGTGTCAATGAAGACATCCACCGGGCCGCCGCCGATCATTCCCTCCACCCGGTGAATATGCTTGAACCGTACCGGCCCGGCTACCGCACCGCATGCGAGGTGCGCCGGCCATGAAACAAAAATCATTCGTTACCTGCTGGATATTGCTGATGATCAGCGCGCACCTCGGTGCACAAGACCTGGTGGTGATCGTTCATCCGGAAAACGAAACCAGGTTCCTGAGCAAGAAGGACCTGCAGCATATCTATTTGAACAAGAAAGTACGTTGGAACGACGGCGGCAGGATCGTTCCCGTGATGCTGCAAAGGGCCGAGTTACAAGAGTCCTTCCTGGCGCGGAACGTCCGCAAGACACCGCGGCAGTTTTCTACCTTTTGGAAACGTCAGATCTTCACCGGTAAGGGCGTACCGCCCACTTCTTTCACAAGCGAGCAGGAAGTCATAGCTTTCGTGGCTCGAACACCGGGCGGAATCGGTTTCGTGAGCGGCAAGGCGTCACTGAAGGGTGTGCGCTCGATCGAGATACAGGAGGATTCATCCTGATTCGGCCGAAGCCGAAAAAAGCGGGTCGAGTCAATCCGGCAGATCAAGCACCTGGGAAGGACAATGTATCATCATAAATACACACGTTATGAAACGTTCACACACCACCTGTTCATTCATGATTTCGGCTCTTATCCCCTCGTGGAGATGAGTGATTTCATGATGACATGGTCTTCAACAGATTCCATCTGAAAGGGAGGCCGGTTTGTTACGGCAGAAGACCGGGTACAGCTATAGATATGGATTACTGCTGATGATCCTTGTCGTGTGCAAGCCCGTTTGGGCCCAGCTTAGAGATTTGGAGGTCCACGGTTTTATCAGCCAGGGTTATTTGGACTCCTCCGAACACGATTATTGGGCGCCGACCCAAGACGGCACGTTCGAGTTTTCTGAAGTAGGGCTCAATATCTCCAAATCCCTTAGGGACGATTTAAGGCTGGGCATGCAGTTCTTTGCCCGCGATTTGGGCGATATCGGGAATCATGAGGTGGTTATCGATTGGGCCTTGGGTGATTACCGACCGCGCGATGAACTGGGCATTCGAGTCGGCAGGATCAAGCAGCCCATCGGTTTGTATAACCAGGAACGGGATGTCGATTTTTTGCGCTCTACGATCTGGGTGCCTCAGAGTGTCTACCCGGATGGTAATCGCGATATCGTCCTTGCTTATGACGGTTTCAGCATTTACGGTCACCTCCCGGGCGATTTAGACTACGAACTTTACACCGGATCGCTTAATATGGACGAGGAAAGCCCTGGAACCGAAAGCCTGCTGATGTCTCTGGCCGGCTTCCTGCCTTATGTCGACCCCTCTCTGAAAAGCGATAAGTTATTTGGGGGCTTCCTGAAATGGAATACGCCGCTGGATGGTCTTTCCCTGGGAGGTACCTTCTACGAACTCGATATGTCCGGCTCGCTGACCCTCTTTGACGGAACGCCGGTCCTTATTGATTTGGACGGCATCAGCCTGGTGGTCTGGTCGTTGGATTACCAGGCCGAGAACTGGTCTTTTACCGGAGAGTGGTCGGCATATAGCGTTCAAGACAACGTGCTTTCCGAGCCGGCGGGTTGGTACGTGCAGGCCACCTATCGCATCAATGACCGGGTAGAACTGAACGCCGGTTACAATGAATTCTTCGGAAACAAAAACGACAAGGACGGGGAGTTGATTGCCTTACTCGGTGTACCCAATCACCTGGCCTGGCAAAAGGACACCGGCATCGGCGCCCGTATCGACCTGGGTACCTCCTGGACCGTCAAGCTGGAATGGCACGAGATCGACGGTATCGGCCTGATCGCGGCGTTCGATATTCCGAACCTCGATAATCTCCTCGAACCGGATTGGAACTATTTCGGCGCCAAGGCTACATTCCACTTTTAAGAGAAGCAGGCGATTGCTCAAGCTCTATGCTTATAGGCTTGGAATACGGCCTGGATTCCATTAAACTGATTGTAGCGAATAGAAAAGGAGAAGCGCCGTGGAGTTGACCGCGCTGGAACGAGAAATAGAACGTCGTACTCCGGAAGAACAGAACCATCTGTTGGCTCACCTTACCGCCATTTGTATGAAACGAGAACCGGGCTACCTGGAAGAAATCGATCGCCGCTTGGAGGACCCTTCCGGTTGGATGAATCTCGATGACCTGAAGCAATCGCTTGGAGACGTTCGAGATTCTCCATGACTCGATACGGGAAGCGCCGGGAACACATTTCGAAATCCCTGACGTGATTTTTTCCATTCTGCATCACCCGAAGGCTCACTCCGGATTGCCCTGGGTTTTGTGTGGCAACAGTGAGTTCGCCATTTCTAGCAGCCGGTCGAACCAGGCTGTCAGGCCTTCCCCGGTCTTGCAGGATAGTTTGAAAATGACCAGATCCGGGTTGATACGGCGGGCGTTTTCTTCGGCTCGGTCTATTTGGAAATCCGTCAGGCCCAACAGGTCCGTTTTGTTGATGATCATGGTCGAGGCGTTGCGGAACATGACCGGGTATTTCAGGGGTTTGTCGTCGCCTTCCACCGTGCTGAGCATGACTGCTTTGTGGTGTTCCCCCAAATCGTAAACGGCCGGGCAGACAAGGTTACCCACGTTTTCTATGAACAGCAGGTCGATTGCGGCCAGGTCCAGGTCGGCAATCCGGTCTTCGATCATCCAGGGCTCCAAATGACAGGTTCCGTTGGTTTCCACCGGTCCGGCCCAGCGGGCGCCCGCCGCGCGGGCCCGGTCCGCATCGATTTGAGTCTGCACGTCTCCGGCAATGACCGCGATCGCAAGCCGTGGGCTCAGTGCCTCGATTGTTCGTTCCAGCAGGGTGGTCTTGCCCGCGCCCGGAGAGCTGACCAGGTTCAATACCGCGACGCCGTTACGCCGGAAGGTCCGGCGCAGGTGATCGGCCCGGCGGAGGTGCTCGGCCAGGACGGGTTGGTCCAGTTTAATGGTGCGGCTCATTCAGGCACCTCCAGGTAGGTGATATCCAATTGCCGTCCGTCCTTGACTTGAATTCTATGTGAACCGCAGTTCGGGCATAGGAACGCCGGTTCCTCCAGGTCGAACCGGCGGCCGCATTGTTGACATGCGCCTCGCGCGGGGCGGCGTTCTATGTCCAGCCGGGTTTCGGCCAGGGGCGTTTCCGCCTTGATGATATCGAAACTGAAGGACAGGGCGTCCGGCGCGACGCCGCTCAAACTGCCGATGCACAAACCGATTTTAACGGGCGCCGCGAGTCGCCTTGCTTCCATCTCCCCCAGGACCGTGGAGAAGATATTCTCCGCAATGGCCAGTTCATGCATAGCGCCCTCTTTGTCAGGCTGCCGAGGCGATGCCGAGGTCGTCCAGAATGGTTTGCGTCAATCGAGGAACGGCGCGGGCTACTTCCGGGGTTAAGTGCCTGCTGAAATCATGGATGTCGTCCACATCGACCGCGTAGATGATCCATTCCCCGGGCAGTTCCAAGCCCAGCTTCTTGCCCATTTCCAACGCGGTGATCAGGCTGGTGTCGTGTGCCGAGGCCATGTTCTGGGTGGGCGACATGCGGGCGATATCGGCCAGGGTCATACGATGAAAGACGCCGGGCCGACCGCCCTTGCGGCAGATGGCGTCGATCAACACCACCCGATCATAGCCCAGCGCCATTTCCATGATGCGGAGCCCGCCCGTGCAGGCTTCCGCGATTTTGATTTGGGAGCGACCGGCGAGGTGTTCGGTTAAAACACGCGCCACTTTCACCCCCACCCCGTCATCGGTGAGGATTGGGTTCCCCATGCCGATGATCAGGGTTCTCATGCTTCACTCCCAACGTATTGTGACAGTTCTTGGATGATGTTGCCGTCGGCGTCGCGAATGGTCAACTCCAGCGGCATTTGCCCCGGAAGAGAATGAGTGGCGCAAGACATACACGGGTCATAGCTGCGGAACGCCATTTCCACCCGGTTCAGTAAACCCTCCGTGACGATCACGCCGGCATGAATCAGGGACATGGCGGCCTTCTTGATCGACATGGCGATGGCCGCGTAGTTGTTGGTGGTGCCGACGATCAGGTTGACCCCGGTCAGGATGCCGTTTTCGTCGGTGGTATAGTGGTGCGTCAAGGTGCCGCGCGGGGCTTCCACGCTGCCGATGCCCATGCGGGGCGTATTGGTGACTTGCGGCCTGAGGTTGGGATCGGTGATCTCTTCGTCTTGGGAGAGCTCCAGCATGCGTTCGGCGGCATAGAGCAGTTCCACCAGGCGAGCCCAATGGGTTGCCAGCCGGAAATGCACGGGACGGTAGCGGCCGTCTACTTTACCGGTCCCCAGGGTTTCGTAGAAGCGCTCGAAGGCTTCCTGAGCCAGGGGCGTTGCCATGCTGTCGGATACATTAAGGCGGGAAAGCGGCGTGGCGGTGTAAACGCCGCTGTCGGCGCCGTCCGTATAGCCCTGCCAGCCGATATCCTTCAGGTAGGGAACCTTCAGGTAGGTCCAGGGTTCCACCCGCTCGCCGATGTGTTCGGCGTAATCCTTGGGGTGGTACAACAGCACTTCCTTGCCTTCGGGGTCCACCACGCGAATCAAGCCGTCGTAGAAGTTGACGCGGTTGCTGCTGTCCACCATGCCCATGGAATAGGTGCTGTGGCTGTAGGCGTCGGAGCAGACCAGATCCACGTACTTCTTGTTGCCGAGGACAATGTCGTCGAAAAGCTTCAGGCTGAATTGGGCGAAGGCTACATTTTCCTTTGCGATCGCCTCCACCTTGACCCGATCTTCTTCACTCAGGGCCTTGCTCCAGCCGCCGGGAAGACCGGCCACCGGGTGAACGCCGCGTCCGCCCAGCAGTTTGATGACGCCGTGGTTTCTCATGCGACAGTCGATCACCTGTTTGCCGATCTCTACGCCGACCTTGTGGATCACGCCCAGGATGTTGCGTTCCGCGGGCGGTGCGTCGGGACCCAGCACGAAATCGGGTCCGCCCAGCGCGTAGAAGTGCGTGGTGTGATCGGTCACATAAAAAGCCATGTAGAACAACTCGCGCAGTTTCTGAACGGCGGAGGAGGGTTCTATGCCGTACAGGTCATCCAGCGCCTTGGTGGCGGCCATGTGGTGAGCCTCGGGACACACGCCGCAAATTCGGTTGGTGATGCGCGGCATCTCCTCGGCCGGCCGGCCGACACAGAAGCGCTCAAACCCGCGCAGTTCGGGGATTTGCAGGTAGGCATTGGCCACGTCGCCTTCCGTATCCAGGAAGATCTGAATTTTGCCGTGCCCTTCCAGACGGGTAATGGGATCGATGGTAATGCGTTTCATGAGCCCCCTCCTTCAGTGACCGCTTCGGGCTCCGGCCGGGCGCCGCGCAGCAGGGAGTGACCCATGCTGAAGCGATAGAAGGTTCCGGCCGGGTCGGGGAGGGTTGCCACCACTTCCTCGATCTTGCGTTCCAGTTCTTCTTCATCCAAATCGGCAGGGTCGCCGACATCGATTGTGGAGGCAATGGCGCTGAGCATTTTGGCGCCCTGGTCCTCCACGCCTTCCATGGGTCCGTAGCAGCCCCGGCAGCCCATACCCACGCGAGGGCACAACGCCTTGCAACCGTTGCGCGTCGCCGGGCCCATGCAGACGATGCCTTGATCCAGCAAACACTTGCCGGGTTCGGGGTCGATTTCAAACGGCCTGTAGAAGCGGCTGACGGCCTTTTCTTCCCTTGCCAACGGACACTCATCGCAAAGCGCGCGGTCGCCCGCGCCCAGGATGGCGCCGGGCGGCGGCAGGGGCGCGCCCTCGGTAAAGGCGGCGACCACCACTTGCAGGATCGCCCAAATCTGTTCCGGTTCGGGCGGGCAGCCCGGGATGGTGTAATCCACGGGAACCACCTGGTCCAGGGTTTTGACCCTGTCGTAGAATTCCGGCAGGTCCAGCATACCCTCGGGTACCTCCGCTTCCTCCAGCGGTCGGATGTGCTCGGGATTGTCCAGTGACGGGTTGTCGTCGTAGACCGTTGCCAACGTGGCTTGCTTGGAGGTCAGGTTGGACAGGGCCGGTATGCAGCCCTCATAGGCGCAGGAACCGAAGGCAACCATCACCTTCGACTTCTGTCTCAAGAGCCGGGCCGTTTCCTCGTTTTCCGAGTTGCGAATGGCGCCGTTGAACAGGCACAGGTCGATGTAGCCGTCGGGATAGTTCGCGACATCGGAAACCTTGAAGTCGGCGATACACGGGAAGAACACCAGGTCGAAGACCTGATCCACGGTCAAGATGTGTTCGCCGATATTGAGCACGGAAATTTCGCATCCCCCGCAGGAGGACGCCCAGTACATAGCCAGCTTGGGCTTTTCTTTGTGTTCCATCTCAAACCTCCGCGAGTTCCGGTTCCCGTTGCGCGACAGTTCGGCCCGGTTGCCATTGTAGGGGTCCCAGGGCGCGAATCTCTTCGGTCATGCGGTTGACGGCCTCGGCCAGGATAGTGCCCTCGGATGCCGAGGCCCAGACGATTTGGAGGCGCTCTTTTTCGATGCCCCACTGCTGCAGCAAGGAGCGCAGCAGCACGAATCGCTTCAGCGCCTTGATATTACCCTCCACGTAATGGCAGGCGCCCGGGTGGCAACCGGCGATCATCACGCCGTCGGCGCCCTCGCGAAAGGCTTTCAGTACGAATTGGGGATCCACCCGGCCGCTGCACATGACGCGGATTGCGCGCATGTTGGGCGCGTATTTCAGGCGCGCCGTTCCGGCCAGGTCCGCCGCGCGATAGGAACACCAATTACACAAGAAACCGACGATCACGGGTTCGAATGGATTGTTCATCATGTCCCTCCGGTGCGAGGACGTCAGGCCGGTACGGCCGCTTCCTCTTCTTCTCTTTCCGTTTCCCGTTGGTCCCAAAGGATGCCCTCGATTTCCGCCATCAGCTGGTCATTGGTAAAATGGGCGCCGTCGATGGCCGCGCTGGGACAGGCCGCCACGCAGGTACCGCAGCCCTGGCAGAGAGCGGTCGAGATTTCGGAGACGTTGGTCTCCAGGTGGTATTCAATGGCGTTGTAGGGACACAGGTTGTTGCAAATCCGGCAGCCGGAGCACTGATCGGTGCGAATGCTCGCCTTCACCGGCTCCATCATAATGGTGCCGCGATCGATCAGGCCCGCAACCCGTGCGGCCGCCGCCGCGCCCTGCGCCACCGACGCGGGGATGTCTTTCGGGCCCTGGCAGGCGCCCGCGATGAAGATACCTTCCGTCATGGTGGCTACCGGGTCCAGTTTCGGGTGGCGCTCCACGAAGAAACCGTCGAAGTCGCAACCCAGCCCGAACCGTTTCGCCAGTTCCTGACTGTCGTGCCGGGCTTCCATGCCGGCGCTCAAAATAACCATGTCCACCGGGATACGGCGTTGCGCGCCGATCAGGGTGTCCTCGGCCTGTACGATCAACTTGCCTTCTTCCTCCGGTCGTTGCGCGGCGTCGGTCACCTCGGCCACGCGGCCCCGGACGAAGTGGGTCCCTTCTTTCAACAGCCTGTGGTAGAAACACTCGTAACCCTTACCCGAGGCCCGAATGTCGATGTAGAAGTTGAAGACCTCCGCATCCGGAACCCGCTCGTGGACCAGGTGGGCGAACTTCATGGAGTACATGCAGCAAACATTGGAACAGTACTCGTGATAGTTCTCATCGCGAGAGCCGACGCAGTGGATCACGGCCACGCTTTTCGGCGCGGTCAAGCCGTCACGCAAGACGATATTACCCCCGGTGGGTCCGGCCGCGTTGACCATGCGTTCGAACTCCAACGAGGTAAACACATTCCGCAACCGGCCGTAGCCGTACTGGGGAATGCGGCGCGAATCGAAGAGGTCGTAACCGGTGGCCAGGATGATGTTGCCTACCTCCACCTGACAGACTTCGTCCTGTTGCGTGAAATCGATGCTGTGGGTGGGGCATTCCTTTTGGCACAGCTTGCACTTGCCTTTCAGGAAGTAGGTGCAGTGCTCTTCATCGATCACCGGGAACTTGGGCACCGCTTGCGGGAAGGGCCGATAGATGGCTTTGCGTTTGCCCAGCCCGGCCTCGAATTCCTGATCGACGACCTTGATGGGGCAGCGCTCCTCGCAAATACCGCAGCCGGTGCACAGTTCCTCGTCCAAATGCCGCGCCTTTTTGCGGATGGTTACCTGGAAGCTGCCGATATGGCCGCTTACCTCCTCAACCTCGCTGTAGGTCATCAGCGTGATGTTGGGGTGCTGACCCACATCCACCATCTTCGGGGTGAGAATGCAGGCGGAGCAGTCCAGGGTGGGGAAGGTCTTGTCCAACTGCGCCATATGCCCGCCGATGCTGGGTTCCCGTTCGACCAGGTAGACCGGATGTCCTGCTTCGGCCAGTTCCAGCGCGGCGGAAATGCCCGCGATGCCGCCGCCCACGACCAGGGTGGCGGGTTCGATGGTTACCGGGATCGGTTCCAGCGCCTTGTGATAGACCGACCGTTCCACGGCGGCCTTCACCAGGGCCTTCGCCTTTTGCGTCGCCGCCGCCTTGTCGCTGGTGGCCCAGGAAACGTGCTCGCGAATATTGGCCATTTCCAGGAAGAAGGGATTCAAACCGGCGCGCAGGCAGGCCCCGCGAAAGGTTTTCTCGTGCATATGCGGCGAGCAGGAGGCCACCACGATGCGCGTCAGTCCAAACTCCTCGATATCATCCACGATCAGGTCCTGGCCGAGGCTCGAGCACATGAACTTGTAATCGCGGCTCACCGCCACATGTTCCTGGCGGCCGCTCCATTCGGCAACCTCATGGACATCTACCGTACCCGCGATATTGGTCCCGCAATGACAGACATAAACACCAACTTTCTCATTGATCATGGCTCATACCTCCTCTGTCATTGCCGGCATGGGCAGGGCTTGCCTGGAGGGCCGCTTCATACGCGGTTTTTTCGGAGCCTCTGTTTGGATTTTCCGCAATACCGGTTCGGCCCGGACGAATTCTTTGCCGAAGCCCAGGTCTTCCATGGGGATGCCAAAGGCCAGGCCCAACAATTGGGTGAAGTAAACGACGGGAATACGGTAGTTCGTCCCGAAATGCTTGTTGACGACCTCCTGATAGGCGTCCAGGTTCAACTGGCACATGGGGCAAACCGTGACCAGCATTTCGGCCCCGACTGAGGTCGCATTGTGCAACAACCCCCGGATCAGTTCCACGGCGGTTTCTTCACTGATCTGGGTCATGTGACCGCCGCAACAATGTGCTTTAAGCGGGAAGTCCACCACATCGGCGCCGATGGTGCGCAACAAGCGGTCAAGGCTTTGAGGATATTCCGGGTTATCGAAGTTGCCGCTGAGATCGGGGCGAACCGTCATGCAACCGTAGTATGGCGCTACCTGCAAGCCGTAGAGCGGCCGGCTCACTTTTTCGGCGACGGTTTTCAGGCCGACGTCGTTGACAACGACCTCGAGCAGGTGCTTGATCCTGAGACTGCCGGGTTGGTAGTTAAGACCGCCGGCGGCCAGGCATTGGTTGACCTTATCGGTCAGTTCCGGCGAGTCGGCCATGTAGCGGTCGGTTTTCTTTAGATTGAGGAAACAGGCGCTGCAAGGCGCCACCAGTTGGTCCGATTCCTTGTTGCGGGCGGCTCTGGCCAGGTTGCGGCCGACCAGGGCATAGGCGGGCAACAGGTCGATGGAAAAATACTCGGTTGCGCCGCAGCAGTTCCAATCGTCCACCGTTTGGAACTCTATGTCCAGGGGACCGCAAACGGCCATGGCCGATTCGTGGTAAGCCGAAGCATTCTTTTCCAGGGAGCATCCCGGGTAGTAGCCGTATTTCATCGTGCACCCCCCAGTTTGTCGGCTTTATCCAATATGGCATGCAGCTCTTTGATGTTCTTGATCTTGTCGGGCTTCAGGTTCAGACGCCGCTTACGCAACATGGCCAGGCCCATGGGCGCCATCCTGATGGAGTCGAGGGGATGGTGGCGAAGGTGGAAGCGGGTAAACAGGCCCAGTTCAAAGCTCCGCCCGTATTTCCGAACCTCTTCAATAAAGGTTTCCGAGAATTGCGGGGCTTCGGAATACGCCTGCTCTTTGTAGTAACCTTCCTTGACGGCCATCCGCTTGAGCGTGTACATGAGGTCGGTGATGTGCACATCCTGGGGACATCGAACCATGCAGGCGTAACAGGAAACGCAGTACCAGGGCGTATTGCTTTTGAGAACCTTGTCCTTCATACCCGCGTTGATCATGGCGAAGAGCGCGCGGGGCGTGTGGTCCATATCCGGACCGGAAGGGCAGGAGCCGCCGCAGGTTCCGCATTGTAGGCAGGACTCTAAATTTGACTTCCCCGGTGTTACGTCGATCACTTCGCGACGAAAATTCCGTTCAGGTGCAATGGTGTTCATTGGCGCCTCCCAAACCATTTTTCAAAAGTTCGGGGCACCCTTCCCGGCAGTCCATCTTCTGAGTCAATGATGGTAAATGGTAGGGCATCAAGGCATAGAGGTTATGCAGCAAGTTCCAGGCCGACTCATGACCTAACACTGAATAAAACAAGACGATTAAGCCCCAAGCCCGTTCCGCGTAAATGAGCCCGGGCCAGGTGTATGCAATTTTTTTAAAGCCGGGATGTCCGGGTTTTGCCCGGACCTGGAAAAGAAGAGTTTCTGCCACGGAGGACACTGAGGACACAGAGCCTAAAGGAGATTTTGAATTCTTGCTCCATACGTTATTTTTTTCCTCATCGGCTGACATTTCCCTAACAAAACAGGGCCTTTCCCTGCTTCCTGGTGAGGAAAATTGCCCAAATTGGGGATCTATCCACAGTATTCCGGGCCGGCTGAGTCCGCATGGCGTGGAAGTGGTTGCCGGCCCGGAATTTGCCACGATTTCTGTAGGAGGCCGAATGATGTGTGTCGATTGTGGTTGCGGCCGAACCGGCCCCGTTGAAATTCACGGTGGGCATCACTCCGATGAATCGCGGGTGGAAGAACACCTTGAGCATTACCACCACCTTACCGACCGGGACCTTAAAGCCCGGGTGCTGGCCGCCAACGATTACCTTGCCCGTCACAACCGGGAACATTTCGACGCTCACTCCGTTTTATGCCTCAACCTGATCAGCGCGCCGGGCTCCGGTAAAACCGCGCTGTTGGAGCGCTGGATTCAAGACCTGGGAGAATCGCTGCCGTTTTCCGTGATCGAGGGCGACCTCCAAACCCAAAACGATGCGGAACGTATCCGCCGGGTCGGGGTCGAGGCGATCCAGGTCAATACCGGCCAGGGCTGTCACCTGGACGCGCGCATGATCCACCGCGCCCTGCACCACCTGACCCTGCCCGAAGAGAGCCTGCTGGTGATCGAAAATGTGGGCAACCTGGTCTGCCCGGCCGATTTCTTCCTGGGCGAACACCACAAGGTCGCGGTCATCGCCTGCACGGAAGGCGCGGACAAACCGGCCAAATACCCCGGTCTGATTGAAAAAGCGTCCGTCCTCCTGATCAATAAAATCGACATGTTGCCCCACCTGGAATTCGATGTCGACGCCTGTGAAGAGCACGCACTGGAGATCCATCCTGGTCTCCCCGTCTTCCGCGTCTCCGCCCGAACGGGAGAAGGCATGTCGCATTTCTACACCTGGCTGCTGGACAGATCCTATCCGCTCAAGCAAAAAGCCGCCCGCGCCGGCATGGCTTCGTAGTTTTCGGGAAAGCTCTGACCGGAAGTCGGCGCACCATTGTGAGCCTCGTGGTATACTGCCGCTTATCTTTATCGATGAGGTTGCACGATGGGCTTGCTTTCCGGTGCTGTTGCTTGTACGCGTTTCAATGTGGTGTCCCTTCCCGACAATCCCGATTTCAGCTTGATCCCCTTCCGACCGGTCCAACCCGGCAGCAGTATTCGCGAAAAGGAAGGTTTTACCCCCTTCGAACCCGACGAGTCCTTTGAGCTGGGTACCCGGCGCTGGGCCTTCCGCGTGCGCATCGACAAGGTCGCCCTGGACGCCACCTCCGTCAAGGAACGCGTCATGGAGTTGGTGAAGATCGAGACCGAGGCCGTCGGCCCGCCGGGCCCCAAGATGCGTCAGAAGCTACGCCAACAGGCCGAGGAAGAGTTCATGGAACACCCCATGGCCCGCTCCAAAATCATCGAGTGCGTGCTGGAGGAGACGCTGCTCTACGTGGGCACCACCTCCAAGGGTCACCTGGGCGCGGTCCTGGAACTGCTCAAGCGCATCGGCGTGGAAGTGGAGTACAAAACGCCCTGGCTGGACGCCGGCCAGGAGGAAGATCCGGCCGATTTCATCGACTTGAAGGAACCGGGCCAGTCCATCTGGGGCTGCCGCTTCCTGCGCAAGTTGCTGGACGATCCCGATACCTTCCTGGAACCGGAAAAAGGCGGCGTGCGCCTGATCAACGCCGAGGGCGCCAAGGTCGGCCTGACGGGCCCCGTGGTCAACGAATTGGAACGCATGCTGGAAGAGGGCTCCCACGTCTTGAACGCCAAGCTGCTGGTAGAGGGCTTCGCCTTTGCCCTGGACGGCCTGGCTTTTCGCATCACGGGCCTGAAGCTGGACAGCTACAAAAACAAACACTGGACCGAAGCGCTGGACATGCGCATGGAAAAGCTGATCCAACTCTGGGAATGGCTGGACAGCAAGTACACGCTGTTGATGCAACAAGAAGAATCCTGACAGAACGAATCGATAAGCAACTTCGCGGTTCCTCAAGCGCAAACCATGGGGTATTCCCGGGAGATTGGAAACGGAAAAGAGACAATCCCCGGTGACCTGCAAGCCGGGCATCGCCCTCCGGGCGAGGCGAGGAACCCTGGGCGCACATGCATCCCGCGTGCATTGCGTGGGAAGAATAGGAGCTAAAGAGTTAAGAAAAAGCCGCTTACAAATTAAGGCGAAAACCCTGGGCGCGCACGCATCCTGCGTGCATCCCAACCGAGATTCGCGCCACGCGAAGCGAGGCGGACTGACGGCCTGAATTCTTAAGCGCCTCTTACACAGGCCTTTAGCTCAAGTGTTTTCCAAGCAATGCACGCCGGCAGCGTGCGCGCCCAGGGTTCCTCGCCTCGCCCGGAGGGCGATGCCTGGCTTGCGAACACGAGGAATGTACGCGCTCCCAGGGAGGCTTCGCCTCTGTTTACTCCCGGTCGCGGGCGGCCATCAGGTCTTTGCGCAGTTGAACCAGGGTTGCATCGTCGGGGTTTTCGAAGAAGGCTTTTTGCAGCCGGGTTTCGGCCTCGTCCAGACGACCCGCGGCAATCAACTCACGAAGGTCCTGGTGAGGCTGTTGCAGCTTTTTCTCCAACGCATCCCAATGGGATTTTGGAGCTAAGCGACGGGCCTCGGCCAGCATTCGCCGCGCCTCATCGAAACATCCCTCTTTGATCTCCAACTCGATCCAGGTGTGCCAAGATGATCCATTATGAGGATCGAGATCGAGGGCGGTTTTGAACAGCCAACGGGCGGTGTAGGGCGTCTCCGCGTCGCCGGGATTGTGGGCGTCGCGCTCCAGCATGCCCCATGCCTGGAGAATCTGCACGTTTTGCGGATCGAGATCGAGGGCAGTTTTGAACAGCCAACGGGCGGTGTAGGGGGTCCGGGCGTCGCCGGGATTGTGGGCGTCGCGCTCCAGCATGCCCCATGCCTGGAGGGTTTGGATGTGTTGCGGATCGAGATCGAGGGCGGTTTTGAACAGCCAACGGGCGGTGTAGGGCGTCTCCAGATCGCCCGGGCGACCTTCGCTTTGCTCCAAGCGCGCCCAGGCTTGTAGACTGGGAACATGCTCGGGATCGAAATAAATTGCTCGTTTGAACAAGCGCCGCGCCTCGCCGATGTTGTTTTGTTTCTGCTCCATCACCGCCCATGCTTGCCAAGCCGGTGCATGTTTCGGATTCAACTCGGTCGCCAGAGTGTATAAGGCACGGGCGCCCTCGATATCACGGCGTTTCTCATGGTCCAGCGGTACGATGGAAAGAAAATTCATCATGGTGCTTTTAGGGCTCTCGGCCGCAATATTCCGAGCACTTTCCATCAAACGGCGGTGCAGGTCCATCAGGTCCAGGTAGTAGGGCGGTTTCTCGAACAAGATGGGATGAAGCGCTCTTGCAATGATCGGGTTGCGGGTTTCGATGCGGTAACCGCCACGCGCCCGCAGCCTCATTTCGCCTTCCAAGCGCAGAAAGATACGGTTGGCCTGCTTTTTGGTAATACCCAGCACCTCAAGGAATAAGAGGATGTGGCAGAAGAAATGCTTCTTCTGGCTCCTGCTCATCTGTTCAATGGTCACCACCAGCCCCATCGCCTCCAGCAAGCGCGGACCCTCGTCCATCTCGGCAATATTGGCCACCACGTCTTCCAATATTTCTTCCAGGGGTTTGCCGTGGGTGGCCATCAGCATGGCGGCCAATAGGAAACCGCCCGTCCTGCTTTTAATCTCGGCGGCGAGGCGATTTCGATCTTGTTCCGCGCGACTGGCCCCGGCGTCCAGGATCAATTGCGCCAGGTTTTCGGCCTCACCCTCTTCCAACCGTTCTACCTGGACCACGCGGAGCGTTCCCCGCAGGTCGCCGACGAAGCGGCGCTCCTGGCCGTAGTTCCACTCATTGGTGCGAGCGGCCATAACCAGGCGTGTGGGGGCTCTGCGCCCCCTGGCAAAACGGAGCAGGTTTTCCACCTTGTTCAAGTTCTGCGCATTGTCGATCAGTAAAACCAGCGGACCCTTTTTGCTTTTCAGGGCCTTGAAAGGGTCCGCCTCGGGATGACTCGCCTCCAGCACGGTGTAGTTGCTGTTGTAGACCAGTTCCAAACCGACCTGCTTGACGATGGTGCTTTTGCCCTCGCCGCCGGCGGCCAGGATGAGTACGGCGCGGAAGCGGTCGCCGTCAGGCTCCAATTGGTGCAGGACTTCCGCGGTGGTGCGGCGCTGCACGGTACAGCCCTGGGCAACCAGGTTCCAGGTCACCGCATCGCCGCGATAGAAACCCTTGCGCGTCGCCGAGCCGCAGGGAGCCAGTGTAGATAGAAAACCGCTGGTTACCTCCAGCCAGTCCGGCGGGGCGGTTTCGGGTTCCGGTACGGCCTTCGGTTTCAAATCGAAGCCCAGTTGTCGGGCCAGGTTTGTAAACCAGATGTTCAGGGCCTTGTCTTCCGATCGGGGACCCGGTTTGCCTCCCGGGTTCGGCAGGGTCAAGACGTCTTCGGCGGAAGACGCCTCGCACGTGAGCAGCGTCAGCGAGGCGTTCAATTTTCTCAATCGGGCGATCCAGGGATCGTCGGGTCCGTAGCCGACCAGCAGGAGATGGTCTTGCCGAACCAGTTCTTCCAGAATTTGCGGCGCCGGTGACGCCCTGTGTTCTTTGACCTGGTCCAGCGACAAAACGACCGAACCGATGCGGTCAACCCGGCCGAAGTAATGCAGGAGGAAGGGACGGCTCAACTGATCGAGCGAGGTGAGAAAGATCAGGTCCTGCCAGGTGAGCCGACGACGGTCGCCGCCCAGCCCGTCGCTTAATAACAGGTCGAAGCCGGTGGTTAGGATGCGCCGAAGCTTCAGGTTGCGTACAGCGGGGAACCATGAGGGGTGGACTTGAATACTGCCCCAGTCGGGTTTCGGATCGTAGGCCCGCTGCAAGACATCGCGGAACAAGACCGGGTTCAGGTCTCGGAGCAATTTTGCGGCGCGCTGGTATTCGTTTCGCTTCAGGAAGCCCTTCAGGTCGCCGGTTTGCTGTTTATCCAATTCCGCCGCATCTTCGAACCGGCGTTGCAAGGTCTGCATGGCCTTATCCAGGTTCGGCAGGCCGGCCACGGCGCCGATGCCGGGTCCCGCTATCAGGGTGACCCTGCGCTCGCGAAACTTTTCCAGCAGCGATTTAGGCAGTTGTTCCTCGGGAGGCGCCGTGTCCAGCGGTTCCCCGTATGGGGGCGGTTCTTTGTCGAAGTAGGCGAGCCTGCCCGGGGGTTTCTTCGTCAGCTTGGGTAATTCTTCCGGCGGGGCGACTGCCGGCGGCGCGACTTCCAAGGTGCGATCGCGGACGGACCAGAGGTCGGGCGCCAGGTTCCGCGCCTCTTCCTTGTAGTCGGCGGGTAAGATCAGCACCAGCGGACATTTGTGGGCCTGGCGAACCGGGTCCCTGATTTCGTTGAAGCGGGCGATGAAGTTTTCGCGAGCCTTCATCCACGCGGTTTCCTCGGGTTGCGCATTGGCCCTTAACCAGATGAAGCGGGCGTCCGCCGTATCGAGGCTTGGCAAATCGGGGGCCAGTATTTTCAGGTCCGCCGCCTTCCTGGGGTGGACGATTTTGGGCGCCCCCAACTCCCCGGTGAGGCGCCCCAGAATACGGTCCAGTTCATCGCCGTCGTCGGCAAAGATGTAGCACAGGGAGAAGTCGTCGGCCCAGTCCAAGTGGGTCAACCATTGATTCAGGTTTTCTTGTAGACTTAACGGCTTTTGGTTCACGATTGCTCTTGAAGATGAGATTTCAGTAACGGATGTATATCATACCAGTCTTTGCCGTTGCGGAAACACTGAACCAGGTTGGTGTCGAAGAAATGAGCCAGGCGGGCCAGGTCGGTGTTTTCTTGGAGTTCCGCCTGGTGGGTCTCACTGATTCGTTCAAGCCAGGCGCGATCCGTCTTGGAGATGGGCAGCATTTCCCGACGCAGGGCATTTTCGGCCTCGTCGATCACACTGTCGGGTACGGGCAGGTCGATATCCTTGCGTGCGCCGCAGTTGGTGAGCACCTGGCGCAGCAGGCGGAAGGCGTCGCGCAGGTCACCGCCGGAATTGGCGAACAGACGGTCGATCTGGGCTTGGGAGAACACGTAACCCCAGGTCTTGTAGCGTCGCGCGAGCATGTTGCGCATGACAGCCAGGCCCGCCGGGTCGGGCTTTCCGTCAGGCAGGCGCACGTGGACATTGGGCAGGTTTACCAGGGCATCGCCGCCCAGATGGCGACCCAGCGCCGGGGAAAGCGGCGGCAGGTAGGGCGGCACCGTGTAGACCACGTGCAGGTCCTTGAAGCAGAGATCGGGCGCGTGGCTGCTGAACAGGTTCTCCACGGAGCGGTAGACATTTTCGGCCTCTTCGCCCACGCCGCGAATTTGTTCTACCGAATCCACCAGCAGAACCACCTTTTTGTCGCTGACTTTTTCGTGTTTGCGGATGAAGGCGATGATATCCGCGACGAAATCGTGGGCGTGGCGGGAGAGTTGGGCCACGTGGCCGCGTAGTTTCTTTTGTAGATCTTTCTTGAAATAAGGGTCTTGTTTCAGACCGGCTTTGATATCCGCGCCCAGTTTGATACCCGCGGGTTCCAGTTTGACCTCGGATTTCATGAAATTGACGAACCGTTCCCAATAGGAAGGAACCGAAAAGTCCTTGTCGTATTGTGCCACAACCAGGTCGTTCAGCGCGCCGACCACGGAAATCAGGAAATCGGAAATCTCCAAGGGCTGGGTCAGATTCAGGTAGTCCCGCATATCGGCCAGGAAGACGGTGCAGTCCATCTCTTTGAGCAGCTTGCGCAGACGGCGAAGTTCGGTGCTTTTGCCGGCGCCCCGCTGACCGGAGAGCAGGTGGACGGAACCGTCGTCCTCATGCCAGTCGATACTGGTGGCCAGACGTTCCATGGGATCGTCGTCGGGGCGTTGGTGAATTCCGGGTTCGTATTGGGGCTCGTGGGGCTCCAAGGGCCGGTCCTTCAATGACCGAAAGAAGATCTTCAATTCACGTTGCTGATCCGCGTTCATGCTAACTCCCGGCTGAGACTGCGCTTATCTTAGCGCGGATGAAGCTTGACTGGAAGATCGGACTGTGTTCTCAACTTTCCAGGGATGCCTTCGGACGGTCTGTTTTGGATTGCGTTCGTTTTTTGTTTCTTCGGCGCGAACAGACCCGGGCCTTGCCGGTAAGCACGCCTTGGGAACGTCTGCAGTATTTGTTCCTTTGGTTTTCTGTTTTCTGCCCGGGCCTGTTCACGTTACTTTTCTGGTCGGGCTTGTTTATGTTGCTTTTCGGCGTTGGATTAGGGCTGCCGCGGCCAGGAGTAGGATTAGGGCTGTCAGGCCCCAGGGGCCCAGGACCGGTACCGGGATCATGATTTCCGTGGTTACCGTGTCGCTGTTGTTGTCCGTGGTTGCTTCCGGTTCGTTGCCTGAGACCTCGGCCGTGTTTTGGACCCTGTTGCCCGCCAGTTCCTGGTCTACCAGGACCGTCAGTTCCAGGTTGACGGTTGCGTCGACCGCCAGGGTGCCGATGGTCCAGATTCCCGTCAGCGGGTCGTAGTCGCCTTGGGTTGCCTGGTAGCCGATGTAGTTCATGCCGTCCGGCAGGTTGTCCACGGCCGTGACGCCCGAGGCCGGGCTGGGTCCGAAGTTGGTGACCGTCAGTACGTAGACCGCTTCTTCTTCGGCCAGGGGCATTGCAGGCAGCAGGGTTTTGGTAATCGCCAGGTCGATCAGGGTATCGATGGTGACGACCGCGTCGTCCTGGTCGTCCTCGCCCGCCATGCTGTTGCCCGGCGTGCTGTCGACATCGGTCTGGCCCGCCGTGGTGACTTCCGCGTCGTTGACGATGTCGCCCAAGCCTTGCACCAGCACTTCCAGCTCCAGCGTTTCCGTGGCGAAGACGCCTACCGAGGTCAGGGTCCAGTTCCCCGTGGTCTCGTCGTAACTGCCGCTGCTTGCCGTCGCGTTTTGCAGGATCAGTTCCGGCGGCAGCAGGTCGTTGACCGTGACGCCGGTTGCGATATCCGGTCCCTGGTTGGTCAGGCTGAGCGTGAAGGTGACCGTGTCGCCCCACTCGGGATTGGGGTTACTGACTGTTTTGACCAGTTCCAGGTCGATGCCGGGCGCGGCCGTGACCATGGCCGCCGAGATGTTGTTGCCGCCCTCGGGGTCGACTTGCGGCGCGGTGACGCTGACCGTGTTGGTGATCTCGCCTTCTTCCAGTACGTACACTTCCAGGATCACGCTTGCGGACTCGCCCACGTCGATCGCGGCCAGGTTGCAGGTGAGCGTGCGCGTGAGCGGGTTGTAGTCGCAGGTCCCTTGCGAGGGCGTCGCGGCCACGTAGTCCAGTTGCGCAGGCAGCGGGTCCGTGAGGATGACATCGCCCGCGCCGTTGGGGCCCAGGTTCTCGATCTCGATGGTGTAGGTGAAGGTGGTCCCCGCCGTTACCAGGGTGGACGACGGTGTTTTGGTGATCGCCAAATCCGCCTGGCTGACCAGGGTGGGCGTGGGTGAGAACTCGGGGCCGTCGGGATCGGTGGAGGGTACGTCGGGCACCTCGTTACTGCTGATGATCGCCTGGTTGACGACCTCGGTGACCGAGATCGGCAGCGGATTGGCGATGACGACCAGGAAGGTCACGAGCGCGGTGCCGGCCGGTTTGATTTCACCCAGCGCCACGCGAATGGGCAGCACGCCGTCATTACCGTCCAGAATCGCGCCCTGGCTGGTTTGGATGCTGCCGTTGATCAGCGTGGTGTTGGGGTCGGGCGTGTCTTCCAGGATGACGCCGGAAGCCGTGGCGTTGCCGTTGTTCAGGATCAGCACCTGGTAGAGCACGGTGTCGCCCGGGGAGACCACGCCGTCGCCGTTGGCGTCGGTGAACAGGGAATCGGCCTTGAAAGCGCCGATCACCGGATTGCCCTCCAGTTCCACCTCGGTGGGATCGTCCGGTCCGGGCACGTCCGGGTCGTCGGTGTCGGTGGGCGTATCCGGGATATTGTCGCCGTCTATGATGCCCTGGTTGATGACCCTGGTCACGCCCATGGGAAGCGGGTCGGCAACCAGCACGCGGTAGCTCAGCACCACGGTTCCGCCGGGCGGAATCTCCCCCAGGTTGGCCGTAACCGGCGGTGTTCCGGCGTTGCCGCCCGTAATGGTTCCCTGCGTGGTTTGCACGCTGCCGGCCACCAGGGTGGTGTTGGCATCCGGCGTGTCGCTGTAGGTAACGCCCGTCGCGCTGCCGAAGCCCAGGTTGCGGATGATGACCTGGTATTGCAGCTCATCGCCCGCCGTGGGCGCGCCGCTGCCGTCGTTATCGCTGAAGAGGATATCCGTCTTGCTTGCCGTGATGCGCGGGTCGGGTCCCAGCGGCGTGACCGTGGGATCCTGCTCGCCCAGGACATCGGGATCGTCGGTCAAGACGCCCGGGTACTCGTTGCTGGTGATCAGGCCCTGGTTGACCAGTCGGGTCAAGCCGTCCGGCGCCGGCGCATCGATGGTCACGCGGAAGGCGATGTCTGCAAACGCGCCCGGCGGTAGGCTGCCGACCGCGACTTCCACCGGCGCGTTACCGTCGTTGCCGCCTGTGATGACGCCGACCGTGGTTTGTACCGAACCGGCGACAAGCGTGGTGTTGACATCCGGGAAGTCCAGGAAGGTGACGCCGGTCGCCGTACCGTTGCCCGTGTTGCGGATGCGGACCAGGTAGGCCAGGGTGTCGCCGCCGCTCGGGTCACCGCTGTTGTCGGCGTCGATGACCAGGAGATCGGTCTTATCGGCTTCCAGGACCGGGCCGTCGTTGACCGGGGTAACCGTGGGATCTTCCTCGCCGTCTTCAGCGGGATCGTCGGTGCGTTCCACCGGCAGTTCGTTGCTGTTGACGAAGCCCTGGTTGGCCACGTCCACCAGGCCGAAGGGTAGCGGATCGACAATCGTGACGCGGAAGCTGATCGTCGCGGTTTTACCGGGGCCGATGGTGCCCAGGTCCACCGCAACCGGCGGCGTGCCCGCGTTGCCGTCGGTCACCGCGCCCTGGCTGCTGGTTACGCTGCCGGGGACCAGGGTGGTATTGCTGTCCGGCGTATCGGTGAAGGTAACGCCGGTTGCGTCCGCGTTGCCGTTGTTGCGGATGGTGACCAGGTAGAGCAGGGTGTCGCCGGGTCCGGCCGTGCCGCTGTTGTCCAGGTCGATCACCAGGGTGTCGGTTTTGCTTGCACTGAGCGCGGGCGCCGCAGTGACCGGGGTTTCCGTGGGATCGTCGTCGCCGGGTTCGTCCGGGTCGTCGCTGGGGACGTCGGGTTGATCGGGCGTGCTGACAATGCCCTGGTTGGCCACCTTGACGATGCCTGCCGGGAGCGGCGAGGCGATGGTCACCTGGAAGCCGATTTGCGCGGTTTGTCCGGGAGCCAGATCGCCCAACTCAACGATGATCGGCGCCGTTCCGGCGTTACCGGAGGTCACCGTGCCGTTGGTGGTGGTGACGCTCAGCGGGATCAGTGTCGTGTTGACATCCGGCGTGTCGGTGAAGACCACGTCGGTTGCCGCGCCGCCGCCGGAGTTGGTGATGGTGACCAGGTAAGCCAGGACGTCGCCGGCAGACGGCCCGCCGCTGCCGTCAAGATCGGCGGTCAGGTAATCGGCCTTGGTTACCGAGAGCTTGGGTGCTTCGCCCAGCGGGGTTTCGGTGGGATCGTCCTCGGCGGGCGTGTCCGGGTCATCGCTGGGTTGATCCGGCAGTTCGTTGCTTGTGACAATTGCCTGGTTACCGACAGCCGTGACGCCCTCGGTCAGGGGATCATCGATGGTGACCTGGAAGGTAACGGTTGCCGAGGTTCCGGCCGGCAGCGTGCCCAGGTCTACTTCGACCGGCGGCGTACCGGCGTTTCCGGCCGTGATGCTGCCCTGGGTTGTGGTGACCGAGGCCGCGACCAGGCTGGTGTGCACATCGGGCGTGTCGGTGAGGGTCACACCGGTTGCATCGCCGTTGCCGGTGTTGCTGATCGTGATGATATAGGTCAGCAGATCGCCGGCGGAGACATAGCCGTTGTCGTCCGGGTCCATCAGTTCGTTTACATTGGTCAGTTCGTCTATCTTGGTGACCGTGAGTTGCGGTTCGGCGCCCAGCGGGGTTTCCGTGGGGTCATCGTCACCGGGTTCATCCGGGTCGTCGCTGGGTGTGGGCGGCAGGTCCGGACTCAGGGCCACGGCCTGGTTGGCGACTTGAGTCAAACCGGCAGGCAGCGGGTCGTCGATGGTGACGCGGAAGGTCACGGTGAGGTCGGCGCCGGGGGCCAGGTCGGCTGCATCCACCACTACGTCGGTATCGCCGCCGGTATTGCCGTTGACCACCGCGCCCCGGCTTGTGGAGACGGAACCGACGACCAGGGTGGTGAAAGCGCCGGGAACATCGGTAAGGACGACCGACGTGCCGCGCGCGCCGCTGTTGGTAACCGTGATGGTGTACTCGATCGTATCGCCGGCGCTCGCGTTGCCGCTGAGGTCGGCGTCCACGGCCAGGATGTCGGTTTTCTCGACGACGAGATCGGGTTCACCGACAAGCGGTGCGACCGTGGGGTCATCGTCACCGGGTTCATCCGGGTCGTCGGTCAGAACGGTCGGCGTTCCGAGGCTGTTGACCAGGCCCTGGTTGACCACCTGGGTTGCCGTGGCATTGGGGGAGACGGCCACATCGAAGGTAATGGTGACGCTCGCGCTGCCGGGGAGATCGCCCACGTATACCGCGACCGCCGGGCCCAATTCACCCATGGGATCGGGCACGACCTCCATGCCCTGGGTCGTGGTGACACTGCCCGTAACAAACATGGTACCCAGGTCCGGTTCATCGGTGAACAGCACATCGGTCGCCGTGCCGTTGCCGTTGTTGGTGATGACCACTGTATAGCGCAGGGTATCGCCGGGTCCGGCCTCGCCGTCGCCGTTGGTGTCGATCAGCAGACTGTCGGTTTTGCTCGCCGATAGTTCGGGATCGCTGCCGACCGGGGTTTCGGTGGGATCGTCGTCACCGGGTTCGTCCGGGTCGTCCGTGGGTTCGTCGGGCACGTCGTCACCGCTGAAGGTACCCTGGTTGGCCACCCTGGTGATACCGGCGGGCAGCGGGTCGTTGACGGTGACTTGGAAGGTAATGGTCGCATCGGTACCGTTGCCGGGCAGTGTTCCCAGATCCACCTGGATATCGCCGGTAACACTGCCCTGGCTGCTGCTGACGCTGCCGGGAACCAGGGTGGTGTTGCTGTCGGGCGTATCGGTGAAGACCAGGTTGGTCACCGGGGCGTTGCCGCTGTTAGTGATCGTGACCGTGTAACCCAAGGTGTCGCCGGGGGAGGCGAAGCCGTTGCCGTCCGCGTCGACCAGCAGGGTGTCGGTTTTACTTGCCGAGAGAATGGGTTCGGCGACAACCGGGGTTTCCGTGGGATCGTCCTCGTCGGGTGTATCGGGGTCATCGCTGGGTTCATCGGGTAGTTCGTTGCTGCTCACCACGGCCTGGTTGGCCACGGTGGTCACGCCGTCCGGCAGCGGATCGACCACGGTCACCGCAAAGCTGACGGTTGCCGAGGCGTCCGCGTCGATTTGACCCAGGTCTACCGAGATCGGGTCCGTACCGTTCACCATCCCCTGGCTGCTGACCACGCTGCCGGTCACCAGGATGGTATTCGTATCGGGCGTGTCGCTGAGGCTGACGCCGGTGGCCGGGGCATTGCCGTTGTTGCTGATCGTGATCAGGTACAGCAGGGTGTCGCCCGGGCCGACGCTGCCGTTTGCATCGGTGTCGATGAAGAGCGTGTCTGTTTTGCTGACTTCAAGCAGCGGGCCGGCGGTGAGCGGGGTTTCGGTGGGATCGTCGTCGCCGGGTGCGTCCGGGTCATCGGTCGGCAGGTCGGGCTCGTCATCCGAGGAAACGGTGCCCTGGTTGACCACAGCGGTGATGCCGTCGGTCAACGGATCGTCGATGATGACGCGGAAGGTAATAGTAGCGCTTGCATTGGCCGCAATCGTTCCCAGATCCACGGTAACGGGCGGCGTTCCCGTATTACCGGCGGTAATACTGCCCTGGCTCGTGGTCACGCTGCCGCTGACCAGAGCGGTGTTGCTGTCGGGGATATCGGAGAAGATGACGCCGGTTGCCGAGGCATTGCCCAGGTTGGCGATGGTGACCGTGTATTCCAGCGTATCGCCGGGAGAGGCGACGCCGTTCATGTCGGCATCCATCACAAGAGCATCGGATTTGCTCGCAACCAGACGCGGGGCGCTGGTGACCGGCGTTTCCGTGGGATCTTCATCGCCGGGCACATCAGGATCGTCGCTGGGAACCGGCGGTTGACCGTCACTGCTGACCACGGCCTGGTTGGCGACTTGGGCCGTTCCCTCGGGCAGGGGGTCGTTGATGGCGACATCGAAGGTAACGGTCGCACTAGCGCCGTTGCCCGCTATCGTACCCAGAGCAACCGCTACGGAGAGATCCGCCGGGTTATTGCCCAGATCCACCGTGCCCTGACTCGTTGTCACGGTGCCCGCGACCAGGGTCAGGTTGGGTTCGGTGACATCGGTCAGAACCACGTTGCCCGCGTCCTGGTTGCCGACATTGGTGATAGTGAGCGTGTAACGCAGGGTGTCGCCGGGGCTTGTGTCGCCGCTGCTGTCCGCGTCCAGTTGCAGCGCGTCGGTTTTGGTGACCAACAGTTCCGGGGCGGCCGTGACGGGCACTTCCGTGGGATCGTCCTCGTCCGGTGTATCCGGGTCGTCCGTGGGGACATCGTCCAATTCATTACTTGTAACGGCTCCCTGGTTGACCACGGCGTCCACATCGGCCGGGAAGGGAGCGGCTACGGTTGCCTGGAAGGTGATGGTGATGTCGGCGCCGCCGGACAGGTCGCCCAGATCGATCGCTATGGAACTGTCGCCGCCGGTGTTGCCGGTGGTAACTGAACCTTGCGTGGTAGTGACGCTGCCGGAAACCAGTTGCAGGTTGGCTTCCAGGCTGTCGCTGAAGACCATGCCGGTAACGGTTTCATTACCCGTATTGGTGATGGTGACCGTGTAGGTGAGCGTGTCGCCGGGGCTGACCACACCGTCGCCGTCGGCGTCATCGGTCAGGGCGTCGGTCTTGTCCGCGTCCAAAGCGGCCAGGGAGGGCGTGACGGTGGCTTCGGCCGTGGTCTCCAGATCGTTGAGACCGCCGCTGCCGTCCTCGCCGGTGCGCTCGCCGTCTTGCTCATCGGCCAGGGTGGTCCAGGTGGTCACCACGCTGTTGCTCGTGGGTACGCCGAGGGGCGCGTCCTCATTGACGATGGCGCGATAGGTGATGACGACCGGCGCATCGACCAGGGCCAGACTGCTGATGGTGAAGATGAGACGCTCGCCGTTGACGTTGACGGTCGTATCGGCGGAACCCACCACGTAGGCCAGTTCCGGCGGCACCGTGTCAACGATTTCGATATCGTAGGCGTCCGCGTTGCCAGCCGCATCGTGACTGACGGTGAGCGTGAAGGTGACTTCCTCGCCCGGTTCCGGGTCGGTGATGTCGGCGATTTTGGTGACTTCGAGCAGGGGCTCGACTACTTCCAGATCCAGGGGTTGGATACCCGCCGTGCCCGCATCCGCGTCGAAGTCGCGTGTTTCCGTGCCGCTCGGGCCGGTGAAACTGACCGAGGCATTGTTGCCCAGCAGGGTGCCGTCCTGGTTGGCGCTGATGTTGTCCACCGTGACCGTAATATCGACGGTAATGAAATCGTTATCGCCGTCGCCGTCGGCGGGGTTGATCACCTGGCCGAAGTCGAGGGTCAGGGTTTGGCCGGATTCCACGGGCGGGTCCACGTATTCGGTGGTCAGGCCCATATTGCCGTTACCCACCGAGGCGCTGACAAAGGTGACGCCTTCGGGCAGCACGTCTTCCAGGACCAGGTCGTCGATGGTGCCTTCGATCAGGGCGATGGTCAGACGGTAGATTACCTGTTCACCGATGGTGTAGGTGATGTCGGCGGCATCCGGGTAGAACTGCTTGTCGATGCCGACAGGATCGTCGACCACGAAACTCGGCGCGTTGGCCGTGGTGTTGTAGTTATTGAGGTCGCTGTCGTCGTCCTGGTTGGAACCGGGATCGCTGCCGTCGCGTTCATTGGCGTCGCTGCCGTCGCGGCTGGTGAAGGTGGCATCGACCTGGTTCTGGATGGTCTGGCCTGGGATGACGCCCAGTTCAAGATCGGCCGTGAAGACCAGGGTGATGCTGCCGCCCGGGGGCAGGTCGAAGGCGTCGGTGGTCCAGTCGGTCCCGTTGTTGGTGAGGTTGGGCGTGGTTGCGCCGCCTGTAGCCGAGGTAACGGAAAGGCCGGTCACGTTCTCCAGTCCGGCGGGCAGGACATTGGACAACACGGTTTCGTAAGCGGTGGTGTTGCCGTCGTTGGTGATGACCACCTGGTAGTCCACGCTGTCGCCCGCTTCCAGGCCTGCGGTGCCGCTGGTGATGGTGTGGGCAATCGACAGGTACGGTTCGCCTACCAGCACGCTTTCGCTATCCGTCAGTTGGATGTTACCGGAGCCGCCGGGATCGTCGAAATCCAGGGTGACAGTGTTGTCCAGACCCTGATTGTCCTGGTTGGTCAAGATGTTGTCGACCAGGGCGCGATAGGTCAGGGTAATGGTGCCGTCCGCGCCGTTCGTGTTGGTGAGGATGCCGAAGTCCAGGTTCAAAGTCTCCTGACCGGCCGAGGGGCTGTCGTCGGTGACCGTGAACTCGGTGGGCGAAAGGCTGGAAGCCATGCCGCTGCCGTATGCGATACTCAGCGAACCACTGATGTAGGTCAGGCCCTCGTCCAGCACGTCGTTGAAGGCAGACGACGCCTTGCTGCCGGTAGCGGGCAGGGTGATGACGATGCGGTACTCCACCTCGTCGCCGATCGCGTAGCGGGTCTGTTCATTGTCGATACTCTTGGTCAGGTTGACATCGCCGACCACCACGTCGGTACTGTCGGAGGCCGAGTAGTCGTTGGCGCCGCCGTCACCGTTGCGCTCACCCTCGGAGCCGCCGGAGGCATCGGTCACCTGATCGGTGGTGCCGTCAATGCCGGGGAGGCTGGTCCAGGTGACATCGGCCGTGGTAGTCAGGGTACCTTCAGTCAATGTTCCGGGCGCCGTGGCGGTAAAGGTGATCACCACCTCGCTGCCGGGGTCCATCTGGTCCACGGTGATGTCCAGGCCGGTGCCCGAGGTATTGTCGGTAACGCCGCTGACGCCCGCCGTGGGTGCAATACTATCGATACTCAGCGCGGTCCACTCGCCGGGCAGGACATCGCTGATCGCCACGTCGAAGGCCGAGGCGTCGTTGGCGCCGGATTCGTTGCGAACCGTCAGGGTGAAGGTCACATCGCCGCCGTCGGTAAGGATAGCGGTGGGTAACGCGGACAAGCTGATGCTGAGCGTGGGTTCCGTCACCGTAACCGTTTGCGCGGAAGGCGTCAGGTTGACCACCTGCAACAGGCCGTTGAGATAGGACAGGCCGCCGCTGTTGGTAAGGTCGGTGCCCGCCTGATTCCCGGAATCGTTGGTGACCAGCACACTGTAGGTGAGGATATAGCGTTCGGTATCGCCGTCATTGTCGGAGTTGATCACGGTGCCCAGCAGTACGTCGATATCCTGACCGTCGATGGTCACGTCATCGCCGTCAGTCAGGGCGACATCCACGCCTGTCGCCGCGCTGTTTACCCCGCCGGGGTTCTGCGAAGCCACCAGGCCGGTGCCGAAGACCCGTTGCAGCAGGGCGCTGTCGGCCAGGTAGGTCATGCCCGAGGGCAGGGTGTCGCTGAGGGTGACTTCGCCCGTGGTTCCCGCGGGGACTTCGAAGGTCAACTGGAAGGTGACGATCTCGCCGATCAGGACTTCCGTACCGCTGCTGTCCGGTTCGCTGGTGTCAACGATGCTCTTGGTGAGCGCCGAGGGCGAGCCGTCGCCGCTGCCGTCGGTATCGACCGGAGTCAGCGTGGGGTTCTTGCCGTCGGCATCGTCGCCGTTGTCGTCACTGGGTTCATCGCTGAAGTTATCGCCGCTTGCGGTCGCCTGGTTGGGAATAATGGTGCCGTCGGCCGTACCGGAATCGACGGTGACGCGGAAGGTGACGGTCACCAGGTCGCCCGGGTCCATATCCGAAATATTCACCGACACCGGGTCTTCCGTGATCACAATCCCCTGGCTGGTGGTCACCGTACCGATCACAATCGTGGTATTCGCCGGGATGGTGTCGTTCAGGACCACGTTGTCGGCGACCGCCGCGCCGGTGTTGATCAGGGTGATCGTGTACTCGATCGTATCATCGGGATCGACAAGGCCGTCGCTGTCCAGATCGACCGCCTGCTGCCAACGTTTCTCCACATCCAGCGCGGGCGTTCCGGCGATGCCGTTGACCGCCGTGAAGGTGGTGGGCTGACTGCCGTCGTTCGGGTCGCCGTTACTGTCGGTGAGATCCGGGTCGGTCTGGTCGCTGTCCACGTCGCCCTGGTTGGTGTAGGTCCTGGACGTGGGCGCAAAGACGTCGATGGTCACATCGAAACTCGCCGTGACCGTGCCGCCCACGGGCAGACTCGGGATTGCCACGGTTACCGCGCCACCCACCACGGTAATGGTATTGCCGGCGGGAATGGTTTCGGATGCCGCGACCGCCGTCAGGCCGCCGGGGATGGTGTCGGTCAGGCTGACGCCGGTCAGGTCGCCGTCGCCGATATTGGTGAAGATCAGGGTGTAGCGCATGGTGTCGCCGGCGGTCACGTCGGTGCTGGCATCGGCGTCGGTGATCCAACTGACCACCTTCTGCACGTACAGCGCGTCATTCAGCGCGGGCGGCGCACCCACGGGGATGTCGGTGGGCTGGTCGCCGTTGCCGTCGATGCCGTCCTCGTCGGTGGGTTCCGGCACCGTCTGGTCCGAATCCACCTCGCCCTGGTTACTGATGATGGTGCCCGCCGGCGTGCCCGCATCGACCGTCACTTCAAAGGTAACGGTGACCGAAGCGCCGTCGACCATGGTGCCGATGTCCACCGTCAACGGATCGCCGCTGTCGTCCACAGTACCGACCGAGGAGGTCAGCGAACCGGCGAAGTAGGTGGTGTTCAGCGGGATCGGATCACTGAAGACCACGTTTTCGGCGGTGGCGCCGCTGTTGGTCAGCACGACGGTGTATTCCAGGCGATCGCCCGGATCAACCTGGCCGGGAGTCCCGCCGTCGGAACTGATCACCACGGTTTTGACCGCTTCGATAAAAGTCACCTGGCCCGGGGTCACCGTATCGTTGTCCGTGTCGTTGTAGGTGCGCTCGTCGGCGTTGGTTCCCGGTTGCGAGGTGTAGGTGAGATCCGCGTCGTTGGTGAGAGGATCGCCGATGACCACGTCGGGATCGACCACGGCGCGGTAGGTGATGGTGGTCTGATCGTCCAGCAAGGTCAGCGCCGCGATGTCGAAGGTCAGTTCCTGGCCGTTGATCGACGGCGTGAGGTTCGCCGAACCGGGTACGTAGGTGAGACCGGCGGGCAGCGTGTCGACCACCTGCAAGTCATAGGCGTCGGCGGAACTGGTTACCAGGTGATCCAACAGGATGGTGAAGGTGACCTCGTCACCCGGCGAAACCACCGGCGCATCCGCCGTTTTGGTGATGTTGACCTCGGGTTCGATGATGGTCAGATCCAGCGGTTGAATGCCGGCGGTACCCGCATCATCGTCAAAGTCCACGGTTTGCGTGCCGCCGGCGGCGTCGTACTGCACCGAGGCGTTATTGCCCAGAACCGCGCCGTCCACATTGGCGACCACATCTTCCACGATCACGGTGATGTCGATGGTAATGAAATCGTTACCCGTATCGGCATCGGCCGGGTTGCTGATGGTGCCGTAGGTGAATGTCAACACTTGACCCGCCTCTGCCGGATCGGTGTTGAATTGCAGCGACATGCCCATATTGCCCACGCCGGTGGAGGCGGAAACGAACCGCACGCCGTCGGGCAGGGTATCGGTGACCACCACGTTGTCGATGGTGCCCTCGAACAGGTCTACCCGGATGCGATAGAGGAAGGTTTCGCCGATAGTGTAGGTGGTATTCGCCGGGTCGGGCGTGAAGGTTTTGGATATGGCCACCGGATCGGCGACGGTGATCACGGCCGCGCTGTCCTCGGTGTTGTAGTTGTTCAGATCGGCGTCGTCGTCCTGATCGGAGTTGGCGTCGCTGCCGTCGCGCTCGTTGCTATCCGTGCCGTCACGGCTGGTGAATTCGGCCGTTGCGGTGTTCTGGATCTGCTGACCGGGAATGACGCTGTCGGTCAGGGAGGCGGTGAAACTGATGGTGATACTGCCGCCGACCGGGACATCGAAGGCAGAGGTGTTCCAATCGCTGCCGTTGTTGGTGAAGGTGGGCGTGTCCGCGCCGCCGGAAGTGCTGTCCACGCTCAGCGAGGTCGCGTTTTCCAGGCCGGCGGGCAGCACATCGCTCAGCACGACCTCGTAGGCGGTGGTAGTGCCGTCATTGCTCAGGGTGATCTCGAAATCGACCGTGTCGCCCGCATCCAGGCCGGCGGAGGAAGAGGTAATGCTCTTGTTCAGGGCCAGGTGCGGCTCGCCGACGGTGATGGATTCGGTATCGCTCTCCTGTACGGCGCTGCCGCCGCCGGGATCGTCATAATCCAGCGTGGCGCTGTTGCCCAGCGTGGCGTTGTCCTGGTTGCCCGGGATGTTATCCACCAGGCCGGTGTAGGTGAGGGTCACCGTTTGCGTGCTGCCGTTGGTATTGGTCAGCGTCCCCAAATTCAGGGCCAAAGTCTCCTGGCCGGCCATTGGGTCGTCATCCGTACGTGTGAACTCGACGGGGTTGGTAGAAGAGGACACACCGGACGGATAGCTGATCATCAAGGTGCCGGTGACATAGGTCAGGCCCTCGTCCAAGATATCGGCCACGGCCGTATTGTCCAACTCGGCATTAGGCGGCAGGCTGATTTCCAACTGGTAGCTCACCGTGTCGCCGATCGCATAGCGGGACTGGGCCGAGAGAATGGTTTTGGTGAAACCGGGCGTGCCCACTTCTATATCCGCGCTGTCCGAGGTTGTGTAATCGTTGGGCGCGCTGCCCGGGCCGGTGCGTTCGCCGTCGGCATCGCCCGCCGTTCCGGGTGTGGCGCTGCCGGTGCCTTGGGTTCCGGGCAGACTGGTCCAGGTGCCGGTCGCCGTGTTGGTGAGCGTGCCGGTGCCTACGGGGCCGCTCGCGGTGCCGGTGACGACGATGGTCAGCGTGCCGTCGGGCGGGAAGCTCGAAACATCCACATCGATGATGGTGCCGCTGCTGTTATCGGTAACGCCGCTGACGCCGCCGGCAGGTGTGATGCTGTCCACCGTCATGCTGTCGAAATCGCCCGGCAGGGTGTCGGTGATGTTCAGGTCGTAGGCGTGGCCGGTGAAGCCGCCGTCCGCGTTGGTGACGACCAGGGTAAAGACCACGTCGCCGCCGGTTGTCAGGATGAGCGGCGGAGCCGCGCTCTTGGCGATCGTAGGATTGGCTTCCAATACGGTGACGTCGGCGGATGCGGGCGTCAGGCTCTGCGGTTGGTTCAGGCTGTCCAGCCAACTCAGCGTGCCCTGGTTGGTGCGCGCCGTGCCGGCCTGGTTTCCGGCGATGTTGGCCACCACCGCTTGCAGTTCCAGGGTGTAGACCTCGTTGTTCACATCGCTGTCTGAGTTGATGAGGTCGCCCAGGAACAGGCTGAGCGTTTGACCGCTGACGATGATATCGCTACCGTCGGCCAGGGCAACAAAGACGCCGGTCGCCGCGCTGTTGATGCCGCCGGGATCTTCCGATGCCGCCAGGCCCGTATCGAAGGTTCGAGCCAGGCGGGCGGTACCGGCGATATAGGTGAGACCGGTGGGCAGGGTGTCGCCCAGGGTGACCTCGCGGGTGGCGCCGGCCGGCACGTTGACGCTGACGCGGAAGATAACGACCTCGCCGATGAAGACTTCGCTACCGGTGCTGTCCGCTTCACTGCTGCTTTGCAGGACCTTGCTCAGGCCCGTGGGCGAACCCGCGCCGCCGCCGGTGTCAACCGGGGTTAAGGTGGGGTTCTTGCCGTCGCTGTCGTCGCCGTTATCGTCGCTGGGTTCGCTGATGCCGCCGTCGGCCGTCACGGTTGCCTGGTTGGGGATGATGGTGCCGTCCGGGGTCCCGGCGTCCACGGTCACGCGGAAGGAAACCGTCACCAAACCACCCGGCGGGATCTCGCCGATGTTCACATCCAGCGGGTCGGTGCCGGATACCGCGCCGTTACTGGTGGAAGCGGAACCGGCAACAAAGGTGGTGTCGGCGGGCGTCGGATCGGTCAGGCGCACGTCGGTGGCGGCAGCCGAGCCGATGTTGCGGATGGTGATGGTGTAGAGGATGCCGTCGCTCGGATCGACCAGGCCGTCGTCATCCGCGTCGGTTCCCTGGGTCCAACGTTTCTCTACATCCAGTTCCGGCGCGCCGGCAACCCCGTTGACGGCCGAGAAGACCGTGGGCTGATCGCCGTCGCTCGGGTCGCCGTTGCTGTCGGACTGACCCGGATCGGTCTGGTCGGAATCCGTGTCCGCCTGGTTGATATAGGTCATGGTCATTGGCGCGAAGGCGTCGATGGTGACGCGGAACTCGGCGGTGATAAAGCCGCCGATGGGAATGGAGGCGCCGGTCAAGCTGACCGCGCTGCCGATGACGGTCAGCGTGCCGCTGTCGGACGAATTACTTGCCGCCACGAAGGTCAAGCCGGTGGGAATGGTGTCGGTGAAGGACACGCCGGTAAGCGCCTCATCACCCCGGTTCTCCAGGATGAAGATGTAGCGCATCTCGTCACCCGCGTTCACATCGGCGCTCATGTCGGCGTCGTCGAACCACTCGACCAGTTTCTGCACGTAAAGCGCGTTGGTCAGCATGGGCGGGCCGCCGACAGGGATGTCGGTGGGTTGGTCGCCGTTTTCGTCGATACCGTCTTCATCGGTAGGTTCGGGCACCGTCTGATCGGAATCCACCTGGCCCTGGTTACTGATGATGGTGCCGGCGGGCGTGCCCGCGTCGACCGTCACCTCGAAGGTGATGGTTACGGAGTCGCCGTCGGCCATGCTGCCGATATCCACGGTCAGCGGATCGCCGGTGTCGTCCACGGTACCCGCCGAGGATGTTAGCGAGCCTGCAAAATAGGTGGTGTTCAACGGAATGGGATCGCTGAAGACGGCATTGTCTACGGCCGAGCCGCTATTGGACAGGACGATGATGTATTCCAGTCGATCACCCGGGTCTACCACGCCGGCCGTGCCGCCGTCCGAACTGATGGTTACGGTCTTCACGGCCTCGATAAAGGTAGATACGCCCGGCGTAACGGTATCGTTGTCTGAATCGGTGTAGGTTCGCTCATCGGCAATGACACCCGGTTGTGAGGTATAGGTCAGGTCGGCGTCGTTGGTCAGCGGATCGCCGATGACCGCGTCCAGGTCTACCGTGGCGCGGTAGGTGATGGTGGTCTGGTCATCCATCAGAGTGAGCGCGGCGATGTCGAAGGTAAGCTGCTGACCGCTGATTGCCGGAGAAATATTTGCCGAACCCGGCACATAGGTGAGACCCGTCGGCAGGGTGTCGATCACTTGCAGGTTGTAGGCGTCGGCGGTACTTGAGACCAGGTGATCCAGCAGGATGGTGAAGGTGACCTCATCACCCGGCGATACGGAGTTATCGTCGGCAGTTTTGGTGATGTTCACATCCGGCTCGACAATCGTCAGGTCCAGCGGCTGGATACCGGGGGTGCCCGCGTCATCGTCGAAGTCCACGGTTTGCGTGCCGCCCGCGGCGTCGTACTGCACCGAGGCGTTATTGCCCAGAACCGTGCCGTCCACATTGCCCATGACATCTTCCACGATCACCGTGATGTCAATGGTGATGAAATCATCCGCGTCGCTGCCGTTGGACGGGTTCGTGATGGTGCCGTAGGTAAAGGTCAGCGCTTGTCCGACTTGTCCCGGCGCATTGTTGAATTGCAACGACATACCCATGTTGCCCACGCCGGTAGAGGCTGAAACGAAGCGCACGCCGTCGGGCAGGGTGTCGGTTACCACCACATTGTTGACGATGCCCTCGAACAGGTCGATCTGAACCCGATAAACGAAGGTCTCGCCGATGGTGTAGGTGGTATTCGCCGGATCGGGCGTGAAGGTCTTATCGATCGCTACAGGATCGGCCACGGTGATGGTGGGTGCACTGTCGGATGCGTTGTAGTTGTTCAGATCGCTGTCATCGTCCTGATCCGAGGCCGCATCGCTGCCGTCGCGCTCGTTACTGTCCGTGCCGTCGCGGCTGGTGAACTGTGCCGTGGTGGTGTTCTGGATCTGCTGTCCGGGGATGACGCTGTCGGTTAGGGATGCGGTGAAGGTAATGGTTACACTGCCGCCCACGGGGATGTCGAAGGCCGAGGTGTTCCAATCGCTGCCGTTGTTGGTAAAGGTCGGCGTTTCCGCGCCGCTGGAGGTACTGTCCACGCTCAGCGAAGTTGCATTCTCCAGACCGGTGGGCAGGACGTCGCTCAGCACCACTTCGTAAGCAGTCGTGGTGCCGTCGTTGTTGACGGTGATTTGGAAGTCAACCGTGTCGCCCGCATCCAGTCCGCTGGTGGAAGAGGTAATGGTCTTGGCCAGGGCCAGATGCGGCTCGCCGATGGTAATCGATTCGGCGTCGGCTTCTTGAACCGCGGAACCGCCGCCCGGATCGTCGAAGTCCAGCGTGGCGCTGTTGCCCAGGGTTGCGTTGTCCTGGTTGCCCAGGATGTTATCCACCAGGCCGGTGTAGGTAAGTGTCACGGTTTGCGTGCTGCCGTCAGTATTGGTCAGCGTCCCAAGATCCAGGGCCAAAGTCTCCTGGCCGGCCATCGGGTCGTCATCTGTACGCGTGAACTCGGCGGGGTTGGTAGAAGAGGATACACCGGCCGGATAGCTGATCATCAAGGTACCGGTTTCATAGGTCAGGCCCTCGTCCAAAACATCGGCCAAAGCTACGTTGTCCAACTCCGCGTTGGGCGGCAGGCTGATTTCCAACTGGTAGCTGACCGAATCGCCGATCGCGTAGCGGGTTTGTGCGGCCAGGATGGTTTTGGTAAAGCCGGGCGTACCCACCTCCACATCGGCGCTGTCCGAGGTGGTGTAGTCGTTGGGCGCGCTGCCCGGGCCGGTGCGTTCGCCGTCGGCATCGCCGGCCGTGCCCGGCGTGGCGCTGCCGGTGCCTTGCGATCCCGGCAGACTGGTCCATGTTGCCGTGGCGGTGTTGGTGAGCGTACCCGTACCTACCGGACCCGAGGCGGTACCGGTGACCACAATGGTCAGCATGCCGTCGGGCGGGAAGCTGGACACATCGATATCTATGGTGGTGCCGCTGCTGTTATCGGTGACGCCGCTGACGCCGCCGGCGGGCGTGATGCTGTCCACCGTCATGCTGTCGAAGTCGCCGGGCAGGGTGTCGGCGATGTTCAGGTCATAGGCGTGACCGGTGAAGCCGCCGTCCGGGTTGGTGACGACCAGGGTGAAGACCACATCGCCGCCGGCGGTGAGTATCAGCGGCGGGTCGGCGCTTTTGGCAACGGCCGGATTGGCTTCCAACACGGTGACCGAGGTGGTTGCGGGCGTGAGGCTTTGCGGTTGGCTGAGGTTGTCCAGCCAGCTGAGCGTGCCCTGGTTGGTGCGCGACGTACCGGCCTGGTTCCCCGCGATGTTGGCCACGACCGCCTGAAGCTCCAGCGTGTAGCTTTCGGTATTCACATCGTCGTCGGAGTTGATGAGATTGCCCAGGAACAGGCTGAGCGTCTGCCCGCTGACGACGATATCGCTGCCGTCGGCCAGGGCGACGAAAACTCCGGTTGCCGCGCTGTTGATGCCGCCCGGATCGGAAGAGGCGGTCAGGCCGGTTTCAAAGGTCCTGGCCAGGCGTGCGGTTCCGGCGGCATAGGTGAGTCCGGTGGGCAGAGTGTCGCCCAACGTGACCTCGCGCGTGGTACCGGCGGGCACACTGACGCTGACGCGGAAGGTAGCCACCTCGCCGATGAATACCTCGTTACTCGTGCTGTCGGCTTCGCTGGTGCTGTTCAAGACCTTGGTCAGACCCGTGGGCGAACCCGCGCCTCCGCCCGTGTCCACCGGGGTCAGCGTAGGATTCTTGCCGTCGCTGTCGTCGCCGTTATCGTCGCTGGGTTCGTTGATACCGCCGTCGGCGGTGACGGTTGCCTGGTTGGGAATGATGGTGCCGTCCGGGGTCATGGCGTCTACCGTTACCTGGAAGCGTACGGTGACCAATCCACCCGGCAGAATCTCGCCGATGTTCACGCTCAGGGGATCGGTGCTCACCACGGCGCCGCCGCTGGTGGAGGCGGAACCGGCGACATAGGTTGTGTCGGCGGGCGTGGTATCGTCCAGGAAGACGTTGGTAGCGCCGGCCGAGCCGATGTTCTGGACCGTGATGGTGTACTCGATCGCATCACCGGGATCTACCAGGCCGTCGCCGTCCGCATCGCTGAACTGGCTCCAGCGTTTCTCCACATCCAGTTCCGGCGCGCCGGCCACTCCGTTGACGGCCGCGAAGACCGTGGGTTGATCGCCGTCGCTCGGATCGCCGTTACTGTCGGATTGACCCGGATCGGTCTGGTCGGAATCGGTATCCGCCTGGTTGGTGTAGGTCATGGTCATGGGGACGAAAGCGTCGATGGTCACGCGGAACTCGGCCGTGATGAAACCGCCGATGGGAATGGACGCGCCGGTCAGGCTGACCGCGCTGCCGACCACGGTCAAGGTGCCGCTGTCGGAAGAATTGCTTGCCGCCACGAAGGTCAGACCGGTGGGAATGGTATCGGTGAAGGACACGCCGGTCAGCGCTTCATCGCCCAGGTTCTCCAGGATGAAGATATAGCGCATCTCATCGCCCGCGTTCACATCGGCGCTCATGTCGGCGTCGTCGAACCACTCGACCACCTTTTGCACATATAAGGCGTTGGTCAGGGAGGGCGGCCCGCCGACGGGGATATCGGTCGGCTGGTCGCCGTTTTCATCCACGCCGTCTTCATCGGTGGGCTCGGGCACCGACTCGTTTGAGTCCACGAAACCCTGGTTGCTGATAATGGTGCCGGCGGGGGTTCCGCCGTCCACGGTGACGCTGAAGGTAACCGTTACCACTTCACTGGTAGCCATGGGTCCGATGGAAACGCTAAGCGGATCGCCGGCATCATCGGTGGTGCCCTTGGAGGACATCAGTGAAGCGGCCACATAGGTGGTGTTAGCCGGGATGCTGTCGGTAAAGACCGTGCCGGTTACGGCGGCGGAGGTGTTGGTAAGCGTGATGGTGTAGGTCAGTTCATCGCCGGGATCGACCACGCCGGGCGTGCCGCCGTCGCTGGTAATGGCCACGGTTTTGACGGCGTCGATCACCGCGGGAACGGCCGGTACGATATCCTCGTCATCCGAGCCCATGTAAGCGCGTTCCAGAGCCGGGGTGCCGGACTGTCCGTCGTAGTCCAGGTTGATGGTATTGGTAACGGTGTTGGCTACCGGCGCGTCCAGATCGACCGTACATTGGAAGGTGAAGGACTTGCTCATCTCCACCAGGGTAATGCCGCCCAGGTCGAATTCCGGCTGCGTGGGATCGGTCTCATCCACAACGCCGTCGCCCGTGTGTGAGCCCGGCACGTAGGTCAGCCCGGCGGGAATGGCATCGTCCAACAGAACGTCAAAGGCGTCGGCCGTAGAACTGCTGTGGCTGACGGTGATGGTGAAGGTTACGGTATCGCCCACCGAGGGATTGCTCTTGTCAGCGACCTTGGTCACCGCCAGGTTGGGTTCGATGATATCGATCACCTGGGTATCGGGACCGGCAGGGCCCACGTCGGCGGTCAGGCTTGCGGAGTTGGTGAGCATGGTTCCGTCGGTATTGCCGCCCACATCCAGCACGCGCGCATTCAGGCGCAGGATGAAGAAATCGTTCGCGGTATTCGCGTCGGACGCGTTGGTGACATTGCCCATGTCCATGGTAATGGTTCCGGCGGGCGCTTCAACGGCGGCCGTGAAACTGTGGCTGATATTGGGACCCGCCACCACGGTGACCGGACCCTCGAAGTCCAACCCGGAAGGCAGTACATCGGTGACCACAACGTTACCCTTGATGCCCTCGATCACATCCACGCGGATGTCGAAGGTGATCAGGTCGCCGATGGTGAAGTCGTTGTTGGAATGGATCGCGTTCAGCGACTTCTGGATGGAGATCGACGAGTCCACCGTCAGGGTAGCCGTATCGGTTTCGCCGTAGTTGTCCAGGTTGCCGTCGTCATCGTCCGTACTGTCCGTGCTGTCGCGACCGCCGCCGGTCGATTGGCTGTCATAGCTCGCGGTCACGGTATTGGTCAGCATTTCCCCGGCCACGGCGGTATCGGCCAAGACGGCCTCGTAGACGATGGTCAGCGTCGCGCCGGCGGGAATTTCGATCAGGGGCCAGCCCAGGGTGTCGTCCGTATTCGTGGTCGTGGAAAGCACCGCATCCCCGGCAGTCAGCGCACCGCCGCCGTTTTCCGTCACCTGGCCGCCGTCATCGTCCAACGAGGTCACGTTGAAGTTAGGTGTGCCGCCCAGCAGGTTGGCGGGCAGTACATCTTCCAGGTCCACCCGGAAGGCAGTGGCAACCCCTGCCGTGTTCTGCACCGTGACGGTGTATTCGATGGTATCGCCCGCATCGCTGCCGGCCGCGCCGCCGGTGATGGACTTGGTGATCTCCAGGTTGGGCTCCACCACGGTAATCGTCGCGGTATCCGAGGGCAGCGGCATGGTGGCGTTGAGGTAACTCAAGGTAGCCGTGTTGTCCAGGGTGGTCCCGTTCTGGTTGGCCAGGATGTTGTCTACCGAAACCTGGTAACTGATGGTAATGGATTGACCGGCCGCCGCGCTGTTGGTGATGGTGCCGAAGTCGAACACCAGGGGATCGGTGCCCGCCCCCGGTGTAGCGCTTGGGCTGAGTGAGGCGCTGAAATTACTCATGGGCGTGGTGATGGTAATGGCCGCGCCCGTGTAGGTCAGCCCGGTCGGCAGGTTATCGGTGATCACGAAGTTATCGGTGGTGCCCACGGGTACATCCACCTGGATGGTCATGGTCGTCGTATCACCGATTTGCAGGTTGGCGTCGCCGGTTTTGGTTACCGTGGGTTTGCCCGCGGTCACGGTTTCGGTAGCCGTGTCGCGCAGGTCGTTTTCGCCCGCGCCGCTGCCGGTTCGCTCACCCGTGCCGCTCGCGGGCGCGCCGGGTGTTACATCGCCGGTGCCGTTATCGCCCGGCAGACTGGTTGCCGTGCCGATCGCCGTGTTGTTGACCTGTTCCTCGAAGCTGATGCTGGGATCGATCACCGCCGTGTAGACCAGTTCGATGAACTCACCCGGATCCAGGTAACGGTTGGCGGCGGCCAGGGCGCTCATGTCCAGGGTGATGGTGTTGGTCACGATGCTCACGCCGCCGGAAATGTCCACGGAACCTCGGCTCAAGGTGGCGCTCGACAGCATGACGCTGCTGTACTCGGCGGGCAGCGTGTCCGTGATCTCCGCATCCCAGGCCCGCGCCACGTTGGTTCCCGCCGTATTGGTCAACCGGGCCGTAAAGGTAACCGTATCGCCGCCGTCTACCGTGGTCATATCGGCGGTTTTGGTTTGGGTGAGGTTGGGTTCGGCGATGGTCCAGTTGACATTATCGGTAAGGCTCTGGCCGGCGGCGGCGCGGTTCAGGTAGTTGAAGGAACCGGTGTTGGTCTTGGCGTCGGTGCGGTTGTTGTCCGAGCTGTTGAGCGTGAGCATGCTGTAGCTGACGATGATCTGCTCGGTATTGCCGGTGCCGTCCGTGTCGTTATTGGTCAGGTCGCCCAGGTTGAACTCCAGGTCGGAGCCGTTGACCGTGGGCGTGACGGGCACGGCCGCATCGGGGATCTCGTTCAGGGCCGCGATCTGTCCGATGACGTCCAGAATGGTGCCGCCCGCGCCGCCGGATTTCAGCACGATCGCGTCGTTGCCGTCGAACCAGGCGCCGCCCGAGGTCTGGTCAGACGCGCCGGTAATGCCCGCCGCCGCACCGCTGTTGCCCAGCACGTAGGTGCTGCCGTCGGCCACGGTGCCGGTGAGGCTGATGGTTTGCGTGGCGACCAACGAACCGTCAGCGTAGATCTCCACAATATAATTACCCGCGCCCAGGTCGATCAGACCGCCGGTGCCGTTGAAGAATTCCAGCGCCTGGTTACTGCCGCTGCCTTCTACGTATTCCGAGATGATGATATCGGCCGGAACCCCGCAACTGACCGAGTGGCTGCCCAAACCGCCGAAGGTGTCCTCGGCAAAGCCGGTCCATTCCGTGGTAGCGAAACCGTTGCCGCCGTCCGTATCGCCCGCGCAAACGGTGTCGTTGCGCCGCAAGGTGGCGCCCGCCGTGGTCGCATCGCCGCTGCCCCATTCGGTCAGTGAAAAGATGCTGCCGGTGACGGTGGTGTCACGCGCGGCGCGAACCGAGGCGGTGTCGGTGAGGTATTGGTAACCGGCGGGGAAGGTGTCCACCAGGATCACGCCGTCGGCTTGCGTCAGGCCCTCCGGCAGGGTGTAGGCCAGTTGGAAGGTGAGGATCTCGCCCACGGCCGCCTCGATGGGCGCGGTGTCGGAGGTCCAGCTCTCGGAAGTTGCGGTCAGGGTTTTGTTGCCGGTCGGCGCTTGCGTCGTCACGTTGACCGTGCCGGTATCGCTGGTATCGCGTTCCGGATCGGGCGAGATATCGCCGTCCTGGGTATCGCCGGTGACCGCCGCCGTATTGCTGAAATCGGAACCCGTGATCACGGTATCCGAAATCTGCACGGTAAATTCGAAGGTGGCCATGGCTCCGGCGGCAAGAGAGGTAGCGGCATCCGCACTCCAGCCCACGGTGGGATCGCCGGGGTTGAAGGTGTAACCGGCGGGCGTGGTCACCGCCGAGGAGGTAGAGGTATCGAACAGGGCGCCGTCGTCGTTCAGCGTATCGGTGATCACGATATCGTAAGCGGGTGCGGTGCCGGTGTTGCTGACGGTCAGGGTTACCGTCACCGTCTCGCCGCCTTGCAGGTCGGACGTTTTGCTCATGGCCTTGGTGATGGTCAAGACCGGCTCGGCAAAGTTCACGGAAGCCGTGTCCTGGATGGTGCCCATGTTGCCCGTGTAGGTAATCGTGGCCGTGTTGGTTTTGTTCTGCACCGATGCGGTAGCCGCGTTGGCCCCCACGTCTTCCACCAGCGATTCCACCAGTACGGCGAAGGAATCGTTGGAGCCGTTGCCGTCGGCGGTGACCGTGGTTGTTGCGGTCATGTTGATGGTCGCGGTTTCGCCGTTGGCCACGTCGCCGTCACCGGAAGGCACGCCGCTGATGCTGACGCTGCCGTTGAAGCCGGTAGTATCCAGCGTCGCGCCCTGGAAGGAGAACCCGGGCGGCAGCACATCGGTAACCACCAGGTTATCGGTCTCGCCTTCCGGCGGGGTGATGGTCACGCGCCAAACCACGGTATCGCCCACGGACACATTGGGCGAAGCACCCCCTGGCGTAATACTATCCACCGCTTTGCTGACCGCGACCGTGTCCACCGTGAAATCGTCTGAGTTGGAGGCGCTGTAGGTGTTGGCGGTGGTGCCGGGGTCCGCGATATTACCGGTCCGCTCCACGCCCAGCGTGTTGTTCGGGTTCGACGGCAGTGCGCCCTCGTCGGCGGCTTGCAGGCTCTCCCATTCCAGGTCGGCGCTGTTGCTGATGACCTGTTGCGGGTTGACATCAGCGTCCAGGGTGGCGGTGAAGCTGATCTGGCCGGTGCTGCCCAGCGGGAAATCGTTCCAGGTTGCCGAGACCGTGCCGCCGGCCTCGGCCGGACCCGTGTCGGGCGTATCCGTGCCGCCGCTCGAAAGGCCGCCCAGGAAGGTCAAGCCCGCGGGCAGGACGTCGCTCAGGGTGACATCCTTGGCGTCCGCGTCCGACATGCCCGCGTGGGCGATGTCAATTGTCACGGTTACCGTATCGCCCGCGTCGCCGGTGGTGGGCGAGATGGATTTGGTGACGGTTAGGGTGGGTTCGATGATGGTCACCGAATCGGTGTCGGAAACGGTCAGGCTGCCGCCCGCGTTGGGGTTGTCCCAACTCCAATCGGCATCGTTGGCGCGGCTGTCGCCGCGATTGTTATTGGTCCAGTTCAAAACCCGGGCGCGGGTGACCACGGTGATGGTCTCGGCGGTGGCGTTATCGGTATTGGCGTTGGTGATATTGCTGAAATCCAACGTCAGGCTGCGGTCCAACTGATGGGTACCGGCGCCGCTGCTGGTAATGACCGCGCCGGTACGAACCCCGGTAAACCCTCCGGCGGCATCCGTGGTCACGTCGGGGGAACTGGGCGTAATCGAAAATACATCGGTGAAGGCCAGACCGTTGGCGAGAAGATCAGTCAGCATGACCCCGTTGCTGGTGCCTTCCGGGATGGTGATGACCATGGTGTAGGTGATCACCTCGCCGATCTGCACCTCGGTCAGGTTGCCCGCGTAAGCCGGCGCGACGGCCGTAATATTTTTCGTGATGGCGGGCGAGGCGATGGTCACATTGGCGTTGTCGGTTACGGTGGGGAAGGAGGTTGCGCCCGTACCGGCGGCAAAAGTAGCGCTCGCGGTATTGGGAATGGTCTGGCCGGGCTCGACCGTGCCGGCCAGGGTGTATTGCACCGTGATCAGGACGGTATCGTCTTCCACGCTCGGCGCGCCGGGCTGGGCGCCCAACGGGCTGTCGGTGGCGAAGCTGGTAATCTGGTTGCCGTCGGAGGAGGTATCGTTGAAGTCGGTCGCCTCGGCGTTCGTCTGGTCCGAGTTGGTAAAGCCCTGGGCGTCGATCGCGGTTCCGGGCGGCGTCAAGGCATCGATGGTAACGCGGAAGGTCACCGTCGCCGTATCTCCGTTAGCCATGGAACCGAGATCCACGGTCAGCATGGGATCGCCGGCGTCATCGGCGGAGCCGCGATCCGTGGACAGGCTGCTGCCCACGTAGGTGGTGTCGTTGGGAACGGTGATGCTGAACAGGGCGTTGGTCACCGCGCCGTCGTTGTTCAAGATCTCGGCCGTGTACTCGATGACATCGCCCGGGTCCGGGTTGCCGTCCATATTGCCGTCGGTGAAGAGACTCGCGGCCAGGGTGGCTTGTAACGAGAAATCGTTACCGCGCGGAATGGGGTCGTCCAGGGTGAGACCCGTGGCCAGGGTGCCGCTGGTGCTGACCGGATCGCCTCGGCTGGTCAACACGGAGACCAGGGACGCACCGGTCAACTCGGTGACGGCGGGGTCGGTGACCACCACGTCGAAAGCCGGGGCGCCGCCGGTGTTCTCGACCGTGATCACATAGGTGAGCGTGTCACCCGCGTCGGAATCGGTAATGTCACCGTCCACCGGGGTCATGCCGGGCGCGGGGCTGATGGTGGCGTCGGCGGTCGGGTTATCGGACGCGCTGATCCCCTTGGTCAGTTCGATCACCGGGGCGCGGACCCGCAGGGAAACCGGCGAGGTGCCGATGGCCTGGGCGCCCGGCGTGTTCTCCGTGGCGGCGCGGAACAGGTTGGTCAGGAAGAGGTCGTCGGCAAAGGGTTCATCGACGATGGTCAGGTCCACATCCACGGCGATGGTGTCGCTGCTGGTGGGATCATTGGTCAGGTCGGGCCATTCGATGCGCAGGGAATTGGTGGCGGCGGTCGTGGTGATGCTGGTGGGCGTCAAACCGGCGGTATCGGTAGACGCAAGGCGCACATCGCCCGTGCCGAAAGTGGTGTTCATGAGGGTGACATCGAAGACCGGCAGCGGAAAGAAGTCCTCGAAGACGATATTCGTGGTGTCCCCGCTGGGCACCTCCAGTTCCAGGCGGAAGGTGACGGTTTCGCCGGGCAGGTACTCGTCTTGTACGTTGACGATGCTTTTTGTAATCGTGACGCCTTGCACGGAAACGCCCGCGCCGGAATCGTCGGAACAGCCGCTCGCGCCCTCGGCCAGGTCATAGTCCAGGGTGACGCTGGTGCTCAGGCTGTCGGCGGCCAGCAGCGGTTCGCCGGTATCGGTGTAGTTCTGGTCGATGGTCGCGGTGTAGGTGATGGTACCCGTGGTGCCGGCGGCCAGGGTGCCGGTAACCGCGGTAACGTCATAGGTCAGCGTGGTCACGCCGGCCGCGCTGACAACCACACCCGGCGTAATCGCCACATTGCCCGCGCCGATATCCAGCGTGAGATGGGAGCCGAAGGTAAAGCCGTCATCCAGCACATCGGTGATCACCACGCTGTCGGCATTGCCGAAATCGGTGACGGAGAAGCTGTTGGTGAAGGTAACCGTGTCCCCCGGCGTAACCTCGCCCGTGGAGACGCTTTTGCGGATGACCACGTGTTCGGCGGTTACACCGGAGCTGTCGTTGATGGTGGCCAGGGGCGTGTTGTCGGGGAACTCGTAATCGAAACTGAGGTTATTGGTCTGCAGCGAGGTCGTACAGTTGGTTTCATCCAGAATGTCGTCGATATGGGCGGTATAGGTAAAGGAGGCATCGGAACCCGAGGACATACCGTCGATGCGGTCGAAGGTCACGCGCAAGGTTCCCCCCGGCGTCATGGTGCTGGGCGTCATGGTCGTCATGCCGTTGACGCCGCCGGTGATGGGGCCCATGGCTACGAACTGCAAACCGGCGGGCAATACGTCGTCTACCACGATATCGAAAATGGAGTTATTGGGGGCGACATCCACATTCACGGTATAGGTAATGATATAGTTGCTGCCCGCGCTGGGCGGGTTCTCGCTCTCGGGCGCATCGTTGCTTTTACTCACCGTCAGCAAGACCAGCGTGACGGTATCGGTCTCGGCCGTGCCCTCGATGCGACCGTTGTCGCCGGTGGGCGTATCGCCGAACTGGTAAACGGGCTGCACGGTCACGTCGAGCATGGAGCCCACGGCGGTGGCACCGTCGATATCGGCACAGATATTCATGGTCAGGGTGGGGCCGCCGGTGACCACGGAGCCGATGGGGTATTTGATAATGAGCAGGGTCCCGCCCACGGGGCCGGAAACCACGTCACCCGAAAGTGGATCGGTCAGCGTACCGCCGACGGGAAAGGTACCGGTCGACGTCACGGTCAAACCGCTGCCCAAAAAAGAAGCGGAATCGAATGTGATCTCGGGCGGCAGGGTCACGCGCAGATAAGGACCGTAACCGGGCGGCACGCCCACATTGGTCAGGTCGATACCAAAACAAAGTTGATCGCCGGGAAACGCGGTCCCCGGCAGGAAATCTCCCCCGATGGTCGGTGTTTGGCCCCATGCGGGTATCCAGGAAAAAACAGCCGTAAACAAGACGACAGGCACGAATCGAGACATATGTAGAACCCCAAAAAACAAAACAATAACCGGCTACTCGGCATTATCGACCGATAAACGACCCGCCTTCACCAAAAAAGTGAAAACGGCAATACCCGGACCGAAATCCGGCCCCATACGAATTGTCGAACTTGGGTTGCGGTTCATCGAAGTATCGAGGAATGGATGTATCCACCTTGGAACCTACGGCCTAACTCTAACAGATCGTGCCGACCTTTGCGAAATAAAAACCAGGCCGGGGATTTCCACAGTATGAGCTGGGATTGATCCGTGTTAAGTCGGTTGTTGCGTTCTGAACTCTCATGCCCGGCGAACCGGGATTTGCATCCAGGTCGAAAGGAAGCCGGGCGCCTGAACGACGCCCCGGTTTTGGTAGGAAACGAGTTCAATCTAGGGTTTGTCGGGAGGGGTCGGATTATCGGTCTGCGGCTGCGGATCTCCGATGCCGTTGTCGCCGTTGGAGGATCTGGTCCCGGTGCACGGTCCGAATCGTGTTTGTGTATTTCCATCACAAAGGGTGAGAAGAACCGTTTCAAGCATGAACGCGCAGCATATAATATTATGGTATAAACAACATTACTAATCTTAAGCTTCAGGCATCGAGTAAAAGCCAGGAAGACGCGGGCCGGTTTTTAGTCGGCGCTCTGAGAAGAGGAAGTGCCGGAAACACTATTGAAGAACACATCGACCATGGTCAACCGGCTTTTACTCGTTCCGGCTTCCGCCCAGAACCGCAACCAATTCATATGCTCATCCACCAGATCGGTTTCTCTGGGAATGATACCCAATTCACGGATCTCCGTCTCCATGATATAGGTTAGTTCAGAAGGCTGGGAGACCCCGTCCGCATTGCGATCCAACCACAGATGGAGTTCATACCACACTTCATCTTCCTTGGTGATCACACCGTCATTGTTGCCACCGAAGGCTTCCAAATCGAATTCAGCGAGAGCTACAAAACCGTTGGACGCCTTTTCACCTGTTGTTAAAAGGTCTGTCCCGTTGCCGAACAGTTCACCACCGTGATCAACACGACCATTGTCGTTGGCGTCCCGCACAAGGAAGGCGTCATCACCGTTTCGCTCAACCCATTGAATATGAACCGGAATGCCGCTGTTGTAGAGGTCATAGTGAACGGCCCCTTCAGGGCCGCTGAAACGGAAGCCGTCACTGCTTAAATCGATGACAATTGGGGAGTGGTTGCACCCTTCGTCTTCCTCTTCCGTCTTCGGAACGGGTCGGCAAGGGGGTTGCGGCGGTTCTTTCAGTTCGCAGGTTTTACCGTTGAGTTCGGAAGTCAAGGATTCCAAGGTGAACGAGGGCAGCCATTCGGAAGTCACTTCCGCAATGAAAAATTCTTCGGCAGCATGCTTACTCGGCGATTCATAATTGCCCCAGGAGCAGTTGAACTTGGTGTCTGATTCTGTGGTGTCGGCCGATTCGGTGCCGGTTCTTGCGTCATGGATCTCAACACCCGAGGTGGGTCCGGTCAACTTGACCCAAACCTTTGCGCGAATCCCAACAAACTTATATGGCCAACCTTTGTTCGCCTGTGTGAAACCACCGTAGGTAACCGCCTTGTTGGATGCATAGCAATTGATGGTGTTGCCCTTGTGGACAATCGCAAAGCCGTTGCTCTGCCCCATAACATTACCGAAAAGGAGCATGCAGAATACAAAAACAAAGATGGAAGAGGCGCAATATTTCATTGTTTGGTCTCCTTTTTCTCGATCAAACTCCCGTCCGGACGACGCCGACCGGCTTCGATGTCCCGTTCAACCCTTAGCAATGCTTTGAATTTTGCCAACCATTGTTTCCGCACCTTGGTCTCCGGAATACCGATACCGGTTTGAGCGGAGGGATAGAATTGCTCGATGACGTAAGAGACCACCACACGCCGGGCTCTTTTGGAGAGTTCGAAAAAAGTGGAGAGATTCGATTCGAAACGGGCACGCTGTTGGAATTCATTGCTTGCCCAGGTGTATTCGGCGACCATTTCGGATGTGATTTCATCAAGGTTCTGTGGAAGTTGGGCCATGTAATCCCGATGAAAGCTTGCCAGGTTTTGTTGATAGGTGTTGTCTTTGCTTTGGGCTTCCAAAAAATGCCCGTCGATCAAGGCCAGGAAAAACGATAACTCATCGGTCGGGAAACCTCTTTCTTCCAGGTCTTCAATCAGTTTCTCACGAAAGAAAGCGTCCCCATTGTGCAGGTAACTGATCAACGAGAAATAGGGAACGTCGAAAGAGATCAAATCCGGTCGCGTCGCTCCATCGATGATCAGGCCGTCTTTTTCAACGGTGATGCCTTTAAGGCGATCCCCTTTGCCAATCGCCCGGTTGACAGGGTTTTCCCGAGTCATGAACTCAATCAGGGCTTTGCGTTTCTTAATGACAGTGTCAATGTGTTCACGGCTTTCCAACGCCTTCACATCCAGGGAAAAAGAGACTCTCCCAGGCTGTAAAGGCGGATCGCCGGCAAAAAGAGCCGACAAAATCAAAAGATACATAATAACTCCATCTTTATAAAATGAATAAGGCTTAAATGTATTTCGTACTATATGGGGTGTCGCACTTGATGAATGTTAAGATTTTGTGATTTTTGCAAGAAGAAAGCAGAGCGACCAATATCTAGCCGGGCCGTAATTTACCAGACCACCCCGGCCGGAGCCCGCACCCTGCTCACCACCCTTCGGCCGGTAGACGACATCGCCACCCAAGCCTTCATGGACCACTTCTACACCCACTACCTGGCCGGTTCTTCCCCACGTCAAGCCTTGCGCCGGGTGCAAATCGAATTCCAAGAACACGAAACCTATCATCATCCATTCTACTGGGCGCCGTTCCACCTGATCGAAATCACCGACGCGGCAAACTCCTTGCGGTCCGGCGGTGAACCCATGCGGTCCGGCGGTCAACCCATACGATTCGACAATCGCATAAAATGCGGACACCTGAATGTTGGGTTCGCACAGGTTTCCACCGTTTATCGCAATAGATGTTTATTAATAGATGCTTAGACACGAGCAATGGTATAAAAACGTCCATTGACACCGAGGTCCATCGACATATTCTGCGTAAGAGAAGCCTTGACCCCGAGGTATATCGACATATCCAATCTTGGAGAAGGTTATACCCGTCCCGACAACGACGTATTCTCATCGGAACAAAGATCGTCCTCCTCGGACCATGCCGTTTTTGCTTTGCAAGGTCGTCGGACCGGCCCCGATATCTCCGTTTTCACTCTGAACAGTCGGTTGCTCTCCCCCGATAACCTCGCGGCGAGTCCAAGAGCAGGTTGTCACGGCCCCGACAACCCCATGAAAATGCATTTATGCAGATGTGCACCGGGGACTATCCTTGTTTTAATCCCAAAACATCGATGTCAGGACGGGTCAATCCTTCTTCCGGACCCCATAGGTCGTTGTCGGGACACGCCCATCCTTGTTTGAAACCGGAAAGAAGGATGTCAGCCGGGCGACATCCTTGCTTGGATGCGAATACACGTTTGTACCTAAGGGCATAAGTTTATTCGACTGACCAAATGCCCTTGTTCGACGGGGGCGAACTTTATTCCGGACATAATATGAGGATGTGCCGCCGGGCTCGGGCAATTGGTTCGGTCGAACAAGAGATCATCCGGCGTCGCCGGCCGTTTCCGCGAGGGTCCCGGCCGGACAATCCGCCGCTGGATAACCCTCAGGATCAAGGGCTGTACAGGGCGGTCAGTTTTACACGGAAGCGGCGGTCCCGGTAGGTGTAGCTGCCGCCGAACACGCCGCCTTCAATATCGTCATCCCCAAAGGAACTGTCGATGTAGCGGTATTCCCGGGCAACGATTGCCTTGATCAGGTGTTCGCGGCTCCTTTGGTTTCTGCCCGACAGATCCCAGGTGTAGGCAATTTCAAAAATCCCGCGGACTTCCTCGCGGTAGCTTTCCGGGTCCCATGGGAAGTCCAGGTCCGTCTCCTCCCAGGTCATCAGGCTCGATACGCTGAGACTGCCCTGGCCCCAGAGCGGGTCGTGAAAGCCGAATTCACCGAAGGCGCCTTGGGTATCGCCGTCCCCTTCCTGGGTGATTCGGGAACCCGGCGTGTTGAAATCCAAGGCCAGGTAGTCAGCACTCAGCGTTCTGTGGAAGACGCCCAGGCGGTAGAGACGCCCGTCGAGGGGGGCTATTTCGTCGTCGCGGGTATCACTGACCCACCAGGCGCGTAATTCGCCGCTGATCGTATCGGTGCTGTTGTAGCGGTCGATGCCGCCCGGGATATAGAGCCGGGTGGCCTCGTCATCGTCCGAGCGGGCCAGTTGGACCGCGATGCTGTTGTTGACATCCAGCGGGAATACGAATTCGATACCCAACTCATTGAAGGGAATGTCTGAATCGCTGCGATAACCGTCGCCGAGGGCAACGCGGTCCCGCACCGTGCCGAAGGCGTTGAGGAACAACCGCATCTGCACGCCGCGTCCAATGTTGTAGTGTTCGTAGACAAGGGCGGTTTTGTCCAAATCCTCGTGATCCTGGGTGACCTCCGGATCGGTGTCGAGAATCAGGCCGATGTGGCCGGAACCCGGGAACCAGTCCACGCTCAGTTCCAGGTCATCGTCCCAGAGGTCGTAATCGCCGTCCGTAAGGTATTCGGTTGCCCAGGCGGCCTGATAGCGGCGTTGTTCGTAAACGCGGATGGTCAGCACTTTGCCGCCGTCTTTAGCATCGTCGAGACGATAATCGGCGCCGTAGATGAAGGGCAGTTGCGCCACGCGTCGCACCGCGTACATTATTTCTCTGTCGCTGTAGGTTTCTCCTTCCTTCAGGCGGCTTTGATCCGTCACCAGGACGTCGGAGGCGCGCCAGTTTCCGGTCACACGAATGGAAGTAAGGCGATGGTTCCCGGCAGAGACCTGCAGCACCGCGGATAATCCGAGCAATAGGAAGATCAGTATTTTCATGGGTCATCTCCTCAGGTAATTCGGGCGCGGTGATGAGCGATCCGGCGCGGACAACGGGTTTTCAGGGTGATGCGCAGCAGGTAGCCGCCGCGTTCGAACCCCTTCTCCAATTGGAAATGCACATCGTGAACGGGAGGCAGGCGGTCAATTCTTCCCAAGGCACGCTTCAGGGAGGACTCAGGATAGGTCCTGCCGGCCTCCAGGTTCAGGGCACGTTCAACCATGCGCAACAGCGGCGGTTCGGCGCCTTCGATTTCTATTTTGTCCAGTTTGAAGTGAACCGGCTCGGTCGGAAAACCTGCATGAAGGAAAATCAGGATAGGGGTGAGTAGGCTTTGCGGCATTCTCGATCTCCTTCGGGGGTGAGGATTGGGATTGCAGTTTCCGGCCGACCCGGTACACAATCTCCTAAGAGCAACCCCAGTGCCAACCCCGGTCAAAAGCCACAAAGCATTTACTTGCTTGTATTTAGAAGCGTAGGGGAGAGCGTCGCCGCTTACCGGAGTCGGTCCGCAAACACGCTACCGTTTGGGAAGTCTGACAAACCTGTTTCTTAATTGTGACAGGGCTCACTCGGTTCAGTTGGTTCCCGGAACGGCGCTCGAGGCCGGGTGGTCGGCAGGGGCAACCGTGAATTGCAGCCGAAAGACAG
>JASJCB010000085.1 GCA_030066195.1 Acidobacteriota bacterium
CGCATTACGCCTCATCCGTGCTAACGGTCAATGGGATAACTACTGGGAGGGTCTACGCGTCGCATAAATCATGCTCACTTCAATTTTCTATGCCCTTACCCCCACTTTCAATTACACCCGGTGGGCAGGCATGGTGCCTTGAAAAAATGAAAATAATGGTAAGATAATACCAAAGCGCTTATCCCAAGAGGGTTCATGTGACAGAAAAACCCAAAGAAGAGACACAGGAAACGGTTATCGGCCCCAGCGCCCGGAAAGCTTTGACACCCGATGAAGAGAAAACGGTCTTGGCCCCCGCCGTCACCGATGAGGAAAAAACGAAGATCCATTCGGACGGTGACACGGATTTCCTGGAAGACGCCACTATGGAAACCATGATCCAGGGCGGCGGCGCCGATATGTTGGACGACCAGACCAGGGAAACCGTCATTCAGGACAAGGCTCTTGACGGGACCCAAATCGACGATGAGCAAACCCGGGAAACCGTGATGCTGAGAGCACCCGGTGAAAAGGAAGCCACCCAGTTGGCGCCCTCCTCACTGGGCGGCGGCGACCATCATACCGAGGCCAAGTACGAAATCGTCAAAAGTTTGGGCAAGGGCGGTTTTGCCTGGGTCTACCTGGTCAGAAATATCGACCTGGACCGCCTGGAAGCCATGAAGATCCTGAACTCGGAGTTGACCGAGGATGAGGATGTCCTGAACCGGTTCGTGAAAGAGGCCAAGATATCGGCCAATTTCAATCACCAGAATATCGTCATGGTCTACGAGGTCCAGAAGCGCGGCAGATGGACCATGTTCCAAGCCGATCCCGAGATCACGCGGCGCCACCGCGAGCCCTTCGCCTATTTCACCATGTCTTTCGTGGAGGGCAATACCGCCACCAACATGGTCCGCAAGCAGGGACGCCTGCCGCAGAAGCAGGCCGTACGCATTGTCATGGACGGCTGCGCGGCGCTTGAATACGCGCACGGCAAACACGTGGTGCACCGCGATATCAAACCCGAGAACATCATGGTAGACCGCAAGGGCAACGGCATCGTGATGGATTTCGGCATCGCCAAGGCAGCCGATCAGACCCGTAAGACCGCGGCCGGCACCTTTATGGGAACGGCCCGCTACGTCTCTCCCGAACAGGCCATGGGCAAGGATATCGACGGTCGCTCGGACATCTACTCCATGGGTATTACCCTTTATGAACTGGTCACCGGCACCGTGCCCTTCAGCTCCGACCAGTGGATGACGGTCCTCTACCAACACATCAACGAACAGCCGCCCGCGCCGGAGAAGTTTTACGAGGGCATCGATCGCGACCTCCGCGCCATCATCCTCAAGATGCTGGAGAAGAAACCGGAGGATCGCTACCAGACCGCGGGCGAAGTGTTGAATGCGTTACAACACGTCTACAGCAAACTGGGCGGCGAAGAACGCGGAACGCGCAATATGGACCAGATTGCCACCCGCGCCGCTTTTGCACCGCAAGGTACCGAGGTCACCGAACATGTGGCGCCGCCTCCCGTTCGCACGCACAAACGCAAGGCGCCCGAAACGCGTCCGCCCAAGTCCAAGTTGCCGCTTTTCGGAGGCCTGGCCGCGGCGGCGGTCGTCGTCATAGCGGGCTTCTTTCTCCTGAAGCCCGACGCGAGTCCGACGCCGGACCCCACGCCGCCCCCGGACAATAACGGCGAGCAGCGACCCGTTCCCGCGGCTAAAAAAGGTAAGCTGATGATCACCGCCTTCCCACGCGGGGAACTGGCCAAGATCATGGATAAAGCCGGCAACGACGTGCCCTTCGACGGCGGCGGGGTTTTGCCGAAAGCGATAGAACTGCCCGAGGGTGAGTACGAACTGGTGGTCATCCATAACAACGTTTCCAAGCAGGTCAAAGCCTTTGTTCTGGCAAACCAGGCACAAGTCCTGGCTCATGCCGCGTTCGATATAGACGCCGAGGCCTTTTTGTTGGAGGACCTGAAATGAGAACAGCCCTTTTTTGCTGCCTCCTTCTTCTGCCCGCCGGTGTCCTGGCTCAGGGGCGCAATGCTTATAAAAAACCCTTTGAAGCCGGTCTGAAACAATTTGAAGACGGCAATTACGAAGCCGCCTTGACCAGTTTTCAACAAGCTTTAAGCTTCAAGGAAAAAGCGAGTATCTATCGGGGGGAAGGGACATTTAGCGGTCAATACCTGCCGCGCTATCGGATTGCGCTTTGCTATGAAGCCCTCGATCAGTTGATCGAGGCCGAGGAGTGGGCCAATCTCTCCAAGACCGTGCTGGAAGGCGATGTCATTAAAAATAAAAGGAAAGATCTGGGTGTTTACAATACCGACATCAGCCGCATTTTGAAAAAAGCGGCTGACTATCGCCAGGTCCGGAACGAGCGATACAACCGCGCACTGAACGACGCGAAAGCCCTGGTTACCGCCAACAAATACGATCAGGCCAAAAAAGCATTTGAAGCTTTGGCCGAGAGCGATCCTTCCCGCACTGAAGCCGCTACCGAATTGAGAGCACTGCCCGCGATCCGAGCCAATTACCTGAAAGGTCGCGAGCTGGAGGTACAGACTGCCATTGTCCAAGGTGATTTCGGCAGGGCGGAAGGACTTTTGAACAGTATTGCCGAGATTGACAGCGGCTACGCCAATCTCCCCGTGTTGCGGAGTACGCTGGAAGATGCCCGCAAGAAGGCGGAAGAGGCCCGCATTGCCGCCGCCACGCCCAAATCCCCACCCGACCCGGAGCCGAAGCCCGCCGAACGCGACACAAAAGAAGAAACGACCAAAGTTGTCGAAAACACCAAACCGCCGGAACGAAAGACACAGCCCCGCGCCGACGCCGCGGCGGCAAAGGCGCGTCGCGACAAGCAGGCCTTGCGTACGGCCCTGCTGGCCACGGTGGAGCCCTACAGGCGCGGCGACCCCGCCAATGCCCTGGCCCGACTCGAAGAAATCGACCTGAAGGCCGCCGAAAAATCCGCCTCCTATCACTGGCTGAAAGGGGTTTACCTGCTTTCCGCCTATATGCAGGCGCCGGACCCGGTCGAGAACCTGATGACCAGGGCCCGCGAGGCCATGAAAACCCTGTCGGGCCTGATGCCGAATTTCGAGCCGAATGACGCGCTATATCCCGATTTCGTGATTGATTTCTATCGGGAAACCAAAGCCGCGCAATGAACCGGACGTTACTTAACACCTTGAATTAATTGCACTTGCTCTCAAGTGATTCTGATCTGCTACTCAATGATAAAAGCCCCGTTTTCCTGACGGTAGGTCTTATCTACCAGAAGGCAGAGGGCGTCGACGGCGCTTTTGGGATTGCTTGCATCCAAGAGCCCGTCCACAAGCAGCTTACCGGTCTCCGGGTTTTCAACGCGAATGATCACATTGAAACGTCGGCCGATCTCGGCGCAGACCTCGGCCAGGGGCGTGCGATCACAGTGAATCAAATGATTTCGCCAGGGCGGGAAACGATCCGGGGTGACGGTTTCCGGTTGCTCCTGCCGAGGCGGCCACCAAATCTGTTGCCCGGCTTGAAGCGTCATCTTTTGCCGTTGGTCCGACACCTCGACGATGCCTTCGACCACGCCCACACGTACCCGATCGCCGCGAGCGAAGACATTGAAGCGAGTGCCGACCACGCGAACCTCGGCCAGGGGCGTTTCGATAATAAAGGGATGATCGCCCGTGACCACATCGAAGAACGCCTCGCCTACCAACATGGAAGTTCGATGCGCGTCGCCGAATCCCTCGCGGAGGGAATAGGCGGTATCCGCATTCAGCACCACGGTGCTGCCGTCGGCCAGATCCGCGGACTGCTGCTCACCGGGTTGCGTCTTGAAATGGAGTTGCGGTGGTTGGAACAGGTCGCCAGAAAGGAGAAGGACAAGTACCGGTATTGCGGCCAAAGCCAGACCGCCGGCCCACGCGAAACGGAAAACCGGCGACCGCTTGGGAACTTCGTGCTTGGGTAGCCGTGCGGCCAGATCCGACCAGGCATCTTGCGTGTCGGGGACGCGAGCCTCACGTAGAGCAGAGGCCTCCCAGATCTTATGCAGTTCGGCCTCTTCCGGGCCTTCCGGCCTTCCTTCTTCCAAACGATCGAATAATGTTCCCATAATCCTCACTCACCCTACATCTTAAACGACCGATGAGTCTTGCCCCCCTATAAATAATCGCGTAAATGTTTGCGTAGCGTCTTCAAAGCCAGGTTCAACTGGTTTTCGACGGTTTTCTTGCTAATACCCATCAACTCGGCGATTTGGGCATTCTTCAAACCGCCTCCCCGGCTCAGGCTGAAGACCTCGCGACAACGGGCGGGCATTTTAGAAGTCACCACCTCGCGGATTTTGGTTTCAAGCATCTTTTGTTTCAGATCATCATCCGGCCCGGTTACCTCGCGCTCGGTAACGAGGCGCACGGTTTCCCGGTGCCTGCCGCGCACCTGTTGGTGTTTGAAATGGTCCTGCAACAGGTTGCGACTGATCTTGGCCAACAGCGGAAAAAACGGCAGGTCCGGCTTCAACCCCGAACGTCGCGCCCAGATCTTGAGAAAGGTTTCTTGAACCAGGTCCTGGCTTAGTTGATCATCACCGGCCCGGTAGTAAATTGTTTTGTACAACAGAGGGTGATAACGCTCGAAGAGCACTTGCAAAGCATGATTATCGCCGTGTTTAAGCCTGGTAACCAGGTCCCTCTCATCTGCCGTCATGAAACCGCATCATAGCAGGGAACCGGTACGAGGCAAAGCCGTGAGTGCGATTCAAAGCGGTAGTCGCATGCTCTCGATTTATTTCGCGTAGGGGAAGGGCCGGCCCGCTCGGCCGGCGGGTTATTTTGCCCGGGAGAAGGATGCGCACGCTCGTCTATCGATGTTCTTATGTAGGAGAAGGATGGGCTCGCTCGTCTATCTAGTGATTTTGCGTAGGAGAAAGGTGAGCCCGTTCGGACATCGAGGTATGCACCATAGAGATCGATGGACCCGGACGGACAAAGGCCTTTTGGATTTCGAACAACGTTGGCCGAACCGGTAACAGTGCATAAAATTTTCGAAACCTCGTTCCACCGCATAGCTCATGCTTGTTTGCATCACAATACATCTACGGGCAACCGGGGCGATCGAGATATTCGTCGAAAAAAAGGTTGTCCCTTGGGACCTATCCTCCTTCCCGACTATTTATCCGCTTGCACGCGGGTGTCGAACCACGTCTAAGAAGAATATGAGGTTATCCGAACGTAACCAACCTTTTTCCGGATCTAATACGTCGATAGACGGAAGGGACGAACCTGTCTTTTGCTAAAAATATGCAGATGGTTTCGCGGATCTCTCATCTCAAATCGCATCCAAAAGTCGCGACAGCCCGGAGGCGTGTCATTTGAAACGTAAGGCCGGCGGCGGGGAACCAGGCTTCTATTTGGGCGAAAAGACCCATTTCAACGGGCAGCAAAGCTCAAAACACTCCCGGCCGACGGAAACAAGTCGTGTAGCCGACGTATTTAAGATGAACGGAGTGGGCGGCACAAGCTTTGCTAAGTTTTATAGGGAACGCCCGATCAGGCGGATGAGATGTCGGTATTCGCCGGCCGGGCGGTGAAAGCGCACTATAATGGCGAAAACCGGAGAGTGTTATGGCAACCTTCCTTTTGTGGCTCCTACTCTTATTCGTTTGCTGGCCCCTGGCCTTGTTGGCGCTTATCCTTTATCCCCTGGTCTGGCTGCTTCTGCTGCCCTTCCGGCTGGTCGGGCTGGCGGTAGGCGGGGTCTTTGAGTTGCTGACGGCGATCATTACCCTGCCCGCCCGGCTGTTGGGAGCCAAGGGGCATTGACCCGAACGACGCTCCCATCCTATCCACATGGTTCAAACGATGATAGAATGGGTTCGAGGACGGGGGTTGGTAATCGTGGACATACTTTGTATCGGCAGCACGTTGGCGGACGTGACTGCCTGGCCGGTCGATACCGTCGAACTTGCGCATAAGCATGTACTGGGTTCCAAGACAAGTATCGGACCCGGCGGTTGCGCCACCAATGTCAGTTGGGGTTTGGCTTCCCTGGGTAAATCCGTTTCCCTGTTGAGTCGCGTCGGCAACGATGCGCCGGCACGGCTGGTGCGCGAATTGTTGAATGAACGCGGTGTGGACACTTCCCTCATGAGGATCGACAACCAGACGCCCACCGGGATCACCATCGTCATGGTCGAAGAGACGGGCGAGCGGCGCTTCTTGTACACGCCGGGGGCCAACGCCGAGATCTGTGCCGATGACTTGAACGGCATCCAGTTGAGCGACTATCGGCTGCTGCACATCTCGGACACGTTTCTGCTTACGGGATTAGAGGGGGAACCCCTGACCTCCCTGCTGGCAGAGGCGCAAAGTAAAGGCGTGTTGACCTCCATGGACACGGTTTGGGATCCGTCCGGGCGATGGATGGAACAGCTGGTGCCCTATCTACCCCATTTGGATATTTTCCTGGTCAGTGAGGAAGAGGCTCGTCATTTGCTGCCCGGAATGGATCCAAACCGGATAGTGACCCGTTTCCTGGAATTGGGCGCGGGCACCGTCCTGCTGAAGCGAGGCGAAAAAGGCAGCCTGGCGGCCGCCGGCAACGAGCGTCTGGTCATCCCCGCGGAAAAGGTAGAGCCCAGGGACACCACCGGCGCCGGCGATGCCTACGCGGCGGGTTTCCTGGCCGCCACCCTGGAAGGCCGCAACCTGGCCGAAGCCGCCCGCGCGGCAACAAGGCTGGCTACTCATTCGATCGCGGCTTTGGGGGCCACCTCGGGCATCCGCCGCTTTGCCGATACCCGCGAATTGTTTCCATAGGTAACGGCTTGGGCTTGCCGGTGATCGAGCCGGACCCGTCATTGCAAAATAACTTGACTTGATATTTTGCTTGATCTAGACTATGCCTTCGGCCTGAACGGCCCTTTTATCATAGGAGGGATTCCAAATGGAAGCCTACGCGGTAGTAAAGACGGGCGGTAAACAGTACACCGTCCGGACCGGCGACGTTCTCAACGTTGAACTCCTGAAGGGAAAATCCGAGGGAGACTCCGTTGAACTGACCACGCTCGCTGCTCGTGCCGGAGAGACCCTGGCGGTTGGTACGCCGGAACTCGAAAGCAAGGTCAAAGCAACCGTTCTCAGCGCGAAACGGGGCAAGAAGATACTGGTTTTCAAAAACAAAAGACGGTCGACTTTCCGCAAGAAAAACGGCCACCGCCAAACTTTTCACGCCATTCGGATCGAATCCATTCCGGGCGCTGAATAAAGTAAGGAGTCTGTGAAATGGCACATAAGAAAGGTGTAGGCAGTTCCAGAAACGGACGCGACAGTAACGCGAAACGACTCGGCGTCAAGCGCTTCGGCGGCCAGTTGGTGACCGGTGGTTCGATCATCGTACGTCAGCGCGGCACCCGCTTCAAGCCCGGCAAGAACGTGGGCTTGGGTAAAGACGATACCCTGTTTGCCCTCATCGACGGCGTGGTTCACTTCCGCGACCGCGGACGCATGGGCAAGTTTGTGGAAATCCACGAGCCAACCACATAAGAAACGGCCGTCACGGCAAGTCGCCGCGGCCTGAGGACGGGCCGCGGCCCAAAATTTGTCATGTTTATAGACGAGCTGGAAATTTTTGTGCAAGCCGGTGACGGCGGCAACGGATGTGTCAGTTTCCGCAGGGAAAAATACGTCGAATTCGGCGGCCCCAACGGCGGAGACGGCGGTAAGGGCGGTGATGTCATCATCCGGGTCAAGCCGGAATACAACACCCTGCTTCCGTTGCGCACCCAGAAGCACTATCGCGCCGGACGCGGCGTCAACGGCAAGGGTTCCGATATGACCGGCGCCGACGGCCGCACCCGCATTCTGGAAGTACCGCGCGGCACCATCATTCGCGACCGCGATACGGGCACCATTATCGGCGACCTGACCGCCGCCGACGACCAGGTGATCGTTGCTCACGGCGGTCGCGGCGGCAAGGGCAACCGGCATTTCGCCACCGCGGCCAATCGCGCGCCCAGGTTCGCCCAATCCGGCGAGGACGGCGAGGAGCTGTGGCTGAAGCTGGAATTGAAGATGATGGCCGATGTGGGCCTAGTGGGTTTTCCCAATGCGGGCAAGTCCACCCTCATCCGCAAGCTCTCTCACGCCCGGCCGAAGGTTGCCGAGTATCCCTTCACAACCCTCAAACCCAGTCTGGGAGTGGTCGGCGTGCACGGTTACAAGAGTTACGTGGTGGCCGATATCCCGGGAATCATCGAGGGCGCCCATAACGGCGCGGGTCTGGGTCTGCGCTTCCTCAAACACATCGAGCGCACCGCGCTCTTACTGGTGATGATCGATCCCGGCGACCCCGAACGCGATGTACGGACCACCTACGAGGTTCTGCTGAATGAATTGAATTCCTTCAGCGAGCGCTTGCGCCGTAAGAGATACGCGGTCGCCTTTTCCAAAAGCGACCTGATTCACGACCGAGGCGACGAGGTGGCTGAACTGGCCGCTGAACTGAAGGCCGAACAGGTCCCTTGCTTCACCGTCAGTTCCATGAATGGTGAGGGCATGGAAGAATTGAAATACGCGCTTTATGATATGCTGACGGAGATACGGACGGAAGAAGGCGCTCCCGCGCCTGTCATTGAAAAGGAAGAAACCGCGGGTCCCGCCCTGGACCCGCTGGACGAAATATGATGTCCCGGCAAGGAGAACCTGTTGGATACCCCTGACCTGATGAATATGATCACCTCGATCGCCGAGGAGTTCAAGGCGATCGACCTCACCGTCCTGGATGTTCGCGGAAGGTGTGATTTTGCCGATTTTTTCGTGGTGATGAGCGGCGCCTCCACCACCCATGTTCAATCGATCAGCGAAGAGCTCTATTACAAGTGCAAGCACGCGGGCGAACCCGCGCACAGCTCCGAGGGCATGGCCGGCGGCGAGTGGTGCCTCTTGGATTTCGGCAACATCGTGGTTCACGTCTTCCACCCGGAAAAACGTCGTTTTTACGACCTGGAAAGCCTGTGGCAAAACCCTATCGGCCCACGTAGCGCCGCGGGCGAAGCCGAAGCCTGATGATGCGGCTGAAGCTCATCTGGGTCGGCCGGGAAAACCGACGCGACCCCGAGAGTGAGCTGTGCCGTCGTTACCGGGAACGCCTGCGCCCTCACGGGCGCCTGGAAGAAACCGTTATCAAGTCCGTTCAATCGGGCAACACCGAAGAAACGCGCGAAAAAGAAAGTCGCAAGATATTGGATGCCCTGGATAGCCGCGATTTCGTGGTTCTCTGCGATGAACGCGGCAAGGGGCAGTCATCGCCCGAACTTGCGCGCTTCCTGGAACAGCGTGAACGCGATGCCCGTCGCCCCGTCTGGATCATCGGCGGGGCCATGGGCGTCTCCGCAGCACTGCGACAGCGCGCCGATTTTATGCTATCGTTATCCAAGATGACCTTGCCGCATGCGCTTGCACGTGTGGTCCTTTTGGAGCAGATCTACCGGGCATTCACCATCAAGGCGGGTCACCCCTACCATCACGAGGGTTGATCGATGAAGCCTAAAACCGTACTGATTATCCTTGCAGTCACGCTGATTGTCCTCATTCCATATTTGTTCATCCGCGAAAGCCAAAACCAGGATCTGCTCATGAACCAGTTCATCTATCTGGGTTATGAGTTCTCGGTGCTTCAGGGGTTCGTATTGACCCTGATCGTTTCCGTGTTGGCGCCGTGCCTTTACTTCACGGTCATCTATATGCGCCTGCTGAAACGCAATCGCGCTTTGCAAAAGGCCGAGAATGACTCCGGCAGTCAACGCGACTCCCGGCGCGAGGCCGCCGTTCTGCTGGCTCACGGCATGGCGCAGCAGGCCCTGGATAAAGTGAGCGGTCAGGAGGAGCCGGAAGCGCAACTGCTCGCGGCTCGGGCTAATTTGGCGCTGGGCAATGAGGAAGCGGCGGCGCCCTTGCTGGCCAAAGCTTTCGAAGAGGGCGGCAGCGACGAGGCCGGTTACCTGTTGGCCGAATGTTATCGCGGAACCGGCACGGCCGAGGTCGACGTCCTGATGCGCCTGACAGCCCGTTCGCCCGACAAGGCTCGGCGCGCCTACCTGATGCTGATGGAAACCTACGAGCGCAACGCCAATTGGAAGGGCGCACTGGACCTGGTCGCCGACATGCGCAATAAGGGCATGGACGCGCCGGAGCATAAGGTCCCGGCATATCGCTACGAGTGGGTGCGTGCTCAGGCCGCGGAACTGCCGCCCAAGAAAACCATCGAGGGTTATCAGCAGATTCTCAAGGAAGCACCGCATTTCGTACCCGCCAACCTGGGTCTGGGCGAGACCTATCTGGTCTCCGGGGCCATGGAGAAAGCCTTCCGCGTCTTCGAGCAGGCTTTTGAAAACACCGGTAATCCGGCCTTCCTGGATCGCTTGGAGCGTTTCTACCTGGACCAGGACCGACCCGAGGACGCCATTCAAATCTACCGTCAATTGCTTGTCAAACACGATACCCCCCTCATCCGCTACAAGCTGGGCAAGCTCTACTACCAGTTGGAAATGCTGGACGAAAGCCTGGAACAACTAGAACCACTTGCCAAACAACAGGATCTTCCGCCGGTCCTGGTCATGCTTGCCGAAATCAAGGCACGCCGCTTTCGTGCTGAAGAGGCCCTGGAGGACATGTTGCGGTTCGCCCGCAAACAACAGGCTCTTTCCGGGGAGTACGTCTGCGAAAACTGCGATACCCGCCATGCCGGTTGGTCCGCGCGCTGTGAGCATTGCGGTTATTGGGACCGCATTACCCACCTCGCGGCGCGCGTCAAAACGGAACTACCCGCCCAGGCGCCTCTTTACTATTGAAGTAAGGGTTTCAAAATTGGGGCCGGACTTTCAAAAGCGGATGGTTTTGGATACGTCCAGATGCTAAGCGAATCCGCCAATGGGCGATGATTTGCATTGCAATCAACCGCTGTGTAAGTTGATGGGGCAGCAGGGCTTTCACTACATCCTGGTTTGCAAGCCCAAGTCTCACAACTCCCTCTATGAGTGGATCGATGGTACAGCGCCTGGTCATCAAAAAAAGAAGGGGCAAGCGACATCAGTTGGAAGTCAATAAAGTCCCTCTACGAGGAACAGAGGACGCCATTGAGGTCAACTGGTGTGAACTGACCATCACCGACAAAGACGGCCGTGTAACTTATCGCAATGCTTGGGTAAGCGATCACCCCCTCAGCGAAGCAAACGTCGTTAGTTTTCCAAGGCTGCCGGGGCTCGGTGGAAGATTGAAAACGAGAACAACAATGTGTTGAAAACCAAAGGCTATCATCTTGCCCACAATTTCGGCCATGGAAAGAAGAGCCTGGCTGCCGTACCGGCGACAATGAACCTTCTCGCCTTCTTTTTCCACACTCTGCTGGATTTGCTGAACAAGAAATACCAAGTTATTCGTGATAAGGTCGGTTCATGGAGATCTTTCTTTAATGATATCCCAGCTCTGGTGCGTTATCTTTATTTCGAATCCTGGGATAGATTGTTCGACTTCATGATTGAAAGCCTGGAGATCCAGCTTTAGGAAAGGTCGGCTTGGTTTTTATTCGCGAATAATAAGAAGCACCATCTCAGGTATATGCCGGCTCCGTTCATCGGCTAACGCCTGGGACCAAGCGAAAATAAACTCACTGACTCCCTCCACGGCTCGGTCCTTTAGTCTCCTCTAGTCCAAATTTAGAATTGCTGAATGGCAAGAGCTGCGACCTCTCGCCGGGTCACCGACGTTGAAACCAAAAAAGGGGCGGCAGTTGCCGCCCCGCAAGATGTTGGACTCAGGATCCGCTTGCTTGTTTCTTAAATACCCATTCCCTCGTTGGAGATGATGAAGTCGATCTTCAGGTTCATGATGACGTCGGCGGGCCGATCATTGACCTTGCCCGGCAGGAATTGCCACTGGCGGACAGCGGCGGCGGCGGCTTCTTCAAAGCCGAACTTGCCTTGCGCCAGTCCCCTGAGGATCTTGATGTTGTCAACCGAGCCGTTCTTGCGCAGAACCGCTTCCAGGATCACGTATCCGGTGATCTTGACTTTGACAGCTTTCGGCGGATAGACGGGCATGACCCGCTTAATGATGATCGGCGGCTCAACACCAACCATGCCCACGCGGGCAATGCGTTCTTCGGGGGGCGGCGGGGGAGCATCGGGGATGCCGATTTCCCAGTCGTCCGTGGGTAGGAAGTCCGGTTCGGGCGGGGCTTCCGCTTCTACGATGGGTTCCGGTTCGTCCGGCGTCAGGTCCGGCATGGGAACCTTACGGGTTTTTCTTTTCAGGCGCTTGACCTGCTCAAGGGGCATATCCGGCGGGGGACGCAGGACCTTTCTCTTCTGCGGCATGATCTCCCGTTCCATCTTAACCACATTATGGTCGGCCTTCCAGCCGGGCATCCAGATCAGAGCGAGAACCATGTAAAGGGCCATGCACCACGCCAGTTTGAAATAGGAATTCTGCTCGGTATCGAAGGCCATATGAATCAGGTCTTCTTCGTCGAGTGCGTGCGCGGGTAATACGACGAGCTTGCCTCGGGCCTCGACCCATTCATCTTCGTTGTCGCGTTCGGGCAATACAGGCTCTTTGCCTCTTGCCGCCTGCCATTCATCTTCGCCCGAGTGTTCCGGAAGAATCAGGGGCTTGTCTTTGGCTGCTTCCCAAGTATCGTCTTTGGGGCGGTCGGGAAGAATGGGAGCTTGACTTCCGGCTTCCCGTGTCGCCGCGTCCGGGCGATCAGGGAGGATGAGCCTGGAGTCATTGTCTTTGTGAGAACCCTTTTGCATGGCTACCTCCTCAATACCTGTCTACATACGCCATCGATTTCATGGCAATGGTGGCGGTATCTTTTGTTTTTTAGTTTGGCAAAAACCGTACCATAGATTGCGCCATGGATAAAAACCGTTGTCGGCCAGTGGTTTCCGTCGGATAGTGCGAGATATTCCCCAATAATCCTGGGGATTATGGCTCAGTTTGGGGAAATTTTCCGGAAAGGGTGCGGAAAGCGGTCGCTCGGGCCGGCGAAAAACGGCTATATTTATTCGTGAATAAATTCAAAGCCATAATTTTATTCGCGAAGTAAAATATTTTCAGGCACTTATATAATCACAGCACCGTTTAAACCTTTCTCTCTCTAAAATAAATAACGGCCTTAAGATTTGGGGGCAATCCCCTCGCAAGGATTTGAGTTTGGTGAAGAAGCCGGGTCGGCCCATGCGTTATGGACCCTTTATCCTGAACTTGGACGACCGGGAAATATACGCCGTGGATACCGTGGTGGAAGCCGCCCGTAAGAAGGGTCTGTTCCGCAGGCCTCCTTATAATGAAGTAACCTACGGCGAGGCGCGCCGCAAGGCGTTTGACGCCCTGAGCAAATTCCGAAAAAAGAATATGCCCGACGAGCCGGACGGCAGGGTGATGGACCGCCACCAGGTTCCCACCGACGGCTGGTACGGCTGGCGCTGGAAACGAGCGCTGCCTCATGTTTTCCAACAAGCCTATGAATTCCCCGAGCAGCCCCCGGTGGAATCGGAAGCTCAGACCGACGATCGCGAAGAACCAAGAGAAGAAACGGAAACGAAACGTCACAAGTTTGTCCTCCCGGGTTTTCCGGTGCTGGTACCGCTCGCCTTGATGGGATTGACTTTGTTTTTCTGGTTTCGTTCCTGGTCGGTCAAAACCGCGCTGAGTCGAAACCGAATCGACATTGCTCGGCTGCTGGACCGGGTTCGCGAGGACGCATCCTACCACGGCACCGCTGCTTCCGAGTTACGGCGCAACTTTCTGGCTCAAACCGATGAGCGCCTGCGCCACCAATACTATCAGGCATTGAAGGACCTGGAAGAACTCGGGACCGCGGACGACGCACGGCCCCGAGCGGTTATGCCGACCCCCTTCGAGTCCTGGGGACCGGTCGATGTGATTTCACTACGGGAGCTTCCCTAGGATCAGGATTCATCGCCGTAGCTGGGCATGGGCGGGGGATCGCTGCCGCCGCTGACGGGATGACCATCGGGGACGCCGGGAACCGAATCGTCTTTTTTCTCTTCTTCTTTTTTGGTTTTTTCTTCAGCCATTTACTTCTCCTTTCTTCCAGAGTTTCCTGCCTTTTGGCAGGGGTAATTCATGACAAACTTCAAGTCATAAAGTAAAAATTTGTTTTGTTGGTTATCGATCCAATTAGAAACAGTGTTGTATAGAGCTTGGTAGGGTAAACCTTGACATCTGTTATAGAGAATACGACAAAGGTAATGATAATACTTTTCCGCGCTGGTGTTTTTGTGGCTTTCCAGTATTTTGCTTGCTTCTGTCAGGTAAGTAAGTGCTTCTTTAGAGCGCCCGGTTACGATGGCATACAAGGCCATGTTGTCCAGCGCCACGGCTTCTCCTAATCGATTTCCGGCCTCACGGTAGATCGCCAGCGCCTCTTTGCTGAACTGGAAAGCTTTGTCATACTCCTTGCGCTGCGCGGCCAGTTTTTTCCGCAAGATGTAGTAGTAATCCAGCGGTAGCCCGGCCTTCCGGTTGGTCTCCAATGCCTGGTTCAAAAACTGGTCCGCCCCCTCCTGATCCTTGGACATAATGGAAACATGAGCCAGACCCAGTCTGGTTTTATAAAGGTTTCGACAGTCTTTGAGAGATTCGTAGGCGCCGTGGGCGCTGCCTAAATGTCGGAAGGCCTCCGCGTATTGCCCCCGGGAGGTTGCGATATGACCCAACAGGTACTGACAGTGCGCCCGGATATGTACGCTCTTACTCTCGCTCAGCAGGTAGCGGCAGGTTTGAACAGCCTTGTCGTAGTGTCCGTCCAGGAACTCGGTCCATGCGGTTCCGAAGAGGGCATGCGTCCCGCCGTTCTTTCGGACCAGATCCGTGAAGTATTGCCTGGCCGCATCGGCGCCCTGAGTTTCCAGAATTTGATTGCCCCGTTCATAACTCTTGGGTGTATCGGTATCGATCTGGACAATCAACAAGACCGTCGCCGCGGACATAGTAGTAATTATTAAGAGAGCAAGCCGTTTCATCATGTTGCAACCATACCATAAAATGACTACTTAATGATTGCAATTTCGGCGATAAAAAATATTTTATAATAGTATCTTTATGAAGTTTAACAAAAACATTGTGCCTACATATTTTGTTTTAGCAGTTAAAAGATATATGCATATGTGTTGTTCTGCTTTGGGACCGCCGGGGCAGGGCTGTTCGTTCATCTTCAGCCTCGTCACAAGGTTTTGAACTGATTTGAACCCATATTTCGTTATATTTATGAGAACACATGCCCGGACCCGACTAGAGGAGCCGGATGGGAGTACGGTTTTTTATGTTGATTCGATCTGAACAGGTAATTCAGGGGATTATTCCCCAACTCTTTTTAGGGGGCGCCTGCGCTCTGTGGACCGAGGATGGCGAGCAAAGGAATACGGGACGCGACTCGTTGGCCGCCTGGTTGAACGCGCAAGGAATCAGTTATTTCGACCCCCAGATTCACATCTCTACCCATGGCCGCGATTACGAATGGGACATCGACGGTCCGGTGGAGAAGAAGGTGCGTCAAGATGCCCGGATGCGCATTTACGAGATCAGTCCCCTGTCCCTGGCCAGCGTCACCATGTTCGAGGTCTTCGACGACGCCCGCCGCGGCCGTCGAAGCCTGGTATGGTTCCATCACGGCGAGGATTATGCACCCGCGGGTCTGGGCAATTTCCAGGAGGTCGCCGCCAATGAGAAACTGGCGGAACAGGTAGGGCCCCTGGTCCATGCGCACATGGTGGGTTTTCTGAAAGCGGGACGGCGTATGCGCAAGGAACTGGTCGCCATGTTGGACGATTGTCCCTCCATTACCCTGGCCGGCAGCGAGGACGAGGTCAGAGAGACAATCTCGCGGGAGTTTTCGCTCTAGTTCAACTCCAGCGGTACCCCGGCCATCTTCATCAGTCGCAACGCATTGGTGCTGGTCAATTTCCCCGGCTTCAGGCGATAGTCGAAAAACATCTCGTCATCACGCACGCTTTCCTGAAAGTGGTAGTTGGTGATGTGGTTCGGGTCCTGCTCCTGAACCGCGAGCAACTCCAGGTCATGGGTGGTGATGAGACCGGAGGCATTGTGTTGCAACAGGAATGTGACCATGGTCTTGGTGGCGATCAAGCGCTCACGGCTATTGGTGCCCTTCAGGATCTCGTCCAGTAAATAGAAGACGGGTCCCTCGTCCGCCTGTATGACATCCAAGATTTGCTTGATGCGACGGACCTCCGCATAGAAATAAGAGACACCCTCGGCCAGCGAGTCGGCAATGCGGATGGAGGTCATCAACTTGGGCAGGGAGCAGCGCAGGCGTTCCGCGCAGACCGGCAAACCCAAACGCGCCAACAGCAGGTTGACGCCGATGGTGCGCAGGAAGGTGCTCTTGCCCGACATATTGCTGCCGGTAATCAGGTGCAGCTTACCGGAGGCGGGCATGAGGTAATCGTTGCAGACCCGTTTATCTTCGGCTATGGCGGGATGTCCCATGGCCTCGGCCTCCAAGACCACCGCGTCCCCTTCCACCAACTCGGGAAAGGGGCGTCCCGGGTAGAGCCATTGGAAATTGGCCAGGGCGCTGAGCGCCTCCACCTCGAAGACACAGGTCACCCAAGCGGGAATGTTTTGACCGTAACGATCGCGCCACCCGGCCAGGCTGCGCAAATAATGCTGATCCCAGAGGAAAAGTCCGTTGAGCAGAAAATGGGCAAAACCGTTGCTTCGATATTCCAGGACGGCGTGCAGGTCCAGCAGTTTTTTCAGGTGCGGTCCCGCGCTTTTCCCCTCGGTCACCAGGCCCTCTTTCAACGCGGCCAGGCGCGGAGCATTCACCCGCATGCGCTCGAAGAGACTGATGGCGGAACAGGTTGCGGCGATGGCCTTACCGCGTTCCATAAAGGTCATCACGAAGCGCTTGTGGATTGAATCCATGATGTAGAAGACGGTGATCTGCAAGAGGAACAGCGCCAGCCAGGGCAGACCTTCAACCCGAAAGAAGAAAGTGAGCACGATACAGGTGGTGGTCAGCAAAGCCAGGATACGTCCGGCTATATAGGGAACCAGACCCAGGGTCCAGGGTCGCTTGACGGCCAACCAGTTGTCCAGGTCGGTAGAAGCCAGGTCGGCCTTGGAATCCAGGTGCGCGGCCAGGGCCAGCTTTTGACGAAACCCCTTGCGGCCGGCCAGATCATTGACGGCCTGTTGGCGGGCCTCGATGACTTCGAGGGGATCCGGGTTTTCCAGCCAGTCCCGCAGTTTTTGCTTGGCGCGAGCGTGGAAACTGTTATCGATTGCCTTAAGCAGCGCGTTGGGTCCGGTCAGGTCCAGGTCGGCGGCGAAGGGATGATCGTCCGGGAAAGGGATGGGGCGGTTGTAGGTGACGTCGCCCAGCCGATAGGTTGCGCGAGCCAGGTCGGCTTCCAGCAACTCGATCAGCAGCTCGCAACGGGTCTTGAAACGATAGCAGCGATCATGACGAACCATGAGAAAGAGAAACAAGCCGATACCGGCCAGGGCGATTGCGGCGCCCTGGTAGGTATAGTCGCCGTCAAAGGCAAAACTGCCGCCCAGTAGAATGGCGATAAAGCAAAACACGCGCCCGGTTGCAATCAGGTTGATAATGCGATTGATTCGGTCGCGCTTGCGACCGTAGGCGGCAATGCGACGCTCGATGGTTTGAGATCGTTGCATAGAAGGACCTACTCCTGGTAAGGACTGACTTCGATTTTATGGGGCAGTCCCAACTCGCCCAATTCCCGAAGGATGGGCGCGTAGAGTTCTTCTTCCAAGGGAATCAGCACGCCGCGACTGGTGATTTTGTTCTCCAGGATCAAGCGGGCGGCGATGGCCGCCGGTACACCGACCAGGAAGGCCATGGCGGTGGTCTGATCATCACCCTCGCGGATCAGCGTCGAGGTCCACATCTCCCTGGTCCCGGCCTTTTCAGCCAGGAACTCGTGGTGTAAAACCACCAGATCGCGCTCGTCAGAATCGTATTGCATGGTTTCCTGCATGCACTTGAGAATGATATCGAAGGCAGAGTAGGTGCCGGTGATGCGATTGTCCGGTTTCAGCAGACCCAAACTGACCATGGCTTCCAGGAAGACCGAGGCGTTGGCTTCCGCTTTTTCCACGATAAAGCTGTAGATATGAACGGGCGGTTCCATCAGGTTCAATTTAAGGAGGGCGTCCAGCACTTGCTCGTCCTCAAATTCCATCTCGGGTTCGCGCTCGATGAACCCCATGGAAATCATGAACAACCAGAACCGGGCCCAGCCCGGGTAGCGCAAGGTGCCGCGCCGCACGGTCACCGCATTTTCCAAGCCGTAGCGCTTACCGTAGTACAGCGAGTCGGCGTTGGGATTTGACTCGAAGATGCCGGCGCCCGGCACGTGCAAAACCTCGGCATGGCGCAACTTGTCCTTGCCCGGCACCACCAACAACTCGTTATCGCGACGGTATTTGGAGGCGCGAGTGATGGCGCCCAGAACACCTTGAGGACTCCAACTGAGTTTGTAGCGGAGAGGGTTGTTGGCGGCCTTGCGACTTGGAATACCGCCGCAATGAGAGTCGAAGCCCAAGATGGAATAACCCTCTTTCTTCAACCTGTCGATGATCTCCATGGCGGTCATATGGTCCAGCCCGGGGTCAAGACCGACCTCGTTGAGGAAGATCAGGTCGCGTTCCTCGACCTCGTCGGCCATGGCCTCCATCTCCTCGGACAAGTATGAAGCGGTCATGAAGTTCTTACCCGCATCCAGGGCGAAACGCGCCATTCCGGGGTGCATCTTGGGAGGCAGCAAACTAATCACGAGGTCAGCCTCGTTGATCAATCCTTTGACCGTGTCTTCATCGGCGATATCCAACTCAAGGGCTTTGCCGTGGGGATGATCTTCGATCACGGACCGCGCCTGGGCGGCGTTGATATCGCAAAGGGTAACGCGGTAACCGCGTTCCAATAAATAATGTACCAACGGCCGCGAGACCATACCCGCACCCAGCACCAGAACTGTTTTCATGCCGATTTTCTCCTATATGTAAACCTTGAACCCAGCGGCGGTCCTTCGTCGCCTGCATCATACCAGTGACCAGTAACAGGCTTCAAGCTGCCAATGGCGGACTCGTCAAAGTCTTGTATCGGTTCCAATAGAAGCCGGCGCCCGACTACCATTTCGTTGAAACTGCAAATAGGGCCCGCCGTTGTTTTGGAAACTCCGGGCGGGCAACGATCCATCAGTCTTCGACTACTTCCGGGAAGGCTTTCAGGCCGGGAGAAACGTTTACTTCCATGGAGGCGTCGAAATTGAGGTCGCCCAAGGGGTAGAGGTTCTTTTCATGCGGCATGGGCGAAACCGTGCTGGCCAGGTAGCTGTTGTTGTTGTAATAGCTGAAGTTGCTGACCGAGGACGTGTAGATGCAGGCATAGTCGCGGATCTGCTCGGCAAACATGCTCAATTGCCCGCCGGTCTTGAACAGGCGGCCCCAGTAGGGATTGAACGAGCTGGAAATCTTTCGGCGCAGCTGCCGTGACTCGAAGAGTAATTTCGATAATTCCTGATGGTTGTCTTCCAGTTGGCGGTTGAGCGAAGCGATCCGGCGGTCGATCTCAGTAAGACTTTCCATGTCCAGTTCGTCAGCCTCGGCCTCTTTGAACTGATGTAGCTGCTGGAGATGGGTCCGCCGCCAGTTCAATTCCATGGTGAGCTGCTTGTGTCGACTCTCGTTACGCATCAGGCTTTGCAGATGGGGTTTGGCGTCTTCCTCGGCGCGGATCTGGAAATTCAGCTCGGGGACGATGATACAAGTCCGCCAGGAACTGTTGTGCTTGCTCTTGAGGATGTCGCCGTAAATGTGATCGCCCACATAGAGGATGCGGCCGGGCTGCACACCCAGGCGTTTTTCCAGGAATTCGATGTTACCGCCGGAGAAGAAGAGAGCCGGAATCTCCTCGATGATCTCTTCCGGCTTGCCTTGGGTGAAGAAACCGGGTTTACCCGCGAAGGCGCCGACGATGTCGAAACAGGCGCGCCAGTCTTGAAAATAGGGCGCGGCGTCGCGAAACAGGTGCGATAGTACGAAGTCGGTATAGTGAGGCTCTGAATTGGTGAGAACAAACAGGCGTTTGCCCATCTCACGGAACTGGTGCAGAGCCGGAATCAATTTGGGATCATCGCGGATGTAGGTCTTGGGGTCGGCCATGATGGCTTTCTTCAGGCTGTCGTCCTTATGGCATAGGTCGATCGCGCCGCGGAGGTCGTCGTAGAGACCCTTGAAATCCAGAAGTTTGCCGGCGTCTTCCAAATAATCGATCAGGGCCGCGTACAGGTAGGTCTCCAACAACTCGAACAGGGTGTCCACCGGCTGAAACCGGTTGGAGGAGATGTTGATACGCATGATGTTGTACAACTCGGCGCGTTGATCGGGATGAATCGTCTTGAGACCGTGATAAGCCAGGCTGACATAGCGGAATTTATCCATTTTCAATACGTTACCCAACTCGGTATCGATAATCAGGCCGCGGATGGCAAAATCCGGTTTGTACTTGATGGACAGGATGCCCTCGGGATAACCCTTGTCATTGACCATGTGCTGCAAGGCCAGTTCCATGGTCTTGGTGTCCAAGGCGTCCTGATGATACTGAGCCAGGGTGAAGTCCATGTCAAAACCAATGGCTTGCATACGACTCAGCTTGATATTTCGGTTGGTAAAAATACGGTGTTCCCGGTATAGGGGTAATTTGCCGTTGGTGCGGTTGTCGAAATCTTCAGCCAACAGGTAATCAAGACGTTCTTTAATACTTTTAACACTCATCGATGCCCCTCCTCGCCATGTGGGCGGCGAACCGGATCAGCATGGGATCAGCCCGTAAAAAATGAGGGCAACTCACGGTACCATAGAGCCCGAGGAGTTATTGTCAATCCCGGGTTAGGTTTATCGGCATTTTCCCAAAAAAGTTTCGTTCCTTCTTCAGATGAGACGCCGATCACATGTTCTCGCTCCCTTGCTTAACTTTTCCAGGTTCATGCCGATAAAAGAAAACGTCTCTGATCAGAGACCGGTAAGATCAACTTGGAACCCCTTATCCGGACCCCATGAATCTTTCCATAAACTATGCGAGTATTCGCGGTTTCCGTGCACCTTTGTTTTAAAAGTTTCGACCTTGAATGGAGGTCATCGCTTTGGCTCCTCCCGAAGGCTACCTTTTGGTTGTCGATGATTTCGAGCTCAATCGGGACATGTTGACCCGACGGTTGACCACCCGGGGATTTTCCGTGGACGGAGCGGAGAACGGACGCACGGCCCTCAAGATGGTCGAAGAGGGCGATTACGACATCATGCTGCTGGACATCATGATGCCCGACCTGGACGGCTTTGAAGTGTTGGAGGCCGTTCGCGAAAAGTTCAGCTCCACCGACCTTGCCGTCATTATGGTGACCGCCAAGGATCAAAGCGACGACATTGTTCGCGCCTTGGAACTGGGGGCCGACGATTACGTGACCAAACCCATCGATTTTCCCGTGGCTCTGGCCCGGATTCGCAACCAGCTCAAGCGTCGGCAAACCGAATTTGCCTTACGTGAGAGCGAGGAGCGCTATGCACTGGCCGCAAAGGGCGCCAACGACGGTTTGTGGGACTGGGATCTGCGTTCCAACCGCGTCTACTATTCCGACCGCTGGAAGAATATGTTGGGTTACGAACCCGATGAACTGGAAAACACTATCGATGTCTGGTTCTCGCGCGTGCATCCCGATGACAAGATCCGCATCGAACAGGAAGTAGAAAAACACTTCAGCGGCAAAACCTCCACCTTTTCCGTGGAGTACCGCATGAGGATGAAGGACGGCAGCTTTCGCTGGCTTCTGAGTCGCGGCAGGGCCGTTGAAGACGGAAGCCAGCAGCCCTGTCGCATGGTGGGTTGGCAAACCGATTCCACCGACCGCGTGGAGCACGACAGCCTGACCTCCCTACCCGGTCGCGGCCTTTTCCTGGACCGCATCTCCTGGGCCCTGGCCCGTTGCCGGCGCGGTCGCTTCGATAAGTTTGCCGTGTTCTACCTGGGCATCGATCGGTTCAAGGTGATCAACGAAAGCGGTGGTTACGTCAAGGGCAACCAGGTCCTGATCCAGTTGGCCCGCCGTGTCGAAGGACTCCTGCGGCCTGAAGACACCCTGGCCCGATTGGGCGGCGACGAGTTCACCTTGCTCGTGGAGGGAATCGAGGGCGTGGGCAGTGCGACCCAAATAGCCGACCGCATCTTGGATTCCGTGCGCATGCCTTTTGTGATCGACAATCAGGACATCCACATTACGGTCAGTATCGGCGTTTCCATGGGCGATCAGGACGAAAGAGAACCGGAAGAAATCCTGAGTATGGCCCAGCAGGCGCTCACCTCCGCCAAGAACAGCGGCAAGGATTGCTATGAGTTCTTCGAAGAGGGTATGGGCGAAGACATGCGCACCGTGCTCCAAAAAGAAAACTATCTGCGCAAGGCCCAGGAGAATAACGAACTCTACCTGCTCTACCAACCCCAAATCGACACGGCCACGGGTAAAATCATCGGCGCCGAGGCACTGTTGCGTTGGAAGAGCGAACAGTTGGGGCAGGTCTACCCGGACAAATTCATCCCCCTGGCCGAGGAGACCGGCCTGATCGTACCCATCGGTGAATGGGTGCTGGAAACCGCCTGCGCTCAAAACAAACGCTGGCAGGACGAGGGCCTGCCGCCGATCAGGGTGGGCGTGAATATCTCCAGTCGACAGTTCCGCCACGGCAACCTGCCCGCGGTAGTGGAACGCATCTTACGGGAAAGCAGCTTGGACCCGGCCTGGCTCGACCTTGAATTGACCGAAAGTATGCTGATCGAATCGCTGCAACAAACCGTTCAGGAATTGAAACGCTTCCACGAACTGGGAATCCACATCTCGCTGGATGATTTCGGTACCGGATACTCCTCGCTGAGCTATCTCAAAACGCTGCCCATCGACACCTTGAAGATCGATCAGTCCTTCGTAAGAGACATCACCACGGATCCCGATGACGCCGCCATTTGCAACGCCATCATCAGCATGGCCCACAGCCTGGGCGTGGAGGTGATCGCGGAGGGAGTGGAAACCAGGGAACACCAGCAATACCTTAAGGAACTGAACTGCGATCAAATGCAGGGGTACTATTTTGCCCGGCCCATTCCTGCCGAAGAATTTGCCGAACTGCTGAGGCAAAACAAGGTCTACGATTAGCCGAGGCCATGTTCGGAGACGGGGCGGGTCCGATTAAAACCGGACCCGCGAAAAAGTCATTCGCAACAGAGAATGGTGTTCTCGGTTTCCAAAGCCAGGGCGCGACCGGCGCGAACCTTTTCGGCTTCTTTGATAGTGACGAAGCTTTTAACACGCAGAGATTCCAACTTTAAAGTCTTCTTCATAAAAATACTCCTTGTTCGATATACAGGGCATGATTTGGGACGCCCGAGGGCAGGATCATACACCAAAAGCTCATACACTGTTAGATGAACGATTGTTTCCGTGCCGTGTTTCACAAAGTGTGAATGTGTCAAGACGATACACAAGGGTGCCCGAATATCCCCGCACGCCCGTGTCGTCCATACTTGCCAATTGGAGCGGGCTCCCGTAGAATGACAGCGGACAATGGAAGGAGGCGCCATGCGGGAGATCATTACCGAAAAGATCCAAGCGGGTGAACGCATCACGGACAACGAGGCTCGTTTTCTGTACACGCAGGCTACCATGGACGACCTGCGCACATGGGCCGGGGCGGTTCGCGCACGATTCCACGATCCAGGTAAGGCCACCTACCTGATCATGCGTATCATCAACTACACCAATGTTTGCGTGGCCAAATGCGATTACTGCTCCTTCTATCGGCTGCCAAAGTCTCCCGAGGGATATGTCACCTCGCTGGAAGATATTTTTGCCAAGATCGATGAGATCATCGAACTGGGCGGCGATTTCGTGGGCTTCAACGGCGGCTTCAATCCGCGCCTGAAATTGGACTGGTATGTCGATACCTTCAGCAAGATCCGCCGACATTACGGCGATACCGTGGAATACTACGCCCTGACCATTGCCGAGATGATGTACATTGCCAAGCTCTGCCGCATTTCCTACCTGGACACCTGCAAGGCATTGAAAGAAGCCGGCGTACGCTGGATAACCGGCGGCGGCGCCGAGATACTGACCAATGAATTCCGGCTGCGCCACAGCCCTCTTAAGTATACCGCCGACGATTATATGGACGGCCAGCGCGCGGTGCTGGAGGCGGGCCTGAACACAACCGGCACCATGGTCATCGGCTTCGATGAAACCATCGACGAGCGCATCGAACACCTGCGGCGCGTGCGTGAGTTTCAAGACGAGACCAACGGCGGTTTGTTCAGCTTTCTCAGTTGGACCTACAAGCCCTACAATAATGAGTTGGGCGGCAACGAGGTCTCCAACGAGGAGTACCTGAGGCACCTGGCCGCCGCTCGCATCTATCTGGATAATGTCCGGCATATCCGCACCTCGGTCCTGACCCAGAATGACAACGCCTTACACGGACTGCACTACGGCGCCGACGATTTCGACATTCCCCTGGAAGACGAGGTCACCCAAATGGCCGGTGCGGTCATCAACAAAAATATCGAAGAAGTGTTGGCCGCTTGTCGCCGTGAGGGTTTCGAACCCGTTTTCCGTTCGGTCGCCAAGGCCGGTGCTGCTTCCGCCTGATTACCGTTACCGGAGAGATTCATGACGTCTTCCTATCAAAGCCTGATGGACCACTGCCGGCAGTTCGACCAACTGCCGGCAGAGGCAGTTCTGAAACAAGATATCCTGCGCTTGGGCCTGCGCTTCAGCGAGGCGGCCATGAATATTGCCGCCGGGTTTAAACCCAAGGACTACTTCATCTTCAGTTTCGACCTGATCGAAATCAAGGACATGGAGAATCGGGAACACCTGCGTGTACCGGAGGAAATCCGGGTTTCCGGCGGCTCCCTCGAGCTGCGGCCCACGGTGATCTCCACGCGCATCAACCCCGAATCGCCCTACCTGGTGGACCTGCATGAAGGGAAATTGACGCTGACCTGCGACGGTATAACGGTGGGCGAGGTGGAATACCATCCGGTCCCCGCCTTCTACAAGGAGACCCTGAGCACCGGCAAACCCATGGGCGAGATCGCCCCCGTGCTGGAATGGGGTTACCTGGTCTACCTGACCGCCTATCGCATGTGCCAATACTTCAATAAAAAGGAACAATGCCGTTTCTGCGATATCAACCGCAACTTCATCCAACAACGCAAGGCGGGCAAGACCTACACCGGCATCAAGGGCGTTGACGAGATCTTGGAAGCCATGGGTCACATCGACCGCCTGGACGATAAGTCCAAGGCCTATACCCTGACCGGCGGTTCGGTGATTACCGATCTGCAAGGCGCGCAAGAGGTGGATTTCTACATCCAATACATCCAGGCGATCGAGGAACACTTCCCCAAGCGCTGGATCGCCAAGGCGGTCGTTCAGGCCTGGCCGCTCGAAGACTGTCGTCGAATCAAAGCCGCCGGGCTGCAAATCTACCACCCCAACTACGAGGTCTGGGGTAAGGAACTGTTTGCCAAGATCTGTCCCGGCAAGGAACGTGTGATCGGCTGGGAAAACTGGATCAACCGCGTGGTGGACTCGGCCGATGTCTTCGGGCCTGAAAACGTCATTCCCAATTTCGTGGGAGGCGTGGAAATGAACAAGGAATGTGGCTTCACCGATGTGGATGCGGCGGTGGCCCATACTCAAGAGGGCCTGGACTGGTTTATGGCGCGCGGCGTTGTTCCCCGCTTCACGACCTGGTGTCCCGAGCCGTTGGCGGCCTTGGGACCCCATCCGGCGCCGTCACTGGAATACTTCTGCAAGCTGCTGCTGGCCTGGCGGGAGACCTTTGTGCATCACGGTCGCAAGGTGCCGCCCGGCTACGGCGAGCCCGGCCCGGGCAGGGCGGTTTTCTCGGTCTCGGCCTTCATGGATGTGTTGGAGCCCGCCTACGTCACGGTTTGAACGCGACTTCAAAGCCGCGGCCTCACAAGGTCCGCCTGAAAAGAGAAAGGCGTCCCGACAACCGCCGGGACGCCCATTCTCTACAGGCTATGATGAGAACCTTATTGGATAACGCTGCCGCGGATGGGCAGGACGATTTCGCCCTGATCGGCCACATCGGTAGTCAGGGTGATCTTGCCGTTGAACTTACCCACGGGCGCCTTGTCGGACAGAGTCGCGATGATGAATTTGGAGGTACCCTCGTCCTTGTCGGACTTGACAGTAATGTAGTCCAGGTCGCTCTTCATTTCGGTCACGTTGAAACTCTTACCCTCGGTAGACATCACCTTGATGGTTACCTGGCGAGTCTTTCCCTGCTTGGACGCGAAGAAGTAAACCGAGTTGGGGCTTACCTTTACGGGCCGACGAATGTGCACGGTGACGGGCAGGCGCAGGGTCTTCTGGGTTTCGCTGTTGGTGTCGAAGGTCAGATGACCGCTGAAGCGGGACTTGCCGGAAGGGAACTTGCTGCCGTCGGCGGTAACTACGATTTTGGCGGTCTTATCGTCAACCTGAACCAGTTCGGCAGACAGGCACTCGGGCTGAATGCGGGTCTGGATGTTGGAAATCTCCAGCTTGCTCAATTTGGTGGTGTTGATGTTGATTTCCTGGGAGACCTTTTCGCCCATTTTTGCGTTGGAGAAGAAGATGCTGGCGGGTTTGTGGTTGATATCGACGGTCACGAAACCCTTGATAGTAACCACTGTCTTGGGGGTCTCGGCATCGTTGGTGGTGATGGTGATCCGCTTGGTGATGGGACCGTTGAAACGCTGCGAATTGAACTCAACGGGGATCTCGCCTTTTTCGCCGGGCTGGTAGACGGTTTTTGCTGGCTTGGCCGTGGTGCAGCCGCAAGAGGTGCCGACATCCAGGATTTCCAGGGCCTCATCACCGGCGTTTTCGAACTTGAAAACGGCGTTCACCTTCTTGCCTTTGTCAATGTCACCGAAGTCGTGGAGGGGCTTATCCATCTTCAACTTGGGGCCGGACGCGTACGAAAAGAGCGCGCTCGCAATGAGAATGAGGATGCTGTATTTTTTCATCGATTTGCTCCTGATTTTTTAAACCCGATGAACGGAAGTTCGCCGGGGCCTTCTTTTCTTTACTCGTGAATCTTAATGTACACCGTCTACAAGTTGGTTAAAGAAATGTTAAAGCCGGCGCGCGTGGTGGTATGATGGTGCGGCGGCCTTGGAACCAGAAAAATCCATGGACAGGTGGGCATGTCATGGCAAAACCCGGCGGATCTTTCAAGGAAAGGTTGAAAGCCCTGCGCGATGAATACCGGCAGCTTCTACCGGTGAAGATCAAAGAAATCGAAAATACCTGGCACCTCTCCTGGCAAATCCCCGACAAACGCGACGGCATGTTGGACATGATCTATCGCCAGACGCACAGCCTCGCCGGCTCCGGCACGACCTTCGGCTTCAGTGAAGTCAGCGCGGTGGCTTCCGAGATGGAGTCCTTCATCAAAACCGTTCAGCAGGACGGTCAGGCCCTGGAACCCAAGCACGATGCGGCGGTCGATCGCTTTCTGACCCGCATGCGTCGTGCGGCCGGCGAGCCCGAGGAACCCTACGACATAGACGAGGTTCCCGAGGCGGAAACCCGGCAGACCTGGGTTCGCCGGCAGACCCTCTACTGGCTGGGCCTGGACGACGCTCTGACAGAGGAAGTGCTGAACCAGTTGCCCATCTTCGGCTTCAAGGTGACCGGCTTCAAGACTTTGCAAGATCTCATCGATGCGACGAAATACCGTATGCCGGAAGTGGTAGTTTTCGATCTGGCCGCGCCCGAGGGCCCGTTTCCCGAGACCGGCACCGTTTTCGAGTTTTTGGGCACCTTGAGCGAGAAGGCCCGAATCGTCTGCATTCTGCCGCCGGAAACCGATCTGTCGGGGCGTCTGGCAGCAATCCGTTCCGGGGCAGGTAGTTGCCTGTTGAAACCCGTTGTATTCGACGAACTGCTCGGGCGGTTGGACAAGCTGTCTCCGGCGCATATCGAGCCGCCCTTCCGCTTGTTCATCATCGATGATGATTCTTCGCTGACAGCCAACACGGCCGCCATTATGAGCCGCGCGGGCATGGTGGTGGAAAGCATCAATGACCCTCTGCAAGCCTTGGAACCCTTGATCGCCTTCGAACCGGATCTGATCCTTCTGGACTTGCATATGCCTCAATGTAACGGCATCGAACTGGCGCGCATCATCAGCCAGGATGAACGCTTCTTCGGAGTGGCAATCGTTTACCTGTCGCAAGAGAAGGAATTGAACCATCAATTGGAAGCCTTGGAAGCCGGCGCCGAGGATTTCATCCTAAAACCGGTCAAATACCGCTACCTCTACCACTCGTTGGCCTGCCGCATGCGCCGCGCCCGTCAGCAGCGTTTGCAGCGAACCCACGACGGTTTGACAGGCCTGTTGAACCACACGTCCTTCCACATCGAATTGAGAAATCGCATCGCGCGGGCGACCAAGGAGGGCAACGGTTTCGTGCTGGCCTTGCTGGATCCGGACAACTTTTCCGAGATCAACGAGACGCATGGTCACGTGGTGGGTGATCGCGTTTTGCACACCCTTGCCCTGATGTTGCGGCGCGGTTTCGGGAGCAAGGTCACTCTTGCCCGTTACGGCTCCAATACCATCGCCTTGATATTGCCGCATGCCGGTGCGACGCGCGCCGATGACATTCTGGAGAGGCTGCGTTCGGAATTTGCCCGCATCAGGCATCGGGGTAACACGGGCAGCTTCTCCGTGACCCTTTCAAAGGGGATCGCTGAGTTCCCCCGCTTTGCCAATTCGACCGATCTGATCGGGGCGGCTGAAAAGGCCCTGGATGAGGCCGGGGGGCGCACCGTCGAAAAGATGGATGTCCTGCAACCCATGCCGACGCCGACCGAGACTCTGCCCGCAACTGCCGACAGCGAAGAACCCCAGTTTATCGATGAAGAGGATTACGATACCTTGGACGAACCCATCCTCGATGCGGGCGATGACCGGATACCGATACGCCGTGAGGAGGGTATGCAGGACGATCTCTTTATGGAAGATCGTACCGTTGTGGTGGTTGACGACGACCGTCAGGTATTGGGTGTCATCGTCAGCTTTTTGGAAAGTCAGGGTTTTGTGGTTCACGGCGCGGTGACGGGCGATGAGGGTTACGAACTGGCCAAACAACACAAACCCGACCTGATGCTGATCGACCTGCTGCTCTTCCCCGGCATTCACGGCTTCGAACTTTGCAAGATGGTGAAGGAAAACAAAAGCCTGGAGGGCGTCAAGATCATTCTGATGACGGCGGTCTATAAGGATTATCGGTACAGGGTGGAAGGCCGTGAGGCGGGCGGCGACGCCTTTATCATCAAACCCATCAACTTCGACCAGTTAATGGAAAAAATAGAGTCCCTGACCCGCGTTGCGCCGGAGGCCTGACCCATACGAAACGGGGAAATACGGCGGGGTAGGGATCGACGGGCTACGGCTTTACCCTCTGCCCGTCTTTTTGTTACCATGGCGGGGTATTGGAACGCATTGAACAAGGAGAGCCATCGATTGCAGGGCACGACCGGCAAGCAGACATTGACCAGGTTGGTAACGGATGTCGGTTCCGATGAGGTCGCCCGCTACTTGAGGCAACTCCACCCGCCCGAGGCCGCCGACCTGATGACGGCCGTTTGTCTCGGTCTGGCTCGCGGGAAAGATCCCAAACCCATCGGGGTATTGGTCGACGCCGCTTTAACCGCCCTGGCTTCCGGGCCGTCCCTATTGTGCCTGCTGGATTTCTGGCATCGGGCCTGGGCTCGGCGCAAGCCTCTGCTGACGGACGTCCTGGCTCAACGAGAGGATTCATTGCTGCGTCTGGTCGGGGACTCCCGGCTTTTTCAGTGCGTGGATGTCGCCGCCAATCTTGCCGCCAACGTCGCCTGGCTGCGACGCACCAACCACACCTTTCGAAAACTGTTGGGGGAACCGAGGGTCCCGGACGTGGTCATTCACGCGGGCGCCACCCTGTATTACCGTCTCGGCGACCGCTGGATCAAGGAAGCTGTCGAGACCCTGGAGGCTCGATCCATCGGCGGCGCGTACCAAAGCATGATCGTCTTTGCGACCGGCGGTCAGTTGGTCGGAACTTTAAAAACCCATACGCACCCGCCTCTTCTTACCGGTTACCGCTTTGACCGTTACTGGTCTGCCGACGAAGCTGCTTTCGGCGTCTTGCTTGCGACAACAGATCTCTCCGTGCTGGACGGCGGAGACTACCAGGTTCATTTCCTGCTCCAGGGTCGCGAGCGGCGACAGTTACGCGAATTCATGATTCGCGGGTTCATTCCACCGCAACGCTTCCAATGCTTTCAAGCCGCCAAGCCGCAACTGACGACCGCACGGACCCATGTGGAAGAACTGATTCGCGAGTTCCACGATCGTCAAACGGTCCATCGGGAGCGTCTGAAGGAAATGTATTCGGCCGATCACCTGAACAATTTGAGAGCCTCCGGTCGCCTGCCCCGTGTTTTGTTCTTAACCTCGCGTCACACCAGTTACATGCAATACGGATCGCGAGATCTGGCCATCGGCTTCAGTAAGCTGGGTTGCAAGACCCTGGTTGTCAAGGAACGCTACGATCAAGGCCTGGGTTGCAATACCGAATGGCTGACCCGCCTGTTGGTAAAGTGGCGACCGGATGTGTTGGTATCCCTTAGCAATTTTCGCAAGGGTGTCGTGAGCGAAGTGCTTAAAGAGATACCCTTCATCTCCTGGCTGCAAGATCCGCCGACCAGCCTGGGCCCGCCCGGTTCCTTGGAGCCGAACGATTTGGTTTACGGCAGCTCCAAATGGCTGATCAAGGAACTGCGTCAATGGGCCCCTGTTTTGAAAGATCGCGAAATCGGTCTACAGCCCGCCACGGCCACCGGCGATGTCTATCATCCCCTGACTGATTGTCCCAAGCGCTACGATCTGAGTTATATCAGTCACTTACACCTGATTCCGGAAACGCATTCCTGGTTCTGCCCGGAACTGAAGACATACACGCCGCGCGAGCGAATGCTGCATGAGGCGCTCAACCGCATCCGGGAGATGGGCTGGCGCCGGTACCTGCCCCTGACCGACAACCCGGATACCCGCAAGACCTTTCTGGAAGACCTGCCCGGCTATAGCGAGCTGTCGCCCGAAGAAACCGGCAGCGAGAAATTCAAATGGTTGATCTGGATGGAGTTGAGTCTGCTGACCTCGAAAGTCCAGGTCATCGGCGCCTTGATCGATGCGGGCTTCACCAACTTGATTTTAGGCGGCAAGGGCTGGGACCGCATTCCCAGGTTTGCGCCCTACGCGGCCGGGGTGATTGCCAACGGCGAGGCCTTGAACCGGGTTTATAACGAAACGCGCATCAATATCAATATTTCACCCTTCATGTCCTTCCACCAGAAGTTCGCGGAGGTCGTCCTGGGCGGCGGGTTCGTATTGAGCCCGGACAACGGCAGTTGGGACATGCAGCGCTTGGACGATTTCTTCATCCCGGATGAAGAGGTGGTGCTGTATACCGACAACACATCCCTGGTCCGGAAGGTCGGTTATTACCTGGATCGGCCCCAAGAACGCGAGCGCATCGCCGGGGCGGCCGGGAAGCGCCTGGAGCGAGAATTTTCCACAACCGCCGCCGCGGCCAAAATGTTGACCCGTGTTTTAGGTTACCCGGTAACACAAATTCAGTAGTGTGCGGGTAACCGGGTAACCGGGTAACCTGTATCACGGGTTGTTCGGACAGCCGAAACAAACGCCGGCGCAATTCACGCTCGATCCGGCGCAGGCAAGGAGTATGCAAGCCCTTCCCCCGCTGAGGGGGAAGGTGTACTTGGGATGGATTACTCAATGCGGATGCTGCCGCCGCTGGTGGCGAGGATGATGTCGGGGCCGCCGCCGTTCAACTCTCCCTTGACGTTGCGCTTGTCGATTTTGCCGCGAACGGTCAGCGGCAGGTCGCAAACCACGCGGCCGCCCGAGGTGCGCGCCGACAGGTTGGCGCCCGAGGTTTTATCCATGCGCAGGGAAATACTGCCGCCGGACGTGCGCGCCTCGACGCCCCGGTTCTCGCCGACCAGTTCGATATCGATACCGCCGCCGGATGTCCTGGCCATCACCGCACCGTCCACACCGAGCAGGCGAATGCTGCCGCCCGAGGTGCGTGCGTCGATATCGCCGCCGACATCGGTAACCCGGATACTGCCGCCGGAGGTTTTGAGCGTCTTGTTACCGTCGCCGCCCTCTACTGTCACCGAACCGCCGGATGTCCGCGCCGTTATATCGCCGTTGACGTCGGCCAGTTTAATGGAACCGCCCGAGGTTCTCAGGTCCTGTACGCCGCTGATATCGCGCATGACGATGCGGCCGCCGGAAGTCCTGACCTCCATATTGGTGCGGGACGGAACCGTCAGTGTGACCACGACCGAACGCCTGCCCCAGCCCCAACCGGAACCCCAACCGCTATTATCTCTCTTGCCCTCGATGCGGATGCGATTGCCGTCTGCCTGGAATTTCCACTCGTAATCGTCAATCCAGGATCGGCTGCCGTTCATTTCGATACGAGCCGTTACTTCATTGCCGCTGCCCGGTTCAACCTCTACCCTGGCGCCGCTTACATCGACGATCACATCGCCGTTGGGTTGAAAGGACCAATTCTTGGAAATCAATTCATCGGCGGCTACAGAGGGTAATACCGCAATAACCAAAAGCATCATTATCTTTTTCATGATAACCAGCCTCCATGGGGGGATTCGATAGCACTAACGCACGGTTTGGCTAAAAGGTTTAGTGTTGCTCGGTGCTGGTGCCGTATAATCGGAGTGCCCGGCCCGGTCCGGCATCGACCCGAGAGGTACAGATCATGACTTACGCCCCGCCCGTTCGCCGGTTCGACGACAAGGTTATCGATATCGGCGATCTGACACCCGGTCCCCAAGCCGAATTCCACAAACTGGACCCCAATGTGCGTTACCTCTGGAGTCTGGGCAAGGTCATCTTTTGGGGCGTCATCTTCACGGGTATTCTTATCTTCGGCCTGATTTCCGGGTTCACCGGGCGTTTTTCCGCCTACCTCCCCTTGGGCACCGCGGCTTTATCGGGTCTTGCCGTGTTGCATATCATCTGGCCCTTTTTCAGTTATCCCCGCTGGGGTTACGCTATTCGCCGAACCGATTTCCTGATTCGCTCGGGCGTCATCTGGAGGCGGGTAGCCGCCGTGCCTTTCAACCGTATCCAACACGTGGACAGTAATGCCGGACCCATCGAACGCAGTTTCGGTATGGCCAATCTGGTCATTCACACCGCCGGCTCGCAAATGGGCTCCCTGGTGGTGCCCGGTTTGCCCGCCCAACACGCGGAAAATCTGCGCGATTACCTCTCGGAGGTCGGCCACACGCATGCAAACATCTGATCTAGAGGGACAGTGGCAAGCTTTACACCCCGCCATGTTGCTCTTCGAAATGCTGCGCGCCTTGAGGGGTTACGTGCTGCCCTTCATCATCGCGGCCGTGTTGACCGGCGGCGGTCGCGGCAACCCGCCGTTTTTCCTGATGTTCCTGGTGATCATTCCTATTATGGTGGCCTTTATTCGCTTCGGAACCTACCGTTACAAGCTGGACGAGGGTCACGTCACCATCCGCGAGGGCCTGCTTTCTCGCAAGGTGCGGCGGATTCCGGTTCGGCGCATCCACAATATCAATACCAGCCAAAATGTCCTGGCCCGTATGCTCGGTGTGCTGCGCCTGGACATCGAAACGGCGGGGGGTGGTGCAAGTGAAGCGTCCCTGATCGCCCTTTCCCGAGAGTCCGTCAGCCGCATCCAGGAATACGTTCGCCGGGAGAAAGGTAAAGCCGCCGGTGATGAGGAGGATCAACTCGAACCGATCAGTCAACAGTCCGAGGCCCAAATCATTCACACCGTCACGCCTTTCGATATCTTCCTGGCCGGCGCCACCACCAGCCGCCTGGGCGTTATTTTCATCGCCGGTTTCGCCATTCTGGAGTACACCAACCTGGAGTGGGAAGATATCGTCCTGAAGGTTCGCGACCTGTTGGGCCTGTTTTCCGGTAGTGAACAGATGGTGACCGCCGGCGTCTTCCTGGTCGTTTTGTTGGTCCTCGTCTCCTGGCTGCTTAGCATTGCCACCGCCTTTATTCGCTGGCACGGCTTCACCATCAGCCGTCGCGGCGAGGACCTGGAGATTCGCACCGGTTTGCTGACCCTGCGTCAATACACCCTGCCGCTGGACAAGATCCAGGCCCTGCAATGCGAGACCACGGCCATACGCAGGCCCTTCCGCCTGTTCCGCATCAGGGTGCGGTCGGCGGGTCACGTGGGCGTTCAGGAACAAGGGCGTGTAGAGCACGACCTCCTGGTGCCCTTGACGCGCGATCACCGCATCGATTTCTTCACGCGCGTGGTCTGGCCCCACGCCGACTGGCAGCAGGTTGACTGGCACGGCGTGCATGTCTACACTCGCAATCGGCAATTCCGCACCCTGGTTTTCATGCTTCTGGGCATACTTTACGCCTCATATCACCTGGCCGGAGGCGTCTTTGCCCAACCGCTGGTCCCCTCGCTTGCGGTGATCGTGGGCGTTCCGCTGGCTTGGGGCGTTGCTCACCTTACCTGGCGGCAGACCGCTTTCGGGCGCGACGCCGATTTTGTCTATATCAAAACCGGCTTCCTGGGCCTGCATTTCTGGGTCATACCGGTGACCCATATCCAAAACGTCGCGATTCACCAGACCCCGTTTCAGCGGATCAGGGGATTGGCGAGCCTGGTGGTGGATACAGCCGGGGCGGGCGGCCGCGATGCCGAAATACCCAATATCCCCATCGGTATTGCCTGGGAATTGTTCAACCGGTTCAGTAATCCAATCAAGGGTCACATTCACTCGATGAACTGAAAGCCCGCTTTCAGGATTTCTTCGTCCAGGTCACGGCGCCAGCGAACCACCGCGCGCAGGGGATGTAACGGCCCCGCCTTTATCAGGCATTCGAAATCACGCTCCAGTTTGGCGGTCGATTCATCGTTGCGTGCCATGACCAGACAGCAGCCGGCGTGGGATTTCTGGATAAGGTATCCGACCAGGGTCGGGTGGAAGTCTCCCTCTGTATCTAAATCGACATGGGCAATGAACTCGTCGCTTTTTTCCTGTAAGTCGTTACTGTCAGCATCGGGACTAAAACGGATGTAGCGGCGACGCTCCCCTTGTTTACCAGTCATTCTCGGATCCTCCGTCATGCACATGGACTATATTGTTTACCATAAAAAACCCGCTCCTGCCGGCTTTGGAGCCTGCCGTTCCAGGGGCGCTCTTCACCTACATCGGCAAAAGCTGATCAAATTAAAGAAGTTGGGGTAGAATTTGATGAAATAATGTTTCGGCGGTGAAATGCATGCGACCGGAAGAAGCCAACCGAGTCTTTTTCGAAACCTACGATCCCCAGTTTTTGGAAGAGTTTGGCGCATGGGAACAGAGTCCCGCCGTGATTCAACCCGGTCGCAAGGGCTCGCCTACCATGTCCATTGACGATCGTTTTGTCCATTCCAGCTACGATCCACTGAAGGAGGCATTGAAAGCCGCGGGTAAGAGCCGCTCCTACCTGCACATTCACCTGGGCTTCGGTCTGGGCTACCTGGTCGATGCCGATCACACGCAACCCGGCGGCTGCATGGTCATCCTGGAACCGGATCGCCGGATACTGTCTGCCGCCCTGCACCGGCGGGAACTGGGCTCCTTGCTACGGGAACGCAATGCGCGAATCTGCTGCACCCTCGAACGCTTCAGAAGCCTGATTTTTGCGGCCATGAAGCCCAATCACAATTTCAAGCTGGCAGCCCTGCCCTATCACGCCAGGCACTATTCGAAGTTGTGGCAACAGTTACCCGACCTGGCCCGCCGCACTTACGGCGAGGTGGTGGTCACTCATCGAACCATCCGTAAGGTAACACCCGGCCTGACCCGAGGCGCACTTCGCGCCCTGCCCTTCACCACCCAACTGCCCGGGGTCGAACAATTAACCGGTTGTCTGGCGGGCAAGCCCGCGGTAGTCGTGGCGGCGGGACCCTCGTTGGACAAGAACCTGCCGGACCTGGCCGCGGTTGCCGACCGCTGTGTGGTCATTGCCCTGGGTCGCACGGCTAAACCCTTGGAAAAGTGGGGCGTCAACCCGGATTTCCTGGTGCACAACGAACCGAAACCTTTCTTCCAATTCATTGCGGGCTGTAAAAATCTGGCGGAAACAGCCTTCGTGCTGTCCGGCCAGGCCGATTTGGATTATTACCGGCACCGACACGGACCCACCTTCGTCACGCAAAACATCACCAACTTCACCGGTCGCTGGATTTGCGGTCACTTTCCGCAATTGCAACGCGGCTACCTGGAAACCGCCGGGTCGGTAGCCAACGAAGCCTTCAGCCTGGCCGTGCTGCTGGGCTGCAATCCGATCATTCTGACGGGCCAGGACCTGGCGGTAAAGGGCGAACAATACTACGGCCACGCGCCCACGAATCAAAGCTTCGCGCATGGCCGGGAAGATGAGCGTTGGGTTCCCGGTTACTTCGACGGCAACGTCAAGACCATGTCAACTTGGGAAGGTTATCTACACTGGTTCGAACGAGAGGGGGTCAGGCAGCAAAAACGAAACCCGAACCTGATTTTGATCAACGCCACGGAGGGCGGCGCAAGCATCGAGGGTTTCCAGGCCATGAAGCTGCGCGAGGTCATCCATCGCTTCTTCAAACAACCGTTCGATACCCGCGCTATCGTCCATGACAAGGCCCGGGTCAACCCCGACACCTGCCTGCCGCCGGAAAAATTGAAAGCTCTGGCCGCTGAATACAGGGAACGCCTTAACCTCGTCTACCAACTCGATGCCAACTTCCAACCCCTGGCCGATAAACTTTCCCGCCTGCTGAAAAAGTTCCGGCCCGACCGGCTTAAACAGTTGCAGCAGCATCTGGAAATGATGGAGCAATTCAAAGACGCCTATGCCCAAACTCAAGAAGGCTTCCTGGTGTTGTCGGGGTTTATGCAGGACGCCTTGTTGGACATTGAACAAGACCGGCGGGAACTGGCCGCCCATCCGCCCGAGGGGGACGAGTTGACCGTTTTCCTGACCAATACCCGCAACGAATTGGCGCAACTGAGAGCCACTTTCAAGGCCACGATTGCGGCGGCCGACCAACTGGCCCCCTTGTTAGAAGATCTTGCCGGCAAACGCGAGGAGGCGGCAAGCTGAACGCAAAAAGGGCCGAAACGCTTTATTCGTGCGCCGTTGACGCGAATTGCACCGTCTCGTCGACAATCACCACAATAGACTGTTGGTACCGGCGGCAATTTTTTGCTTACCTTTTCCCCGCTCGGGCCGATGAATCCTAAGTACTTTGTGTTCTTAATACTAAGGCACCTGAATTTAGTTAGCTTTCCTATCGGTAATCAGACATCGCCGGGGGTCGGGTGAATATGACGGCAAAAAAGACAAGATCACCTATTGTACGGATTGGTATCGACCTTGATCACATCATCGTCACGGAAGACGGAACCCTGGTTCCCGAGGGTTTCGAAGCTTTTGTTCAAGCGCAACGGGACAGCGGCAGTGAACTGTTCCTTGTGGGTTGCTTCGACGGAAAAGTCGGGGACGAACTGAAGGAACTGGGTTTCTTCGATAAGGACGGCATGGCGTTTCAAGAAGAGGATCTCTTCCTTTGCGAAGACGGCAATGCGCGCAACGCCAAGATCAAAGAATTGCGCCTGTCGCACTACATCGCGGGTGACGCGGATGTATTCGGCGACAAGAAGTTTTCAAAGCGCTCCCAGCCAATTTTGTTCAGTTACGAAATCTCCAGCGACTATCCCACGTTCGCGGATTGGGTTTCGGTGGACCTCTTCCTCAACTGGTACGCGGGCGTGCGCAAACAGAAGCGCGGTCGACTTCGCTCCATCGAGCCCATCAAGGAGCACGGCGATAATTTCATCTATCGCCTGACCACTCAAGAGGGCACCGAATATGTCCTGAAGCGCTACTACGAAAAGAATACCGGCGAAAACAATCGCCTTCAAAACGAGGCCCGCAGCTTGCGCGCGCTCGGCAAGGCCGGTGTCGACGTGGTCCCGGTTCCTCTCTGGGACGACCGGCAAGATTGGGCCATTTTCAATATGATCAAGGGCACTCACGCCGAGGGCACGGACGACGACGTGGAACAGTTGATCCGGTTCCTGATCGAACTGGATGAGAAGGGCAAGGACCTACGCCGCCGCAACCTGCCCAGAGCCCGCGACGCCCGGCTGAACCTGAAGGCCTACGTGAAAGGCATCGCCACCATTTGGGACCCCATCATGCAAGCCGCTCAAAGCAAGGGCCCGCAAGACGTGATGCTGTTCATGATGACCGATCTGGAACAACTTCGCCAGGATAATATCAACCACTTCTATTTGTGGTGTAAACGCGAGAACTGGAACCAGGAACGCGAACTGCCCATGGACCAACGCATCTTCAGTCCGGGCGACTTCGGTTTCCACAACAGCATCCGCTCGCCGGAAGGCCGCTTGTCCTTCCTGGATTTTGAAAACGCCGGTTGGGACGATCCGGCCAAGTTGATGGCCGATTTCTTCTACAATACCCAGCAGAACCTGGCCATGGACCAGAAATTAAAGGTTCTGGATGCATTCGTGAAGCATCGCGATTGGGACAAGGACTTCATGAAACGTTTCTGGGCCGTTTCGGACCTGGTCGCCGTAGAATGGATCGTTAGACGCCTGAGGGTAGTGGTGCCCGCGGAACAAACTCGCCTGATGCTGGCCGATCCCAACACCAACATCAAAAAATTGATCGCGCAACGCCTGGAAGAAGCCATGGAGCTGCGCTCGAATTACACACCCATGGAGCGTCTCTGTAAACACGTCCAACTGATCGACGAGAGCACCGAGCTCACCTGATCGGTTGGACAGGAGCCGCCCGGTGGGGGCCGCCGCAAGATCCTAAAAAAGGGGCTGTAACCGGCCCCTTTTTTTGTGTGGGAACCGACAAGCACCGCGACCCTCTAGGCAAGCTTGGGGATTGTTGTTACAATGCCGTGCCGGCCGTATTGAACGTACCTTTTGACGAGGATGACGATGACCTCACAACCGGAAAGCGATAACCAATGGGTCCGACTGGTCGATATTCGCCGGAACAATATTCCCGAATGCACTATTCACGGATCGATCTCCTGGGTGACAGGGGACCGTTTACTCTACGCCTACGGCGGCAACGTGGTTTGCTACGGCCGTTCCATGATGAAACCCGTCATGATGCGCGTCTTTTCCGAAATCCTGGCCGATGTGCTGACTCCCGAGCAGAAAGCCATCTCGGTCTCCTCCCATAACGGCGACACTGAACACGTGCGCACCGTCAAGTCCATCCTGCGCGAGGGCGAACTGGGCCTCATGCAGACGCCGTTTGCCCTGCCTCTGATGCAATTCGGCCGTCAACGCCGCCGCCCGCGCCGCTGGTACCACAGCTGTTCCGGCGAACACGCCGCGGTATTGCGCGGATGTCAATTGATGGGCTGGCCCCGCGCCGGCTACACCCTGCCCCATCACCCCTTCGCCCTGGCCTATATCGAGGAGGTTCGCAAGATCCTCGGCAAGGATTGGACCCCGGACGTCATCGCCAAGGACGGCTGCGGCCTGCCTACCCTCTCCATGACCGTGACCGAACTGGCGCGCATGTACGCCACCCTGGTCACCCGCAAAGACACCGACTGGATTTGGGACTCCATGATTCAGTTCCCCGACTTGATCGGCGGCTTCAACCGCCTGGACAGCACCATTATCAAGAGCTGCGACGGCAAGGTCATCGCCAAGGAGGGCGCCGACGGCCTGCTGGGCATGGCCATCCTGCACCCGGATTACCCCGACGGCCTGGGTGTGGTCATCAAGATCGCGCACGGCTGGGACAGCTACGCCACCTGGGTCGTCGCCCGTTGGGTGCTGGAGGTTCTGGGCTTCAAACTGCGCAACCCCTATAAACTGGAGCGTCAGAAGCCGTTCATCGTCCCCGAATGCATTCCGCCGGAGTTACGCGATCGCATGAAGGACATCCAACCCTGGGACGATTGGGACCCGGACACCGATCGTTGGTACTTCGACGCCGCCGCCTACCAGGACGACTACCGCAAGGTCTTCAAGCTGTAAAACCCCGGTTTGCCTCATCGATGTGCCGATCATTTCAGGCACCCCGATAAACCGCGCGCCGGCGACATAGATTCGCTTCCGTAGTCTGCTATACTCAAAATCCGGAGTATCCGGGTTTGGAGATGTCATGCTGACTCGCTTGAAAATTTCAGGTTTTAAGAATCTGGTTGATATCGATATACGTTTCGGGCCGTTTACCTGTATTGCCGGCGCCAACGGGGTGGGAAAATCGAATTTATTCGATGCCATTCGCTTTCTGAGCCTTCTTGCTGAAAAACCCCTGACCGATGCCGCGCTTTCCGTCAGGGATGAAGCGATGAGGGGCGCCGATATCGGCAGCCTGTTTCATTGCGTCGGCTCCGAGCGGGCGGGGGAGATGAGTTTTGAAACCGAGATGATCATCCCCGCGCGTGGAACCGACGACCTCGGGCAACCGGCACATGCCAAAATTACCTTCGTGCGCTATTCCCTGAAGCTGGCCTTTCGGCCCGATGCAGAACAAACGGCACCGGGTCGACTCGAAATCTTGGAGGAAGCTCTCGACCACATAAACCTGGGTGAGGCGGCGCACCACATCAAATTTCCCCATAGTTACCAACATTGGCGGAAGGACGTGGTGACGGGAAGACGTACCAGCCCGTTTATCGGTACGCAAGAAAAAGACGGCGTCCGCGTCATTACCATCAACCAGGACGGAACCGGAGGCAGACCCAGATCGGTGCTTGCGGCCAACCTCCCGCGAACAGTCCTTTCCACGGTCAACGCCACGGAAAGCCCAACCGCCTTGTTGGCGCGACGCGAGATGCAATCCTGGCGTCGGTATCACCTGGAGCCCCCGGCTATTCGCGAACCCGACAGCTTTACCACGCCGGCAGGGATTGCCGTGGACGGAGCGCATGTAGCTATAACCCTGGATCGACTGGAACATGGACAGGAGGTAGGCCGCTCCGTCTGCGACCGGGTGGTGTCCCGATTGGCGGAGTTGATCGACGATGTTCACGCGCTCCGAGTTGACCGAGACATAAAACGGGAATTGGTCTCCTTGGAAGTCACCGATCGGGAAGGCACACGCCATCCGGCCGGTTCCTTGTCAGACGGCACACTGCGTTTTCTCGCGCTGGCCGTTTTGGAGCACGACACCACCACGCGCGGCGTTCTTTGCATGGAGGAGCCCGAAAACGGTATTCACCCCGACCGGATTCCCGCCCTCCTGCAACTGCTTCAAGATATTGCGGTCGATCCGCATGAACCGGTCGGCCCGGATAATCTTCTCCGGCAAGTTATTATCAATACCCATTCTCCCAGGGTGGTTCAAAGTGTCCCGGATGATAGTTTACTTATCGTTACCGGCAGGAATTGCCGGGAAAACGGGCGACAGTATCGAACCGCAAGCTTTCGTTGGTTGGCCGATACCTGGCGTGAGAAGGCGGAACCTGATGTTCCCGCTTTACCCAAGAGGGATATGCTGCCCTACCTGCTCAGCCCCACCCTGCGTGCGGGCCCCTATTCTCCTCAAATCGGTAAGCGGCGGGTGATGGACCGGGATGACCTGAAAAGCCTGATGCCCATGCTCCCTGGATTCGAAGACTGATGAAAATACAGACTTTCAATGTCCCCATATAGGGGATGGATTCCCCAAATGGGGAACTAATGGGCTGGAATCGGCTCGATGGGGCCGGCATCGGCCTTGCTCCTTGAAGGGTGCGGCTTAGGCACCGCATAGATTGAAGGAGGTTGTTATGCTATTGATGAAAGGCGCCCTGACCGGATTGACGGCGGTCGGCTTGATGATCGGCTCCCTGGCCGCGACTTATTTCGGCGGCGACGATGAGAATACCAAGAAGGTTGTGTGGGTTTCCAAAACCGTGGACGGTTCTTCCCAAATCAAACTGAAGATCAACGGCGAGACCCTTGAGTTCACCGGCGATCACATGGAAGTGGGTGACGAGCAGACCATGAACACCGAGGACGGTACCGAGGTGAAGATCACTCGCCTGGAAAACGGCTACAAATTGCAATTTGGCGACCAGGAACTCAACATCGCCGACCACGGCGGCAATGTCTTCGTCCACAGCACCGACGGTGGAGTAGAACTACATAGTACCCATGTCATTCTGCATGAGGAGGGCGACCACGACGGCCGGCATGTATTCGTCCACCACGCCGACGGTCACGGTGAAGCCCACGACGGTCAGCACGGCTTCTTTATCGACGAGGACGGTAAAAAAACCAAGATCGTCGTAAAATCCGGCTCTAATTTCTCCTGGGTCACCGATACAGGTGATGAAGAACATGGCGAACACGGTGTGGTCGTAATTACCGAGACCGGTGTCGAGAAACACGTGGAACTGGGTGACGATAACTCCTGGACCACCCTGGTGACCGAGGAAGGCATGACGGGCAAGAAGGTCCAAATCAGGAAAGTCGGCGCCGATTCCGAGGACGGGCAAGGATTCGCCTATGTCATCAACACCGGCGACGGCGATATTGACGTCCACGAAACCCACGGCATGTCCCTGATCGCCGACGCCGAAACAAATGTCGTCATCAGCGGGCTTGACGAATTGGACGAAGAAACCCGCGCCCGCATCGTCGAAGCCCTGCAGGATGCCGGCGTTACAAAAAATATCTCGTTCAACAAGGACCTGATTCGCAAATTGAAGTCGGGCCAGGCGCTCACCGAGGAGTTGATCTTCAGCGAAACCGACGAAGACGGCAAGGTGAAGGTTCGCGTCTTCACGCCCAAGAAGGGCAAGAAGTCCGGGGTCAAGGTCATCCAAAAGAAAAAGGACGAGGACCAATAACCGGCACCGGCGGCTGCCGAAAGTCGATATGTCCCAAAGCACCCGGACCCACGAGCCCGAATGAAAGCGGCGCATTCTTTATGGATGCGTCGTTTCTTTTTTGGACAGCGCCCTCTATAATACGCCGGTCGATGAAGAACGAGGGGGCAGACTTTGACGGCTAAAGATACGGTGATTGTTTACACTGACGGTAGTTGTATCCGCAATCCGGGACCCGGCGGTTTCGGCGTGGTGATGATGTACAAGGGCCGCCGTAAAGAACTATCGGGCGGTTATCGCCGCACCACCAACAACCGCATGGAGATCCTGGCGGTTCTGGAAGCCCTACAAGCCTTGACCCGCCCCTGCACGGTGAAACTGCACACCGACAGCCAGTACGTTGTCAACACCATCGAAAAAGGCTGGGCTAAAGGCTGGCGCAAACGAGGCTGGGTGAAGGCCGACAAACAGAAAGCCAAAAACGTCGACCTGTGGGCGCGCATGCTGGACCTTCTGGAAAAACACAAGGTCAAGATGGTCTGGGTCAAGGGCCACGCCGGCAACACGGAGAACGAACGCTGCGATGAACTGGCCCGCAACGCTGCTACGAAAGCGCCCACCGGCATCGACGAAGTCTTCGAAAGCGGCAATTACTGATCGATCGTTCATTTTTCTGTCGATTTTTACTTAAAACTGCATCGGTTTCGCCTAAGATTCGAGACAGGTAAGATATCCCGGCCTTTTTCTCCGTTGGACACCGGGTATTGTCGGCACCCGCGCCAGGCGCGACGGTTCCTTATGTGCCGAAAACATCGACGTTTCATCACAGAGGAGGTTCCCATCTTGCAAGACCTGGAACAATTCAGGGCGGATACCCGCTCCTGGCTGGAAGAAAACTGCCCTCCCACCATGCGCACGCCGACCAAATCCGATAAGGATTATTGCTGGGGCGGTCGCAATTACCAATTCCAATCCGACGAGCAACGCTTGTGGATGGAACGCATGGGCGCCCGCGGCTGGACCGCCCCCACCTGGCCCAAGGAATACGGCGGCGGCGGACTGACCAAGGAAGAAGCCAGGGTTCTCAAGCAGGAACTGAAACGTATCGGGGCGCGTCAGGCGCTGTTCAGTTTCGGAATCTCCATGTTGGGACCCGCGCTGTTGAAGTTCGGCAACGAGGAACAAAAAAAGCGCCACATCCCCAAAATCGTCAAGGGAGAAACCCGCTGGTGCCAGGGCTACAGCGAACCCAACGCCGGATCGGACCTGGCGGGCCTGGGAACGCGCGCCGAGGACAAGGGCGATCACTACGTGGTCAACGGTCAGAAGATCTGGGCCTCCTACGCCGACGAGGCCGACTGGATCTTCTGCCTGGTGCGCACCAACACCGAGGGTAAGAAACAGGCGGGCATCAGCTTCGTGCTCTTCGACATGGTATCTGAAGGCGTGACCACGCGTCCCATCCGCCTGATTTCCGGCGCGTCGCCCTTCTGCGAGATCTTTTTCGACAATGTGAAGGTGCCCAAAACGGATCTGGTCGGTCAAGAGAATGCTGGCTGGACCATCGCCAAGTATCTGCTCACTCATGAACGGGAAATGATCAGCGGGTTCGGCGCCGCAAGCATGCGCGAACTTGGCGACATGGCCGTGGAAATGTTGGGCCTTCAGGACGGCAAACTTGCCGACGGCGTATTGCGCGGCGACATCGCCCGCCAGGACATCGACGCCGCCGCCTTCATGTTCACCCTGGAACGCACCCGCGACGAGGCCAAGGCAGGCGTCAGCCTGGGCGCTGTCTCCTCCATGCTGAAGTACTACGGGACCGAGCTGAATAAACGCCGCCATGAATTGATCCTGAACATCGAGGGCATGAATGCCCTGGCCTGGGACGGCGAAGCTTACAACAACGGCGCGCTCAGCCGCTCCTGGCTGCGCACCAAGGCCAATTCCATCGAGGGCGGTACATCGGAGATCCAGCTGAATATCGTGGCCAAACACATTCTGGGCCTGCCGGGTTAGGGGGAAGCATGGCACTTGTCTACACCGAAGAAGAACAATTACTGCGGGACTCCGCCAAGGAGTTCCTTGAAGAGCGTTGCTCCGTAAGTGCCTTTCGCGCCTTGCGTGACACCGGCAACATTGACGGCTTCGATCGCGAGGTCTGGTCACAAATGGCGGAACTTGGTTGGCCCGGTATCCTGGTTTCCGAGGAACACGACGGTCTGGAATTCGGCGTGGTCGGCGCGGGTGTCATCTTTGAAGAGATGGGCCGAACTCTGGCCTGCTCACCGCTGCTGAGCACCGCGATTACGGGCGCCGTACTCCTGATGGAAGGCGGCAACGACGCTCAGAAGCAGACGTTCTTACCCGCGATCGCCGCCGGCGAAAAACTGACGGCGCTTGCCGTGGACGAGGGACCGCGACATGCGCCGCGGGCCGTAGCCATGAGGGCCGAACCTACCAATTCCGGCTACAGCCTCAGCGGCAGCAAGCAATTCGTCATCGACGGCCGCGTTGCCGATACCTTGATCGTGGTCGCCCGCACCAGCGGTGAACCCGGCGATGATGCGGGCCTCACCCTGTTCCTGGTCGATGCCGACGCGGAAGGCGTCACCGTCACACCGAACCAGATGATCGATTTCCGTAGCGCCGACAATGTCAACTTCGCCAATGTCCAGATCACCGCCGACGCTGTCTTGGGCAAGTTCGACCAGGGCGCGGCCCTACTCGAGATTGCCCTGAACGCGGCCAACCGCATGCTGGCCGCGGAACTCCTGGGTATCGCCGAGGAAGCCTTCGGCCGCACCGTCGCCTACATGAAGGAACGCAAGCAGTTCGGTGTGCCCATCGGCTCCTTTCAAGCCTTGCAACACCGGGCCGCCCAGGTGTACACCGATATCGAACTGACCCGCTCGGTGGTGCTGAAAGCGCTGCAAAGCGAAGGGCCGGCCGTACCCATGCTCACTTCCCTGGCCAAGGCCAAGGCGTGTGCAACCGCCCAACTGGCAACGAACGAATCCATCCAGATGCACGGCGGGATCGGTATGACCGACGAGTACGAAATCGGTTTCTTCATCAAACGAGCCCGCGTCGCCCAGCACACCTACGGCGATTACACCTACCACGCGGATCGCGTAGCCCGCATGAAGGGCTATTGAACCCACCGGGGGAGAACCGCAAGGCGCTCCTCTTGCTTCTCATCCAAGGAGACAACCCTATGATCAAAGTCATCCCGAAAGAAGAGATGACATCGCTGGCCGGTCGCGAGATAGGTACATCCGAGTGGCTGACCGTCGACCAGAAACGCATCGACCAGTTCGCCGAAGCCACCAACGACCACCAGTTTATTCACGTGGAACCGGAACGAGCCAAAGCAACCCCGGCGGGCGGAACCATTGCTCACGGCTTTCTCACCCTTTCGCTGCTCAGTCACCTGACCGGCGGAATCGGGTTCCTACCCGAAGGCCATACCATGACCTATAACTACGGCCTTAATAAGGTGCGTTTTCTCAATCCGGTCAAGGTGAACTCCCGAATCCGCGCGCATGTCACCTGCATGGAGGTAACCGAAAAGCAGCCGGGTCGGTTCCTGATGCAATTGGAGGTCACTATTGAGATAGAAGGCGTGGAAAAACCGGCTCTCGTGGCCGAATCGCTTACCATGATGTTTACGTCCTGAGTTCAATTCGGGCGGCCGGCCCGCCCGTTAAGTCATTTCACGAGTTAGGAGAGAAAACTATGAAAGAAGTGGTGATTGTATCGACGGCCAGAACGCCCATCGGCAAGGCCTATCGAGGCGCCTTCAACAACACGGGGGGCGCCACCATGGGCGGTCACGCTGTTGCCCACGCGGTCCAGCGCGCGGGTGTCGACCCCGCTGAGGTAGACGACTGTATCATGGGTTGCGCCATGGGTGAGGGCGCTACCGGCTATAACATCGGTCGGAAATCAGCCGTTGCGGCCGGCCTGCCGGTCAGCGTGGCCGGCATGACCGTCGATCGTCAGTGTTCTTCCGGTATGATGGCCGTTGCCACGGCGGCCAAACAAATCATCTGCGACGGCATGTCGGTAGTCGTGGGCGGCGGCCTGGAATCCATCAGCCTGGTTCAGAACGAACATACGAACCAGCACCGCGCCCAGGACCCCAATGTGCTGAAGGTGCGCGAAAACTTCTACATCTCCATGCTGCACACCGCCGAGGTGGTCGCGGAACGCTACGGAATCGGTCGCGAGGCTCAGGATGAATACAGCCTGCAAAGCCAGAAGCGCACCGCCGCCGCCCAGGAAGCAGGCGCTTTCGATGCCGAGATTGTCCCCCTGGCCACGACCATGGGCGTGAAGAACAAGGAGACCGGCGAGATCACCTTCCACGATGTGGAACTGACCAAGGATGAAGGGAACCGCCCCAATACCACGGCTGAAGGCCTGGCCGGACTGAAGGTGGTTGTAGAGAACGGCACCGTGACCGCGGGCAACGCCAGCCAACTGTCGGACGGCGCCTCGGCATCGGTGCTCATGGATGGCAAGCTGGCCGAGCAACGCGGCCTGGAGCCGCTGGGCATCTATCGGGGCATCGCCGTTGCCGGTTGCGAACCGGAGGAAATGGGCATCGGCCCCATCTTCGCGGTGCCCAAACTGCTCAAGCAAAACGGCCTGACCATTGACGACATCGGCCTCTGGGAGCTGAACGAAGCGTTTGCCGTCCAGGTCATCTACTGCCGCGACAAGCTGGGTATTCCCAACGAACTGTTGAATGTCAACGGCGGCGCCATCAGCATCGGTCACCCTTACGGCATGAGCGGCGCACGCATGGTGGGTCACGCTTTGATCGAAGGCAAGCGCCGCGGCGCGAAATACGTGGTCAGCACCATGTGTGTGGGCGGCGGCATGGGCGCGGCCGGTCTGTTCGAGGTCTGTTAAAACGCAAAGCGAGCCTGGGGCGCGTGTGCGCCCCGGGCATCAAACGTTACCGGGATCGATGCCCGCGGCCTTCAAAATAGCCAAAAGGCGCTCTTTTTCCGCGCGTTCCTTGGATTCTCTAGCGAGAGCTTGCTTTTTTTCCGCGCGCTCCTTGGATTCTCGGGCAATAGCTCTCTCTTTCTCGACGCGCTCCTGCACTTTCTCGGCGCGCTCCCGCTCTTTTTCTTCCGCCTCGGTGGGGATGAGCTTGTCTTCATGGTCAAAAAAGCGTAGCCAGGGACCGTCTTTCTCCCGGTAACGGCCGGACCAGATGCGTAAACCCAATTCCAGTTCTTCGAACCATACGCCTGACTTGGGTACCGCAACCGGCACATAGCCGTCCGGTCCCCGGCGAAAGGCCTTGAGGGCGCCCTTGGCGGAATCGAAACAAACGTAGTTGGGCACTTTCAGGATATCCTGATAGACCTGCCACTTGGTCGGCACGCCGTCCCTGGTATCCGTCAAGCCCAGGTCTTCTTTTTCCGTGGACTTGGACAGGATTTCCAGCACCAGGTAGGGACGGACCTTCTCATGCCAGATCAGGTAACTTTTTCGGTTCATGGCGTTGTATACAGGTGAGGTTCCCAGGGCCAGGAACCAATCCGGTCGCTTATGTCGATGGGGGTGGTCTTTATCGAAGTGGATATCCAGATCTTCGGCGATCAGGTATTCGGTCAATCCCCGGGCCTTGAGCTGTAGGAGCAGGCATTCGGTAAGGAGACTGCATTGATTGGGATGAACGGTATCGGGCACGAGCTTGTCCTCCGGGTATTCAGAGGGCAGATCATCCATGGTCGGGAGGCCCGCTTCAAAATCCTCTTCAGGATATTTGAGGTGCTCCATCAGTGCTTCCATCGTCATGCGCTAACCTCCGGGAACATGTTCCACACAAATATTATAGCAGATGTAAGTCGCCGCCCCGCGGTATGTAGGTTTCTCCTCGGAAGGTTCAGCGGGATCGGTTAAAGAGCATGAATAATTAATCTTGGGATTTTGCTCGAAGCAGCTTCAGTTTTCTTTTCTTGCGGGCGTTGGGCGGCAGCTGCACTCGCACCCCGGAATCGTCGGTCCTTTGCCGACTAACCATGGCCGGCCTCATCGGCAAAGACCGGATCGAGAGCGCAAGGTGGAGTGCGACCGGTTTTTTAATTACCTTCGAGGCAGTCAAGCACGCATTGGTAATAGGCAATGCGGCAATCCGGGTCCTGACCGCCGTAGACCAGGCAATTGCTATATTCCGGAGCACAATAGTCCCGGCATTCTTGCAGGGTGGGTGCGGCATAGAGCTGCAGGGCGGTCAGGGACGGTACGCTCAACATGGCGAGCAGCAAAAGAGCTTTTTTCATGATATCTCTCCTCATGATTTAGATAATGCGAACAAAGCGCCTCGACGCGGTTGGAATCGCGCCGCGGAGATGTAGATACAAACCCGTCAGGTCGCTCACGCGTTTCCCGGGTAAATGCCGACAGATCTTGAAGAAATCCATTGCCTTCATTACACGACACTTGCGGCGATATCATCTTACTGGGTTCTAATGTTCTCATATCTCCGCTAGCAAGGGCTTGTTTTACCCGGCTAGTTTCCCATAAATTCATCAAAATGGCAAATTAGGTGGATACACACGGAGCAGGTGTGTAGTGGAACTGTTTACTCGTACCTGGCAGCCATTCTGCTTTTTACTTTTTTTGACGGTAGGATTCGGTTGTGGTCTGTGTCCGTCGGCAGATATGGCAAACCCGGGATGCCGGCGCGGCCGTTTTCTGATATGATTGGGTCCCTTTTGGAATTCGATGTCAGGCCGCAGTGCAACTGTCATTTTACGATCCAAAATATCCTGTCTATAAAGGAACCCCACCCGCTGTCATCCTGACATCTCTATTGAGGACCCGTTTCAATGAACAATGCGCTGGACGCACTGATGGACCGTCATGCCGACAAGGTCCGCGCCGTGGCCAATATCCTGGTCGAGAGCCCTTATTTCTACAAAACCGATAACGAGAACCTGTTTTATTTCCTGCGCCGGCATCAGCGGGAGTTCGCCGGCTTCTTTGAAAAGTTTTTCGAGTGGACGCTTTATGTGGACACCAAGTGCGCCAGGGTTTACAAGGATCGTTGGTATAACGAAGCCGTCAACCCGTCCCAACGCGAGTTGTTCAACTTCACGCGGCGCGACGAGTGCATCGCCTTCATGTTGCTGTTGGAGTTTTTCGAGCAGCAGATCGATATCCAGGGCGTCACCGTGGACGAGCGCGAGAACCTGCGCTTCCGTTACGGCGACCTGTTGGAGCATGTGCACCAGCGCATCCACGAACTCTTCGAGGACGAGCGCAAGAAGGCGCATTTTACCGAGGAGTACGTGCGCGCCCGGGTTTTGGGCGCCATTATGCCGCGCCTGGAGAAGTATCGATTCCTGCTCAAAATCGCACCGCCCAAGGATGGCGAGGTCCACCGCCTGGACACCATCTACGAGGCCTTGCCCGCCCTATACCACTACAATGCCGTGCGCTTGAGCAAGGGCATTTTCGAACATTACGACGAAGAACCGATTGAAATACCTGCGGCGGAAGAAGACGACAGTGACGGCGAAGCGGAACCCGCCGCCGTCGATAAGGGCGAGATGCTGCCCGGCGCCGGAGAAGATGCATGAACAGCCAGGTGTTTAAAAATAATTATGTGATCCGGCGTATCCGGTTGGTGAATTTCCACAATATCCAGAACGAGACCATTCAGGTGGAATCCGGCGGCCACCTTTTCCTGCTGGGTGATAACGGCTCCGGGAAAACCACGGTTTTGGATGCCGTTCATTATGTATTGACCGCCGGTGAGTTGGTGGAGTTGAACTCGGCCGCACGGGTGGTCGGCCAGCGGGCCGAGGGCCGCCGCATTCAGGGCATCATCATGCGTTTCAACACCGAAACCGGGCCCCTGAACAAGGACGGCGGCATTACCTACGCAGCCCTGGAGTTGAAAAACGACAAGAACCAGGTGCTGACCGTGGGTATGGGCATGACGGTCGCCGCCATGGACGAACCCGTGCAGCGCTGGGGCATCGTGGTGCCGCGTCCCTTGGAGGAAGTGCCCTTCCTGACCGAGGAAATGCAGGGCCGGCGACCGCGCACACGCCTGGAAATGAAGGCCGCGCTGGATCCCGTCGGCGGTTTCTACAACGTGGGTCCCTTTCGCCGCGAGATCGTTTACCGGTTGTACAACAACGAGGATATTTTTACCGATGTCTGCCGCTTACTGCGTATCGGCAAGGCTTATCGCGAGATTGTGGCGCAGAGCAACGACTATCATGAACTCTTCATGCGCCTGATGCCCGAGCCCAAAACGGAGATCTTCGAAAACGTGATCCTGTCGCTGCAAAGCCTGGAAGACAGCAAGACGGTCCTGGAAGACTTCGAACGCAAGCGCGCCTATATCAGCGAGTTGGCCGGGTTGACCGGTAAGATCAACCGCCTGCGCGAGGACGCCCATTGCCTGGACTGGCTGGCCTGTTATCGGCGTATCGAACGGTTGGGTACCCAAATCGCCGCCGAGGAAAACGCACGTGACCGGAAACGCGGCGAGTTGAACGCCCTGGACGATGAACAGCGAGCGGTAGAGGCAGAACGCGAGTTACAGGAAAGGCAACTAGCCGATCTGAAGACCCGTGACCACAGCGGGCTGGTCCGCCAGGAGAAGGAACTGGCGAAGGAACGGGAACGCAAAGCCGCCAACCGCAAGGAAGAGGAAGCGGCGCTGAAACGGCAACGCAAGGAGCACGCGAGCCACCTGAAACAAAAACAGCGGGCCCTCGACGACTTGAAGGATTTCCTGAAGCAAACCGGCCTGACCCTGGGCAAGCTCTCCACTGACCTGCCCTTCTCCATCGCCAACCTGGTGACGGCCGTCGACTATCTCTACCGCCGGGGTGCCGGCGAGATCCAAACCCCCATGCTGCCGACGGCCGGCCCCGTCGGTCGGGCCAGGGAAGAAGTGATCGGTCTGGAGAAGGAACGGGCGCTGCTGGAGAAGGAAAGTAACGACCTGACCGCGGTGATCCGGGATGAGGAAAAACGTATCCAGCAATTGGACGCGGCCCACGCCATGAGCCCCGACCTGCCCAACTTTCGCGAGACGCGCACCTTGTTGAACCTGCACATGATCGAGGCGCGTCCCCTGTTCGAGGGCCTGGAA
>JASJCB010000074.1 GCA_030066195.1 Acidobacteriota bacterium
CTCCTTCAAACCAGCATGCTGCTTTGATTTCTAGTTAATTCGAGCATATTGTGAATCAGTAGCCTGAACGTAAAAGTGGCGATGGTTCCTATCAATCCATTTCGGACTGGGTCAAGCTAAGCCGGTATACCCTATTTAGCCGTGCCCTTTTCGGTTTTTGAGCATCTGTACTCAAATGGAGATTCGAACATACTTATTTCCGTTTACCGGCTTGCCTTGGGACCGGCGCTGCATTATATCTTTTTTAAGACCATTGCCTTTTTTCCCCGTAAATCACTGGAGTTCACTATGATTGTTTCCCGACGCCGTTTTATGGGGCAGTGTGCCGCGGTATTGGCCGGAAGTTCGTTATTGCCGGCCGCCGCACACGACCGTTTCCGCGTGGTCAAACGCACCGGACGTTCCGTTCAGCCGCAACACACCGCTCGCAATCTCATCTTCATCCACCTCAACGGTGGACCCAGCCAGGTCGATACGTTCGACCTGAAACGCGGTTCCTGGACACCCGATAACCTGGGAGCCGAAACCATCGGCAATCTGGACTGGCCCTCGGGCGCGATGCCGAAGCTGGCCGCAATGACCGACCGGTTCTCGCTGATTCGCGGCATGTCCGCCCTGGAGCCGGTTCACGGTCGCGCCTCCTTCCACCTGCTGTCCACCTATCGGCAAAACCCCGCGTTCCAGGCCGATATCCCGCATTTCATGGCCTTGCTCACCAGCTTCCTGGCTTCTACGCGTGGGCCGGACGACTTGCTGCCGTTCAGCGTGACCACCGCGTTTCCCTTTTTGGGGACCGGCCGCCTGCCCCGGAAATACGCGCCGACCTCTATCAGCGAGAACGGCTCCATTCCCAACCTGACCCATCCCTGGGACGATGCGGAAGACCGTTTCTCACTGCTGCAAGGTTTGACAGGCCAAAAGCGCCGCGCCGCCGACGCTCGTGCCTCATTCAAAGCTGTCTTGAACGAAGCCTCTCGCATGAGTCAGAGCGAGGAGTTGAAAGCCTACAGCGAGGGCAGTTTCAACCCCTCGACCACCGGCGAGTTCTACAAGGATTTCTATATGAACCAGGCGCGCGCCGCAACGCGAATCCTGACCGCCGGCTTCGGCACACGATTGGTTATGCTGGATTTCTTCGGTTGGGATCACCACGACCGCATCTATGGAGAATTCGGTGTCCGCGATGCCTGTCTGGGTTTGGACGAGGCCCTGGCCTACCTGTTGAATACCCTGGAGGAGGCCCCGGGCAGCGATCCCGCCAAAACCCTGTTGGACGAAACGATGATCGTGGCTGTCGGCGAGTTCGGCAGAACGCCGGGTGAGGTCGACGGTAACGGCGGTCGCGATCACTATCCCTACCTGGTGCCCGCATTCGTGGCAGGCGGCGGCATTCAGCCCGGCCGCATCATCGGTGCCTCCGACGAGACCGGTTCCTACGTAACCGATCCCGGCTGGAGCCACGGGCGCGATATAACCTTCAACGACCTGATCGCCACCATCTACAGCGCCCTGGGCCTGGACTGGACCGCGCAATTGCGCTACACGCCCACCGGTCGCCTCTACGATGTGGTGGACACGTCCCAATACGGATCGATCCACGCGATCGATGAGCTGTTTGTTTAGGAGGCGCTCGTGAAAACCATCATCATCTCGGGCTTGTGCCTGTGCCTTCTAAGCTCCGCAATCTTTGCCGGAAACGGCAGAGACGCCGTCGACAACTTCCTGGAAGCGCGTCAGGCGCGTGCCGCCAAAAAGAAGCCGAGTCCAGCCGCCCCCTTCCTCGTGCCCGTGGACGATTTGACTTTTCTACGCCGCGCATGGCTGGATCTGGCCGGTGTGATCCCCGACGCCGCCGTGATCGAGCAGTGGACAGCTCAACCGTCACCTTGGAATCGGGAAGCAATCGTCGACCAGATTCTGGCGAGTGACGAATACGTCTCGCGCTGGACCAACTTCCTGGATGAGTTGCTGGACAGCGAGGTTTTCTTCAACCAGGCCAAGGTGCGCAACGCCCAGCACGATGCGTTGCGCCGGGCGATCACCGAGAACACGCCCTGGGATGAACTGTTCCGGCAGATCATCGGCTTCAAGGGCGTAATCGGCGAACCAGGCTCCTTCTTCACCACCCATGTGGAGGCCGGCAAAAACGCGCTCAATCGGCAGGACTTTTTGGACGATCAAGCGGCCTCGTTTACCCGAAAGTTCCTGGGTATCAAAACCAACTGTATCTCCTGCCATAACGGACAATATCACCTGGAAGACGTCAATGTTGACCTGGCCAAAAGAAAGCGTAGCGAGTTTTGGGGCCTGGCCGCTTTCCTGTCCAAAAACGGTTTGTACTGCAAGGGCGACTGCACGGACGATGACGGCAATACCTACCTCTGGAGGTACGACATCGTGGATGCGGACGACGCGGACTTTACGGGGGAAACCTTCCGGATCTTCACCTTCTTCGGCCTCTTCGGTGACGGCGAGTACCTGGCCGAGACGGAAACCGGCGACGGAATGCGTCCGGCGCGAAACGGCGGCATTATCCAACCTTTCTATCCGTTTACCGGGGAATCTCCGCTTCCGGGTGAAACGCGGCGCACCGCGCTGGCCCGGATCATGACCGCCGACCGACAGTTCGCGCGCAATATGGTCAACCGGATCTGGTTACAGTTGATCGGCCGCACTTTCGTTGAGCCGGTCGATGAATTCGACCTGGCCCGCTTGAACGAAACGGTCGCCGCGGAAAACGGCGCCACGGTGCAACCCAACGATCCCGAACTGCTGGAAATGGTCACCGACCTGTTCATCGACAGCGGTTTCGACTTCAAACAGTTGCTTCGCTATATCACCAACAGCAAAACCTACCAGTTGGACTACGCTAAATACGCGGAGCCGGATCAGGGCCTCGGTCCTTACTGGGGCGGCGCCTCCCGTGTGAGACGGCTGCAAGCCGAATCGATCCTCCAAAACCTATTCCGGGTAACCGGGGGCGCGCCCGGAATGCTGGCATCCGGTTGGGAAAACCGCATCATCAGGTCCTTCTGGGACCTTCCGGGCGGCGAACCCGGCTATATCTACTTTCCCGATATTTCCGACGAGACCATGCGGGAACTGGGCCACGAAGACCTCGGCGACCTGTTCGAAACCCAGGAAAGAATGAGCGATTGGCTGGATATCTTCGGCCGGGGCGATCCCAGAGCCGGCCGCCAACGCTCGGATAATCTGGATCATACAGCATCGCTTGCCTTGATGAACGACCCGGCCGTGTTATACGACGTCCTCTACAACAGCCCGTTGGTCAAGCAATACGCCGAAGCCTTGACCGCCGGAGAAATCGACACGGAACAACTGGTCAATGCCTTCTACCTGCGTACACTGCAACGGAGACCATCCCCATTGGAATTGCGCAAATGCACCGAGCATTTTCAGGGAAGACAACCCTGGCAGTCCGCGGTCGACGTGCTGTGGGCGCTGGTCAATCACCCCGATTTCCTCTTTCGCTAACTCGGAAAACCCGGGGTTTCGGCTCCGGGTTTCCAAAAACGCTGTCACGGGTATGATCGCGTCGCAACTCGTCTACCTCTTCCTCTCGTTCCCAACGGCGCTTTCCTGGGCATAGAGTCGGGCACCACGGCTTTTTGCCCAAAAGTTACGCAAGACGGGTCCCAGGTAGGGCACGCGATAGGGGAAACGCAGGCGCAGAGCGTGCACCACCCTTTCGCCCTCGTAAAAACCGCCGGGCTCCCCGATCATGGGGACGGCCAACACGTGTCGGCCGTTCTCCAGTATCAGGTCGTAGGTTGCCTCGGTTGAGCTTATAGTTTGCCCATGGACCACAGGCGCATCAGCTCTTGCTGGATTTCCGCTTCTTTGACCAGGCCCTTGCGGATCAGGACGTTGTAAAGAGCGCGCATCTTTTGTTCGATGGTGAATTGACGAACCTTATTGGGTTGCTGCTTCCTTTGCGGTGCGCTCTGGCGGGTGCGAATATCGGAGGCGGGTTTGGTGCGCGGTGCAGGCGCACCCCAATCCGGCGTGAAGTCCAGCGTAAACTCGTCGCTTTCCATAGGGCTTCGCACCGGCGCCGCTTTCATGGCAGGCGAACCCGGCTGAAAGGGATCGGGCATATTGGGCGGGGGTCCCATGGTATAGCGGCCGCTTGCCGAAAGGCTGCGGTCCATGGTGTCGTCCAAGGTGTCTTGATTCGCCGGGGGTCTGGGTTTGCGTTCCTTGGCCTGGCCGAAGATGATCAGTTCGGGATCTTCCAACGAGGTGCGAAGGTTCTGCGATTCCATCGGCGATAGTTCGACGGTCAGGTCGTCGTCACCGTTCGTTGCCACGGGTTCGGGCGCTTTTGCGCGGCCGCCGCGATAGAACTTGTTGATAGCGGCCAGGATCTGGGTATGGCTGGCGATGACGGGTTCTATTTTATGTCCGGTGACGAAACTAAGGTGGTCCAAGGCGCTGAGATCGGTAGGGTCGGCGCAGGCCACCATCAAGGTATGGGCATCTTTCATGGCGATCGGCATGACCGAGTACTTGTCGGCCACCTTTTCGGGAACCATTTTGATGATATGAGGTAGTACCTGGATTCCAGAAATGTCCATCTCGCGGATACCGGTCTGTGCGGCCAGGAACCGCAGTAGATCGTGCTCGCTGATGTTTCCCAATTTGATCAGGTTTGCGCCGAGCCGGCCCCCCCAGCGCTGTTGACGACCCAAGGCGCCGCGGAGTTGCGCCTCGGTAATCAGGTTGGCTTCAACAAGCATTTCGCCAAGTCGTTTGTGCTTTGTTGCCATGGATAAGTCCTTATGCCTCATCGACTCCCAGCGGCGGCGGTTGACCGCCTCATAATATAGTTATACGGTTGTCGATGCCTTTTTCTTGAGAACCACTCAAGAATGGGTGTTGGGTTTTTAGCTTATTGCGTAGTTCATGGATTTTCGTGAAGGGAATATTATATTATGTCGACTGCCATCGGGCTCCGGCGTCGGCCCTGCAAGTTTCGGAAGATCCGAAAGCTCGCACGTACAGACAGCGACTTATTACCATATTATTCATGCTTCGTGCATTATTGTCCAGTACGGTTTATCACCAAACCCTATTTCATGATGCCACAGATCATCACATTTTATCTCGTGTGTGCTGAGGTATGGTTTTACAGTGGGAATTCTTGTCACCAGAAGACCCATCATATGGTGGTGGTCTCTTCAGGAACGACTATATGTGGCCAAGTACTGAAACAAGCACCGTTTTGCCGTAAAAGAGAAGCGGCAGCAAATTAATGTTGAAATTTTTTTTAACGCTTCTACCTATATCGGCTCTTCTCCTTCGCTTTCAGCCGACTCTTGCTCTTTCACTATCGATCGCGGTAGAGTACCGAACGGCAGTGATGATTCTTGGGAGGAATCCATGGCAAAACAAGCGCACGCTCGGCACATTTTGGTCACCACTCGCGGCCAATGCCAGGATCTGAAAAATCAGATCGAAAGCGGTACGGAATTTTCTGAACTGGCCGCCAAATACTCCAAATGCCCCTCCGGCAAGCAGGGCGGGGACCTGGGTACTTTCGGCCCCGGACAGATGGTTCCCGAGTTCGACACGGTAGTTTTCAACGATGAGATCGGGGTGGTGCACGGGCCGGTCAAAACCCAATTCGGCTATCACCTGTTGGAAATCCTCTCCCGTAATTGAGACCAGGTTCCCACGGCTCCACGAGTCTTATTTGATAGATTGAGCCGGCATTTTCGCCTTTTCCGTTTAAAATGTGAAAGACAAACTGTTTGGGGGAAAAGAAATGCCGGGAACTATCAATGGCGTCGGAACTCATTATTGGGGCCGGAAAAATACCGTTCATATTGCCGGCCGATGCCAAAACTGCGGTGCGGACACCAACCTGAAATCGTACGATACATGGTATTGTATCGTGTTCGCCTTCATCCCCGTTCTGCCGTTGGGACGTCGACGTGTTTTGGATGAATGTCCGTCGTGTAATCGGCATAACTACATGCCGCTCAAGAAATACCGGCAGACGCGTGATGAGGCTTTAGAGGAAGCGGCTGAAGCCTATCGGACCAATCCGGCCGATGCCGAGGTTGCGTCCAATTTCATTCAGACCCTCATCGGCTGGCGGCAGCGCGACACCTTTGTGGAGGCCTCCCAAACCCTGGAGAGCGCCAATCGCAATGTCATAGATAACCTTTTATTACTAGCCGCGGCACACGGCGCCTTCTATCGGTCCCAAGACGAAGAACGCTGCCTGCGCGCTGCCCTGCAACTGGAGGACCGACCCGAGATCCGCTGGGATCTGGCCTTGAACCTGATCCTGCAACGCCGTTCTACCGAGGCAATCCCCTTCATGCAGCACCTTTTCGAACAAGAGGGCGCCGCGGCGGTTCCCGGTTTGCAGTTGCTGGTCAGAGGGTTGCAACAGGATGGGCATCACGACGAAGCTTTGGGTATTTTGACACGCATAGAGCAGACCTTTCCTGATGCCCTTGACGAAAAGGAATTCGCCCGGCTGCGCAAGGACTCGGAAAAACACCGTGCAACCGGGAAGCGCATTCGACATAAAGACTTGGAACTGAAGCCGCCCAAGGATAAGAATACCTCCGGATGCCTGACCGCTTTTCCCCTGCTGGTGCCGCTGTTCTTCCTGGTGATCTTCGTCAGCTTGGGGGTGGACAGCAGCGGCTCGGCCGAGATTTACCTGGTGAACGGCGTCGGTCAACCCTACAATGTCACTATCGAGGGTCGGCAGTATACGCTGAGTCCTGGTTCGCGCCTTAAAACGTCGGTAAGCACCGGCTCGATCAGCCTGACCTACGCCAACGCGGTCGGTGAGGAACGTACCCGCACCTTAGAATTGGAGGGCGGTTTCTTCAGTTGGCTGGACAATAACCTGACCCTGGTCAACCCGGACCTGTGTGCAATCGTGCTTTGGGAGGAAACGGTCTATTCACAGACGCCCGAGGAAGATTATGAACCGGCCGCCCGTGTTCAAACCGGGCAATTGGTTCATACACACCAGGACATCGATTTTAAGTTCGTCCCTTTTCCGGACCAGATAGAGACCAGTTCGGACCGGGTCTTTCGACAACGGTTGTCATTGCTTGACAGCTCGGATCCCACGCTGGCCCTGGCCATGTATTTAGTGAACCATTCCGGGGAAGAAAGGCTGGCATTTGTGAAGAATCGCCTCGATTTCCATCCCGGTGATGCCGTGAGTTTGAAAGTCTTGGAACTGCTTGAAAAAGATTCCGTTCCGGCCAAATGACCCGGTGGGGGAGCCGTCCGGCTCCCCCGTTTGGAATTTGTATTGGGAGCGGTCGATCAATCGTCCACGCGTTTACCGGCGCCCAAGAGGTCCTCGAAGGCAAGACACAGACGGTCGCGGAAACTTTCCTCGCCCTTGCGCAGCCAGACCCGCGGATCGATGATCTTTTTGTTGGGTGCATCGGCATCATCCGGCGAGCCGATCTGACGAGCCAGGCGATATTCGTTCTCCACGCAATAGTCGCGAATCGGTTTGGTGAAGGCAAACTGGGTGTCGGTGTCGATGTTCATCTTGAAGACACCGTAGCCGATGGCCTCGCGAATGTCATCGCGACTGGAACCGGAACCACCGTGGAAGACAAAGCTCAACGGCTTGGGGCCGGTACCGCGTTCGGCTTGCACTTTCTCCTGGGAGTTGTGAAGGATGACAGGACGCAACTTCACGTTTCCGGGTTTGTAAACGCCGTGCACGTTCCCGAAAGAAGCGGCCACGGTGACATGTCCGACATCCTTCAGTTGGTCGTAGGCATAGAGCACATCCTCGGGTTGGGTGTACAGCTTGGCGTTGTCCACGTCTTCGTTGTCCACGCCGTCTTCTTCACCGCCGGTTACGCCCAGTTCGATCTCGAGGCTCATTTCCAGTTTGGCGATCCGAGCCAGGAACTCCTTGCAAGTGGATACGTTTTCTCCCAAGGGTTCGGCGGAGAGATCGATCATGTGCGAGCTGAACAGGGGCTCGCCATGCTGTTCGTAATACGCCTCACCGGCGGTCAACATGGCGTCCACCCAGGGCAACAGCGATTTATTGGCATGGTCGGTATGCAGGATGACATTGACGCCGTACAACCCGGCCATCTCCCGCGTGTATTTGGCAAAGGCAACGGCGCCTTTCACCTGCGCCTGGAACTTATCGACGCCTTTTCCTGCAAAGAACTGGGCGCCGCCTGAAGAAACCTGAATGATGATATCGGAACCCACCTTTGCGGCTGCTTCCAGGGCGGCGTTCACGGTGGAGGTAGAGATCACGTTCACCGCGGGTAGGGCGTAGCCTTCCTCGCGGGCTTTTTCCAACAAGCGCAGATAGCGACTGCCGTAGATCAGGTTACTCATTTTTCTTCCCCCTAATAGTGAGCCTGAATACACCAGGATTATGGACCACCACGCTCCGCGAAACAAGCGGTTGTTTTCACTGATTTCCGGGCGGGTCGCCCACCAGCGCTTTGACAGCGCTGAGCAGGGCGGCGGTTTCAAAGGGCTTGCGCAAGGTACGGACCGCGCCCATCACTCCGGCGATGTGCAGGTAATTACCGGGATCCAGGAGACTGTTGCCGGAGAAGGCAAGGATCTTGGTTTGGGGATGATGCTCGCGAATCCATTTGATCAATTCCAAGCCGTCGATATCGGGCATAACGATATCGGTCATCACCAGTTGAAACGAGACCTCGCCCATCATGACCTGGGCATCCCGCGCACTTGGACTGACCGCAACGTGGTAGCCCTTACTCTCCAGCAGTTTTCTCGTCATGGTCAGGATGGACGGTTCATCGTCAACAACAAGAATGGACATTCCGTGATGATCTCCTCAAAAGGCCGGCGATGCTCAATCAGTTTACCACCATGCACGGGTGCTTTCAAATGGGGCGGGACGGGTCCGGTTTTTCGAATTATGGCGATTGATTCCAACCCGAATATGGTATAAAGAAGGCCACACATACGGATCGTATTTACTTTTCTCTACAATGTTTTTTACGGGCGGGGCTTTTTATCACCTTGTCATTGGGCGGTTCAATGAAAACGTGATAGAATGAGGAAGTAGCCCGGATTTAAGAAAACCACATGGATCGGGCAAGGGCGGGGAGCGCCGGGATGCCTGAGGAGGGCTGGATGACGACTGAGACCCGGAGGAAGCAAGGTTTCAACAACCGTATTCTGATTTGCGACGATAATAAGTCCATCCATGAAGACCTTTTCAAAATCTTCCATCCGCCCCCACGCATCGCCAATGCACAGGCCATCAGAGAATTGGAAGCCAGATTATTCGACGATCCCCGCGAGGTGGCAACGCCGGATCGGGTCCAGTTGGATTTTGAGATAGATTCTGCTTTCTCCGGTCGGGAGGCACTGAGCATGGCCAGGGAGGCCCAGGAACGGGGCGAGCCCTACGCCGTGATTTTTATGGATGTACGCATGCCGCCGGGCCCCGACGGCATCCTGACCATCCGCGAAATCTGGAAGGAACTACCCGCTACGGAGGTGGTGGTCCTAACGGCGCACTCGGACTATTCCTGGGACGAAATGATCGACCTGCTGGGCTCCAATGACAAGTTGCTATACCTGAACAAGCCCTTCTCATCTATCTCGGTCAAACAGGTTGCTTTGAACCTGGTCAACAAGTGGAACTTGAGTAAAGAGCTTCAGGAACGCTTGAAATCACTTGAAGAAAAAGTGACCGATTAGTGGCTGCACTCGGGACAAAATCCGTAGAACAAAACTTGATGGTCCCTTACCTTGAAGTTTTCCGGTACCAATGCCGAGGGCGTGAACGAACTCTTGGGCATATCGAAGACCCGGTTGCAGGACTCACATTGGAAATGGTGTCGATGTCCCCGGTTTGCCATTTCATAACGAGCGGGCGCGCCCGGTACTTCGACCGTGGAAAGGATACCGTCCTGGTGCAGCACCTTGAGGTTCCGGTAGACCGTGGCAATACCCAATCCAGGCACGGTTGCTTTCGCCTTTTCCAGTACCTCTTGCGGGGTTAAGGGCCTGACAGTGTGTTCCAATACGCGACGGATCGCGTATCTTTGTTCGGTTCTTCTAATCATGATGGTGAAATCCAGATCTAACGGTGTTTTTGCAGCATATCACACTGAGCGAGGGAAAAAAAGCTTGAACTTCGATATTCGCCTATCGATAATGATGCTGTTTTTATTTGCTATCCTCCGTTTTGTGGGTCGGCTACCTGTAGCCGGCCCTTTTTAGTTTTGTTAGTACCAGGTGAATTCTACGAAATCCGGTCAACCCTATCGTTCAACCCTTGTTTGTGAAACACTAAAGCTTTCTTGCCTTAAGCTCGGATGATTGGAAAGGCCTCTCTCGATGTCGCGACTGAAAGGCCCGCTAAACTCTTCGTGTCTTTAGTCGTACATTCCCTGGCGGTTTATCCGTCCGGATACTTTAGAAATGAGGTTCCTCCATGCCGATTACGAGGGTTTTTTGTCTGGTGTTTGTCATACTCCCTGCCTTCAGTGGAGACGTGATCAAGAATGGGAAGCGGCACCAGGGCCGTGAGCTTGTCTTTACCGAGGAACTACGTATCGGCGGTGAGGACCGCGATGAAACCGATTGGGCGCGTACCAGTACCTCGGTAAGCGTGGACAGTAAGGGACGCATCTACGTGACCGATCCCGGCGAGGGCCGTGTGGTGGTGTTCGATGCACGGGGCAATTACCTGAAGACCATCGGTGGTCGCGGCCAGGCGCCCGGTGAATTCCTTGACCTGCACCGCTATGAGGTTCAGCGCGATGATACCGCGCTGGTTTTCGATCGCTCCGAGGGCTCCGTGGCCAGAATTCATCGTTTCGATACCGAGGGTAAGTTCGTCTCGCGCCGGGAGTATACCCGAATCGTGGTAGAGCCCGTCATGTCGACCGTCGGCGGGAAACTGGCCGCGCTTGTGGTGTCCCACGATCCCAAGGCCGGCAAGATGTTCTTCCGCCATTCGGTTTTGTCGCCGGAATTGAAAACCCTGAAACTGCTTTCAGACGAAAGCGGTCCGGCCATGGACCGTTCGCGCCTGATGGACGGCAACTATTGGGTTGAACGCATTGCTCGCAACCTGCGCCGCGCCTGGACCAGAGACCCGGTCTACAACTTCGATCACAAGGGGCGCCTGATTGTTTCCCGACCCACGGCCTATGAAATTACGGTTTGGGAGTCCGACTTGAAAACCAAAGCGCTGGTGTTCTCCCGCGACTATGATCGTATTGCCTATGACGATGCATTCATCACCGCCTTTGTGGAGGGCCTGGTGGAAACCATCCTCGCCGACCCTGATTTGGGCCGTATCGTTACCCCGATTATTTTGTCCCGTGCGGTGGATAAAGCCGAACTCACGCCTTTCAAACCCCCGGTCGCCGCGATCATCCCCATGGACGACGGGCACATTCTGGTCGTGCACGACGTCAACCTGGCTACCAGGGAGACCCGCGCCGATATCTTCTCCGCGGCGGGCCGCTATATGGGTCAAGTCACCATGGGCGATTTCGCCCTGGCTAGAACCGGCGACGGTCTCTTCTTACCGCGAATGGTCTTTAGCAACGGGGCGGCCTATACGGTGATGACAGATGAGGAAGGCAGCCATTCAGTAGTTCGCTTTCGCTACCATTGGAAGCAATAAGTCATAAAAAGAACAAGATTGTCGCAATTGATACTATTCCGCGGTCTGAAGCGACACGGAAATAAGTGTTGCAAACCACCGATAATGACCGTGGCATTGATGAGCACGAGCGTTCATCATGCTTCCGAAGCTGATACGCGTGTTAGCGACGCGTTTTCATACCGACGCAACGTCGGGCAACGAGAGTTGCAAATTTCTCCGATTTTGACTCCCCGGTCGGGGGCACACAACCGACCGGGGAATTTTCTTTAGTCACCTTCCCGCAAAGAAGCACCTCGCATTGTATTAATTGATACAATGGCATTGTAGTAGGTACGACACTACCGGTGTGTTTCAGCAGTAATAATGTAGACGGAAGGACCAATTGTCGCTAATCGGAGGTCGGGTTTTAATGCTAGCCTTGAAAATGATGACGTACCAAATCAGTATCACCGCCGATCAACAAACCACGGGGTTTACCTTCGAGGGCGCACGCGAAGCACTGACGGAACTGCTGGATCGCCTGGAAGGCCCCGGCCGCACGATATCTCTGTCCAGCGGTGAGAGCAGCCACGGCATCCCTCTGCCGGTACTCCATGCCCCGACCCTGGCGGAGGAGATCACGCTTCCGGACGACGGCCTTCCCCTGCTGGTCTGGAATCGCACCGACGCGACGGAAATTCAAGAAATATCCTACCAAACCGGCGCCCTATGCGTCCTGCCTCGAGAACTGACGGCGCCGCCGCTGCTCTCCGCTCTGCGCAACGCCAACCTGCTGATCGGCGCCTTGGGTACGCGCCAAACCACGGCTTTGCGTTTCAAAAGACAGTTCAACCGCGGCGAGCGCATTCATCTGGAGGAGGATCGCGTCATTCGCATCGGCCGGGGCGTCATGCGCTGCACCTCCATTCATCCCGACGGCAGCGAGGTTTTGATCGGCTTCTATGGACCCGGTGATGTCTTGGTAGCCCACGACGCCCACTCCTGCCACGTGGAAATGACCGCGCACACCTCGCTGACGGTCACCTATGAACGCTGGTCCGAGGCCTCCCGACAACCCGATTTCTATGCGCACTTGAAAGAACGTATCTGCCAGATGGAACGTTGGTCGTCGATGCAGGCCCGGCCGGTCCTGGAAGAACGCCTGATGGGCCTGCTTCAGGTCATCGCCGGAAAATTCTCCCAGCCCGATCATGACGGCGTCCTGCTGGGCATCAAGATCACCCACGAACAACTGGCGGGTGCGGTGGGCGCAACCCGCACCACGGTGACGCGGTTGTTGGGCAACCTGCGTAAGGCCGGCCGTTTGCAAACCCGCAAGACGTCCAACGGCGAGTTTTTCCTTCTGATCGATCAGCGGGACATGCACTGCCGGCATTGATGCGACCGACAGGTTGTCGCCTATCCGACAACATTCCTCACCGGAAGGGCGCAAAGTAGATACCGCCTGGAAAGGGTAGGAATTGGAGAAAGGAGTAAGTACATGAGACTTTAAGTCCTTACGGCCGGAGATTACCTGGGAGCCGGTTTATCCGGTATTTGCCTGGCGCACTGCCTGTTATTGCCCATGGTCGGTTTACTGTTCGCCGGCCGGCTTCCGGCCGGCTGGAACAACGAATTCATTCACGCCGCCCTACTTTTTTCGGTACTACCGGTGGCTCTGATTACGCTGGGCATGGGTTACCGACAACACGGCAAACGCCGCGTGATTACCATGGGAACGATCGGCATGGCTGCCATGATCGCGGGTTTCCTCCTGGCGGAGACCTGGGGCGAATCCGCCGAAAAAACCCTGACCCTGACCGGCGGCCTGATCCTGGCCCTGGCTCACCTCCAAAATTACCGGTGCCGTTGCTGCCAAAATCCGCACTGATAACGCGCCGGTTTTTCTCCCCGCCGACCTTTAAACAGCACCCCGCGTCAAATGGTCGTTGCCAATCCATCGGGCTTCAGATATGCTTGCGCTGGAACAACGGCTTTACCGGCTTTGCTCGGGCAGACCCGGGTCGCGGTACGACCCGAAGGGAGAAAACCATGGTAGAACACGAAGACGATCCCGAAATCGATGAAGATATGGACGAGTTTGTCGTCGTCGAGTTGGAGTCCGAGGACGGAGAAGTTGAAGAGTTCGTGATTATCGACCGCTTCGAGGTCGAGAACGCCGTTTACTGTGTCATGGCCGCGTTGGAAGATGTCGAAGCCGCCGAGGACATGACCAAGGAAGAGATGGACGAGGTCTACGGCGAAGACGGGTTCCTCTTCCTCATGCGCGAGGACGGCGAGGATTACGTGGAAATGACCGAGGAAGAGAACCAACAGGTCAAGGAAGCCATGGAACGCAAGCTGGAAGCGCTGAGTGAGACCATGGACGGTGACGGGGAGGCCGGGGACGAGGCATAAACTCCCTTTCTCACTATACCTGCTGGTGCCGCTGACCACCGCCTTGGACCAGGTTTCCAAATTTCTGGCGGTTTCCATACACGGCGGAGTGATCACGCTGATCCCCGAGGTACTGGCCTTTCGCGTGGTATTGAATCACGGCCTGGCCTTCGGCATGGGTTCGGGTCCCGGCGGCTTATCCGCATCCCTGGCCGCTGTTGTGACCACGGTCCTGTTGATCCCGCTGGTGGTAGCCGCCCTGCGCACCGCGCCCACAAAGACCATGCGCCATTGTGGATTTGCGTGTATGATGGGTGGCGCCCTGGGTAACCTGGTGGACCGCGCCTTGCGTGGTTATGTCGTCGATTTTATCGATATTCGCATGTTACCCATCTTCAACCTGGCAGATATAGCCCTTTTGTGGGGCATGGCATTGGTTCTTTTCGACCTCTTCCGAACCCCGTCACAGGATTGACATCATGCACCCGATCCTCTTTACCATCGGTCCCCTGCAAATTCCTTCCTACGGCGCTGCCCTTGTCCTGGCCTTCATTACCGCCACCTGGCTGTTGAAGCGCGAGGCCAAATCCCAAAGCCTGAACCCGGAAGCCACCGTCGATGTAGCCGTCATGGGCCTGCTCTTCGGCCTGGTGGGCGCAAAACTTCTACTGATCCTGATCGATCTGCCCGAATACCTGGAAGATCCCGGCAAGCTGATGACCACACTACGCTCGGCCGGCGTCATCTACGGCGGCCTGATCGCCGGCGCCGCCGGCATCGCCTGGTATATTCGCCGCCGTAAGCTACCGCTTTGGAACACCCTGGATACCATGGCGCCTTTTGCCGCGCTGGGTGTCGGCCTGGGTCGCATCAGTTGTTTGATGTCCGGTTGTTGTTACGGTATGCCCTACGAAGGCCCCCTGGCTTTAATCTTCCCCGATCACCCGGATTGCAGCGCACCCGCCGGCGAATCCCTGTTCCCCGTCCAACCCCTGGGCACGCTCAACGGCATTGTCCTATGCATGATTCTGGTTTGGATATTGCGCCGCAAAAAGTTCGAGGGTCAGGTGATTTTGGCCTATATGTTCCTGTATAGCCTGACAAGGGGACTTTTGGAATTTCTGCGCGGCGACGATGATGAAAGACAACTATGGCTGGGCGATACCGTCAGTACTTCCCAGTTGATTGCGATTGCCGGAATCCTCATCTCGGTTTTCTGGTACTGGAAACGCATGAAGGAAAAGGTCAAGTGAGCGAGATCCTATCTTTAAATGTACCCGATGACACCGTCGACCGCCTGGACGCCTTCCTGGCCGGTGAGCTGGAAGAAGTGAGCCGCTCCAAGGTGAAGACCTGGTGCAAGGAAGGCCGGGTCCAGGTGAACGGCAAGGCCCGCAAGGGTTCCTTCCAACTGGTAGGCGGCGAGGCGCTGGATATCGAGGTACCCGAGGAAAAGCCGCTGGACCGCATCGAACCCGAGGAAATCCCGCTGGATATCGTCTACGAGGACGACGCGATCGTAGTGGTCAACAAACCCTCGGGCATGGTGGTCCACCCGGGCGCGGGCGTGTATTCCGGCACCCTGGTTCACGCGCTGGCCTGGCATTTCGAGAACCTGTCCACCCACGGCGGCGCCCTGCGTCCCGGCATCGTACACCGCTTGGACAAGGGCACTACCGGTCTCATCCTGGCCGCACGCACCGACGAGGCGCACCGTCACCTGGCCGCGCAATGGCAGGAGACCTCGGTTACCAAGGTCTACCAGGCTCTGGTCTGGGGCGTGCCCGACCCGACCGAGGGCGAACTGGAAACTCATATCGGCCGACACCCGCGCTATCGCCAAATGATGGCGCCGGAGGTAGAGGGCGGGCGCTATGCCAAAACCCGTTACAAGGTAGCCGCGGCCTACCCGGAAGCCGCGCGCATGAACGTGCATATTCTCACCGGCCGCACCCACCAGGTTCGCGTTCACCTGGCTCATTTGGGACATCCCGTGGTAGGCGATGCGCTGTACGGCAGGAACCGGCACAAAAACCTGGCAAAATCTTTCGAGGCCATGCCGCCGCACCCCATGCTGCACGCCGCGCTTTTGCGTTTCCGTCATCCCGCGACCAACGAGGAGATGACCTTCAAGCAAGCGCCCCCGGCGGACTTTCAGAACTGTGAGAAAATTCTGTCTGACTGGCCTTAACTTTTTGTCCTGGATACCGATGCGAAATGGTATCGGGCGGCCATCCATATTCGCATGTGGAAATGTTTGCATCACCCGGAATGAGGGTTTACTTTGCAAAGGGATCAAAAAAAGCAGATTGTCGGACTGGGCGGCATTCATGTCTCCAGAAGTCCCGGCGAGATCATCAAAACTATGGCATTGGGCTCCTGTATCGGCGTCGTCATGGTCGCCCCGAAGCAGCGTGCCGTGGGGATGGCTCACATCGTTTTACCCGAATCCAAGATCGACATGGACCGGGCTCGGGAGGTGCCGGGCTACTTTGCCGATTCCGGGATTCAGGCGCTGTTGGAAGAGTTCCGCAAATTCGACGTGAAATCCAACCGCGACCTGGTCGTAAAACTGGCGGGCGGCGCCACGGTGATGGACGCCAACCGCACCTTCGACATCGGCAAGCGCAACGTGCTGGCCTGCCGTAAGGCGCTCTGGCGGAACCATATGGCCGCCATTGCTGAAGACGTGGGCGGTAATTTCTCCCGCACCGTCTGGGTAGAGGTCAACACGGGCCGCGTGTTCGTGACCTCGCCGGGCCGGGGAAGGTGGGAATTATGAGCCGGTACAAGGTCAAAGCAATCAAACATATCAAGTCCATGCCCCCGCTCTCGCGGGCCACGCTGGGCATCACGCGCATGATTGCCGATGAGAACTACAATATTGCAGATCTCGTCCGTTTGATCGAGACCGATATCACCCTGGCCGGCCGTTGCCTGCAATCCATCAACTCGCCGCTCTACGGACTGAAATCCCGCGTAGAAACCATCAACCGCGCCGTGGTGCTCTTGGGGGCGCGCAATATCGCCGCCATGGCCCTGCAAACAGGTTTGAGTACCGTGTTCAAAATGAACCTGGAAGGTTACGACTCCGACCAGGAGGACCTGTGGCGCAACGGCTTGCGAACCGCCATTGCCTCTCGGAAGATTATGATTGAACTGATGGACGACAAGAAACTTGCCGACACGGCCTACGCCACGGGCCTGATGCACGATATCGGCAAGGTGGTCACCGCCGAATTCCTGCGTGAGAAATCGAAGCAGTTCGTCGAAAGCGCCTATATCGAGAACGAGGGCAATTTCCTGGCCGCGGAGGACGCGCTCTTCGGCATCAACCACACCGTGATCGGCGAACACATCGCCAAGAACTGGCACCTGCCTGAATCGTTTGCGGCCGTCATGCGGTATCACCACACGCCCAGCGAGGCCCCGGAAGAATACCGGAGCCTGGCCGTATCCGTACACCTGGGCGATACCTTCAGCATGATGGCCGGTACCGGAACCTATTTGGACAGCATGGATTACCCGGTCGATCCGATCGTGGATCACTACATCAAGAGAGATGCCGCATGGAATACGATTACCTTTCCAAAACTACTTTTGGATATCGACAAGGAGTACCAGGACGCATTGCAGTTGAGTGGGGAGTCCGGAGGTAGCGATGTTTAAGAAGATTCTACTTGTGGACGATTCCTTGTCCGCGCGCATGATCATCCGCCAGTACCTGGAGATCGTGGGCTGCCAGGGCGCGGAATTCAAGGAAGTCCCGAATGGTCAGAAGGCCCTGGAAGCACTGAAAGAAGAAACCTACGACCTGATCGTCACCGATATGAACATGCCGGTCATGGACGGAAACGAGTTTCTGAAACACCTGAAAGCACGTCCCAAATACGCGCGCATTCCGGTGATCATCGTCTCCAGCGCGGCCAACAAGGACAACGAGAAACGCTTTATGAAATTCGGCGCCAACTACGTGATCGGCAAACCCGTCTCACCCCAGCTGTTGCACGAGGCCATCAGCTCATTGCAGGATTGACCAGGAGAAAGCAATGATAGAGTTCCACGACCCGGCTACCTTGACCGCGCTGGAAAAATGCATCGGCGACACCTTCGAGGGCATTGCCTTCGCCCAGATTCTGGAAAAGCGGCGCGTAGAAGAACCCTACAACCCCAAGGGCGACGAATACTGCTCCTATATCGAGTTGACGGCGCCGGTAAAACTGCGCTTCTTCCTGATGATGACGCACGACCACCTGATCGAGTGTTTCAGCCAGGTCTATCCGGATATGGAAATAGACAAGGTGCCGCAAGAGGTCTTCGACGATTTCATCAACGAATTGACCAACACGGCAGCGGGCCACTTTATGTCGATCGTCTGCCCGGAGAAAAAGGATATGGTCATCGGCCTGCCCCAGAACGCGGACAAGCAAGCAACCGTTCGCTGCCTGACCCCGGGCGACGAAACGGTCGTCATGTACTACAAAGTCGAAGACCACGACCTCTACGCTTCCCTGGCCCCGGTTTAATCCATTCCAACGGACGCGAAATCGTGAATGCGTCGGCCGGGCGAAAGGTAGGATCGCGCGGGCCCGAACCCGCGCGAGTTTTACTCAATTACAAATGAAGGTTTCAAACGGGAAATCGGATAGTGAGGCCGCGTAGTAGCACTCGATGTGGGTGCACATGTCGGCCGCGTGAACAAAAGATTTGCCTGCATAAGTGGAGGGGCAACATCCCTGCCCCTCCAGGAATTCAGGTAAGCAATAGGAAGCGGTTAATTGGGAGGCGCCCCCAGCCAGGAACAGGAGCAAGGTAAGACATAAACTCAATTTCTTGAACATAAAGTTCTCCTTAAAGGTGGGTATGCCGGGTATCATCCCCAAAAATGAAATGATTGAAACGATTTTGACAATGTCTTAGAGAAAGATAACCCGAATCAGCATCTTACACTACCCGACACTGATTCCACAAGCCGATTTAAAACAAGCTGAAGTGCCGACGCACCGTCGCGGTCGATGAGAAAACGATGCAAGTTGGCACCGGTTACGCTACAATAGGCCGTCCCTCGAAAGGGACCGCCGACCAAACCTATCGAGGGAGCTTGTTGCATGAATGCGAATCTGGCTTATTGGTTGTTTGCGTACGTTCTGATGAGCGTTACCCTGGTGATCGCGTTTCGAGCGATCCGGCAGGTGAAAGCCGGCAAGTTGGCAGCGCATATGAAGAGCATGGTTCTGGCCTGTAACCTGTTGCTTTTTTTCGTCGGCACCTATGTGGTCAAGGTCCTGGTCCTGGGTCGTGAGGTCAAGGAAGGCTGGTCCACGCTTGACTTCGTCATCCTCTACACGCACGAGGCTTTCATCCTGATCATGCTGGTTTCCGGCACCCTTGCGCGCTTGTTTGCCCGCAAATTCAAGGACCGTTTGGAGCACCCCACCCGGGAAGACCTGGCCAACCGCCGCAAGCACATGCTCTCGGGCAAGATCGCCGTGACTTCGGCAACGGCAGCTTTGGGGACGGCTACCCTGGTGCTGTGGATTCTCTTCAAGCACCTCCCTCAGTAGGGATTGGCCACACCCTCCGGCGTGGTCTTGAAGCGCTTGTGAATCCACATCCAGTACATGGGGAAGGCTTCAATCTGTTGCTCCAGCCGCTCGTTCAGCAACCGGGTGATGCGCATGATTTCGGTTTGTTTATCCGCGTCCTGATCGGCCCGGATCAAGGGTTGGAAGCTCAAACGATAGCGCCCCTTGCCTAACGGCACCGCGTAGCCCGTGACGATAGGCGCACCCGTCTTGTAAGCCATGGCCGCGGGCATGGGTGTCGTCGCGGCGGGCCTGCCGAAGAAGTCCACAAACAATGCGTTGTGGTCGTGCACATCCTGATCGTTGACTACGCCCACGATGCGGTTCTCGGCCAGGGCGCCTAAGACCCGGCGAACGGAACGACTTTTGTAAATGATCCGGTTACCCGACAATTGCCGCAGCTTTTCCAGGTAGTCGTGGACCAGGGGATTGTCCATGGGCCGAGCCATGGCGCTCAGCGGCAGGTTCATATAACCCAAAGCCAGGTTCATGATTTCCCAATTGCCGTAATGGGCGGTACAGAGAATCACGCCTTTGCCGCCTTCCAAGCCCTCATAGAAGGGACGTACGTTGTCCCACTCCACGAAACGCAGGAAGTTGCGTTGGTTGATTTGCGGCATGCACAGGGTTTCCGCCATGACATTGCCGAAATGGGACAGGCAGCCGCGGCCCAGGCGTTTCTTTTCCAGGTCCGTCACGCGGTCGCTGAAAACCACGTCCAGATTGGCCGTGGCAATCTTGCGCTTGCTCTTGAACAAGGACCAGAACAGAAGCCCGACACAGCGCCCGAACAAACGAGCCAGGGCGAAGGGAACCAGCCGCATGATAAAAGCCAGGATGCGTAGAGGAATGTATTGAATCCAATGTTTCAGGACCAATTTCCGGTCGGGACCGGGCGGACGTTTGTAACCGGCTTTGTCACTCATGGGTGATCTCTCGCAATCATCGACCGAATCGCCGGTCGTCAGGGTGCGGTCATTCTAGCCTATTCGCCCCGGTCGATAAAGAGTCGGCGCTTTGTCTGCACTGGAAAGCCGTCCTGATCAGCGGGAAACACGTTTTCATTCCCGAGAAGATAAGCGAGCGATTCGCGGAATACGGCATAGTTCCCGGGGATTGGGGTTGTTGCTTTGAAAAACACAATACCTGTCTCGGGAACCGGTCCTGCCGTACTTGAAAAAGTGGTTCTCTGCCCGGAGAAATGATCCTTCGATTCTCAAAGACCACCCCCAATCCCGAAAATTATCTTTTCAGGCAAATCATTTGACAACTTAGGCCCGAAATTCAAGGTCGTCGATCAGCGGCGGATACCGGTCATTTTCAAAACAACAACCGGAAACAACATTTGGTTGGGTTATTTTCCCGGGAACACGACCTCTTCAAGGCCGGAAAAGGGCGCCGTTCCCGAGCACGGAACCACCTCTTGATGTCGAAACCGGTTCCGTGCTCGGGAACGGAACCACCTTCGCGACCTTCAGGTGGTTCCATTCCCGAGCAAAGAACCGACTAGCCGTCCTTTTAGGGCCCTGAAATGGGGAAAAGTTGATGGATTTTTCCGAAAATCCATGCTTCACGCCTTCTAAGGGTGTTTTTGGGTAGTAACAACTGTCCATACGCTTAAAGAAACCTAAATCCGGTCGATGAAAAGGTCCCGGCTGCAATCCCTCTAAAAAAAGAAGGCCGGAGGACATCGAACCCAAAGTGATCTCTTTCGGTTGCGTCAAACAAACCCCGGGAGAAGCAAAGTAGAACAGAACCGAGCCGAGAGGGCTCGGCACCGTGAACCCGGCAAAATCCTTTTCGTTCATTGCTGCATTTCGGTGGGTTTCGGCCCTGATGGAAGGGATCTGTCACGCATTTCTTCCAAGCATGAGAGAATGGCGTCCGGGTAACCACAGCACCGGTATAAGAAAATCCTGGCCCCGGCAAGGTATCTCGGGGTATCCTGGCTTGTCATCGAAACGGCCTCACGGCGCCACATAAGACCCTGGCTTTTGGTCTCTTGTGCGACGCGTGAGTTGATCCCGCATGGAGAGGAAATGATGAGCGAGTCAGATGCAAAAGACCGGGATGGAACATCGGCGGAAAATGAACGGCCGAAACAGCCCGAAACCAAACCGGTAGCCAATCCGCACGATCGTTTTGTCAAAGTCGCCCTGGCGAATCGGCTTGTCGCTCGTGATTTTCTGGAAACCTATGTATCGGACGAGGTGAAGGCCCTCTGCAAGTTGGATGAGCATCAATTGATCAAGCAATCGTTCGTCGATGCTGAACTCAGCGAGCACATTACCGACATCCTGTTTCGCGCCCCAAGCATCGACCCGGACAAGTCGTCGATCTACCTCTACTTCCTGACGGAGCATCTGCGCAAAAGCAAAAAACTGACAGCGTACCGCGATTGGACTTATAAACCCAAAATCGCGCAATTTCACATGGAAGACACCGGTCGAGATGAGGTCCCGCTTATCATCACGCACATCCTGTATAACGGGAAGGAAACATTCACGGCCCCCAGGAAAATTGCGGACCTGGTCGCCGTGGACGATAAGGACCTTGCGCAGAAAATGATCGAGGGTTTCGAGTTGATCGACCTGAAGAACATCGATGACGAAATCCTGATGAAACCGATCTGGTCCGCCGTCTTGACCATGGCCCTGAAGCATATCGACGACCCGGATCCCGATGTGGTAGCGATGATCCACAAATTGTCGTATCATTTAAGGGAGGTCGAAAGAAGCGGAAAAGGCAGCGACCTGTTGGTAGCCTTTCTCACCTATCTCTTCAGAGCAAGTCGGGTAAATCGCAAGGAGGTGCTTGTGCAAGCCGTCAGAACCCATATTTCCGAGCAAGCCGGCCGGCAAGCAATGACCCTGGCCGACAAGATCAAGAAAGAAGGTCGTGCCGAAGGCCGAATTGAAGGTCGCCGAGAAAATCAAAAAGAAATAGCTTTACGCCTTATCGAACGAGGTTTCAGTACTCAAGAAGTGGCCGAGATCTCTCTTCTGACGCTTTCCGAAATTGCAGACTTGCGTTGAATGGCCGTATCAACCCTTCTGTTGATAGGCCTTGTCCAACACGCTCTTGCGGAACTCGCGGTACTCTTCCTCGGAGATTTTATTTTCTTCCCGGAGCGTGTTCAGGTGGCCCAACTCCTGGAAGACCTTGTAACCGTAATGCTCGCCCACGCGTTGCAGAGCCGCCTCACTGAGAGCTTTCTGTAATTCCGTCTGCTCTTCTTCAGGCGGTTTCAGACGGCGCAGTTCCTTGCGCATGGCAGCGATCTTCTGTTCCAGATCCGGAATGTGCAGCAGCTTCTCCTGATCGACCGACTTCAGGGCATCGACCGTATCCCGTAAGCCCTGGAGCTCCTCTTGCAATTTGAAGTGATCGGTGAGATTGTTCAGCATCAGGTTCAGCTCTTCAGTACGGAAGGGCTTGTGCAAATAGCCGTGGACGCCGGACTTGATTGCGTTGATGATCTGCTGCTGATCCCCGAAACCGGAAATCACCACCACGCGCGTCTGTTCGGAACGCGACCGGGCCACCTTCAGAACATCCACGGTGCCGACATCGCCGCCCGCCAGATCGCTGATGATGATCTGGAACGGTTCGCTCTCGGAAATCATGACCAGAGCCCGGCTGCCTCCGGCGGCAAATTCCGGCTTCAATTTGGCGTGATGGCGCACCACGTTTCGGATATTTTGGAGAGAAGATTCGCTGTCGCTGATGACCAGTAAGCGGTATTTTTGGGTCATATTCCGTCCTCACATCCCATAGATTACCAGAAAAACCCTTTTCCGGGTGAGGGTTACCTACAGGAAACGATAAAAGTGAGGGGAACCGGAGACCGGGACACGCCGACAGGAAGCGGTCCCGGCAGACCGTCGTTTTGGAATTGCCGTCTACAGGTGCGGTTCGATCCAAGTCATGAGTTTGCTTTTGGGGGCGTTTCCGATCATATTCGCCACCTTCTCTCCGTTCTTGAACATCAACAAAGTAGGCAGACTCTGAACGCCATGCTGCGCGGCGGTTTGCAATTCGGTATCGGTGTTCATCTTGACGATTTTGATTTTATCGCCCAGTTCGCTTTGAATGTCTTTGAGGGTAGGGGCCAACATGCGGCAGGGACCGCACCAGCTTGCCCAAAAGTCGACAATGGTGACGCCCTCGCGGCCGAGGACCTTTTCTTCGAACTCCGCGTCTTTGATCTCTTCAAGTTCTGCACTCATGATTTCACGCTCCTCACAAGCTCAAATTGGGCCTTCATCTTAAACGAGACAACGGGCAAAGTGCAATTAGCAATATGCATTTTTCCGCGTCGGGTGGTAGTCTTGGGGGGATGTGGAAAGAGAGGTGTGCGCCGTGTCATCCCGTATCTATCAAGATTTCGCCATGTTGGAACCCCATTGGTCGGAAATACGCCGGCCGTACCGAAAAGTGGTTTTTACCAACGGCTGTTTCGATATTTTGCACGCGGGCCACGTCACCTACCTGGAAGAGGCTCGCGCCCTGGGCGATTTCCTGGTCCTGGGCCTGAACAGCGACGCCTCGGTCAGCCGTCTGAAGGGACCCAAGCGACCGCTCAACCTGTTCGAGGATCGGGCAACCGTGCTGGCGGGACTACGCGCGATAGATCTGGTGGTGGGCTTTGAGGAGGACACCCCCTACGCGCTCATCGGCGGTGTGCGGCCCGATATCCTGGTGAAAGGCGGCGACTGGTCCCCGGACCAGATCGTCGGCTCGGACCTGGTGTCGGCTCGTGGCGGCGAAGTTCGCTCGCTGGTCCTGTGCGAGGGGCGCTCTACGACCGGCCTGGTAGAACGCGTGATCGAACGCTACGGCTCCGGTTGATCCTTTGTTTTTTCTTCCCGGCAGATTTTGTTTTTAGTCCCGGCAGAGGGACCGGGGCCAATGCACCCGCGCCCGGTTCGGGACCGACTTGACAAGAGACTCCGTATGTCGGGCGATTACATTGAATACGCCCGCTCGATCCAGTATGATCAGTCCTATTCACTTGCTAAGGAGATTAGCATTGCGTTACCTACCCTTCCTTATCTGCCTTGCCGTATACGCTGCCGACTACCCGACTGAAACCGGTCGCTTCTCACACGAACAACTGATCGGTTATGCCCAAGAATACGGCACGCCGCTTTATGTCTACGACGGGGACCGCATCAAAGAGAAGTTCCACAAGTTTTCCAAGGCTTTTAAAGACGCCTACGGCAATACCAAGATCTATTACGCGCTCAAGGCCAATACCAATCTGAGCATCGTGGCCTTGCTGAAGAAGGAAGGCGCCTCGGCCGAGTGCATCTCCATGGGCGAGATCTACCTGGCCCGCAAGTTGGGTTGGAAGGGCGAAGATATTTTGTTCACCTCCAGCAGCAAGTCTCCGGTCGAGATGGAATACGCGGTGAATCACGACGTGGTCATCAACCTGGACTCCATGGGCGACCTGGAGAACCTGATCGCCACCGTGGAAAAACTGAAGAAAAAAGCCCGGGTCTCTTTCAGGCTGAACACGGATGTGGACCCCAAAACCCACAAGCATATCTCCACCAGCCATAAAACCACCAAATTCGGCATTCTCTTTGAAAACGACCAGATCATGGAGGGTTACAAACGCGCCTACGATCACCCGCTGTTGGAGGTGTGGGGCATCCACAGCCATATCGGTTCGCAGATCATGGACGACTCGCCCTTCGTGCGCAATGTGAAGTTGGTGACCACGGCCGTCAAACGCCTGAAGCAGGAACTGGGAATCGAACTGAAGTTCATGGACCTGGGCGGCGGCCTGGGCATTCCCTATCGTGACGGCCAGGAGCCTTTGGAACCGGAAGTGGTGGCGAACAAAATGGCGAAACTGGTGAAACAGGAGTTGAAGGACCTGGGCTACATGCCCGCCCTTTGGATGGAACCGGGGCGTTACTTCGTGGGCGACGCGGGTTTCCTGGTTGCCCGGGTGAACTCGGTCAAGGACACGCCCTACAAGCACTTCATCAATGTGGATACCGGTTTCAACCACCTGGTGCGACCCATTCTCTACGAGGCCTATCACCGGGTCCGGGTGTTGGGTCGCAAGGGCGAGCGCGAGAAGTTCGACGTGGCCGGCAACATCTGCGAGACCGGCGACATCCTGGCTTATGACCGCATGCTGCCCCGACCGAGCGTGGGTGACTACGTGGCCTTTATGGACGCCGGCGCCTACGGCTTCACCATGGCCTCGGAATACAATATGTTCACATTGCCGGCAGAGATCATGGTGCGCGGCGACAAGGTAGACGTCATCCGCAAGCGACCCGACATCGAGGACCTGTTCCGCAACCAGATCCTCTTGAAGGATCTCGAATAACCATAAAAAAACAGGCCGCGTCTTGCGACGCGGCCTGATACAAGTATCTTGGAGAAATTCCTTGTCCCTTGTGGAGACCGTCCAAAGCGCCTCATGGTTTAAAGGAATTTCGATTTTTTCTGCCGCTAACCGAACATCTCCACGATATCGGTGTAATAACCGGCCGTACCGTTGACCTTGGGCGTGTACTCGTAGACCCGGCCGGACGGCGTATCCTCGATTTCCTTGGACCAGTCGATACCCAAAGCGCTGTACATGGTAGCCACCACATCATAAATGGTGATGTAGCGATTTTGCGACCAGAAGCGGTCGGTGATCGACCAGCCCTCGCCATCGGTGGCGCCGAATGCCTGGTTGGGCACGATGCCGCCGCCGGCGACCAACGCGGCGTAGGCGTAGGGATAGTGGTCCCGCCCGCTGTTGCCCGAAAGATTACCCGGCGTGCGGCCGAACTCGCCGGTCACCACCACCATGGTCTCGTCCAGCAGGGTTCCGCCGCGTTTCCCCGGGGTGGCTGCCAGATCCTCGAACATGGCGGCCAGGGCGCTGTCCAACTCGGCGCAACTGCTGTAAAGAACGTCCGGCGTGTAGATATCGTCGTGGTGATCCCAACCGCCGTGCGTGACCTGAACCACCCTGGCGCCTTTATTCCTGGCCAGGGCCTTCACGGCCAGCGCACAGCCCTGGCCTACGCTGGTGTTGCCGTAGCGCGTGGTTTCCGACTCGGTGATTTCGAAGACACCGTCCAGTTCCGGTTGGTACATCATGCGCTCGGCGCCGGTGTAGAAGTTGTGGTAGTCGGTAATGGCCGCGCCCTTGCTCGATTCGGTGAAGCGTTCGCCGTCGAGGGCGGTCAGCGCGGCGTAGCGTTCGCGGAACGTGTTCTCGCCGTCCGGGTGAACCAGGCCGGGCACACCGTCCTGGCTGCTGATGGGAAAGGCCGCGTAACTGCTCGAAAGCATACCGGAACCCTGGACGCGGGCGTTGATGGCCAGGAAGGTGGGCAGCAAATCGGCGTCGGTGCGTCCGCCGGCCAATTCGTAGGCCATGACACTGCCGATGTGCGGGTGTTCCTTTGCGAAGGTGGGATTGAAGCTTTGACCCGTTTCCACCTGGTACTGCGCCCGCTGGTGCACCTGTTCAAAGCCGCTCAGGGCGCGCAACAGCGAGAACTTGTCGGTGTGGTTGACCAGGTTGGGAAACAAACCCTCGGGCAGGAACAGGTTGCCGAAGGTGCCGGGCTCGAAATCGGCAGGGGTCCAACTGCCCTGTTTCAGGTCGAAGGTGTCCACATGACTGATGCCGCCGTTCAGGTTGACCATGATTACGTTGCGGGCGCTGCCGCGCGGGTTGACCGCCTTGCCGCCGCGAACCACGCGAGCGCTTGCCTTGACGCCCAAGGCACTCGCGCCCAGCGCGCCCAAACCACAGATCTGTAGGAAATTTCTTCTCAACATGCCGCTTCTCCTTTATTTGGCTCGCGCTTAGTAGATGTAGGTGAACTCGACGCGGTTGATCAACAGCCACAGCAGGGACTCCGCCTTCTCCCGGTCGTTGTTGAACCGATCCAACTCGGCCCCGTAGGCATCGACTTCTTCGTCGGTTGGGTAGCGGCACAGAACATCCAGGAAGGCTTCTTGAATAACCTGCTCCGTGGACATACCCGCCGAAACATAACCGATAACCCGGTTTTGCGTAGCGCTGATCTGGGCGTCGATGACCGGCGAACTCATCAGCACCAGGGCCTGACTGATAGAGCCCTGGTTAGTACGCGGCTGGTCGGTGCGGTTGCCGCGACCGAAGACGGTCAACATGGTCAGGATGTCGGGATTCAAACCGCGTGCGCCGCGAGGCTGGTTCATGTCGATCAGTTCGTGGGCGTAGGTGCTTGTGAACACGTCTCGGGTAGCGCCCGCGTAGACCTGGGTCATTTGGGCAGCGGCGCCGGTGGCGACAACCAGCGAATCGTAGGCGGTTTCGGCGTCCATATGGTGAGCGAGGTAGCGGGTGTAATAGGGTGCGTATTGGTTTTGCCAGTCGCCGGGGTAGAAGTCCGGGCTCATTTGGAAGGTGGCAGAGTTACAGACATAGCGCAGGTAATCGCGGATGCTGAAGTTGAACTCGATCATTTTGTCGGCCATGTGCTCCAACAGGTTTACGTCCAAGACCTGCATCTCCCAGCCCTCGGGCAGCGGGTAGGTGGGGTCGATGCGGTAGAGGTCGAAGCTGTCCATGGGTTCGACCATGGCCAGACCGAACAACTCGCCCCAGAAGCGGTTGGCCCAGTTGCGGGCGAACTGGCGATCGGTCGTGATTTGCTCGGCGATAGCCTCGCGGGAGGACTGACCGGCGGGAACGGTGTCCCCGGTAAAGATGTTGACCGGTTCGATGAGGCCGCCGCTCCGCGCGGGTCTTGTGCCGTTATCGGTTTCGGCCATATAGCCGGGATTGCGGTTCTGCTGGATGTTGACGGAAACCGGGTTGCCGTTGTCGTTGCGCGTACCGGGCCGCATCAGGAAATCGCTGAAGAAGGCGGCCATGCCCCAAACCTCGGCGCGTTGACGTTCGGCCAGGAAGAGGTTGATGGACTCCAGGTGATAGGCGCCGTCGTGACAGGAGATGCATTCCAGGGGCACTCCCAGGAATTTGGTGGAGGCCGCCACCGCGGCGTTATCCCAGACATCTTGCGACAAACGCTGACCGGCGCCGGACCGAGCCAGGAAGCCGGCCTCGGGGACTTCGTCGGTGAGACCGTCGGCGGTGATCAACTCGCGGGCGATGACATCCAGCTTCTTGTCGGACTGAACGGCCTCGGTCCAGTAGCTGTTGTAGAGTTTGTGACCCCAACGCAGTTCTGAAGCGGTCGACTCGAAGAACTCTTGAAAATAGAAGGCCCAGTGGGTGCTGAATGCCTCGGTGGCCAGCACTTCATCGATCAGCTCGGTGCGCTTGTTCGGGTTGGTATCGGCCAGGAAGGTGCGCGTGCGCTGAGGATCGGGCAAACGGCCGGTCAGCACCAGGTAGAGTCGGCGAATGAAGATGCTGTCATCGGCGAGGGCGTTGACGGGTACGCCGTCGGCCTGCATTTTAGCGAAAGTCAGTTCATCGATAGTGTTCTGAACTTGGGCGGCTTCCCAGTCGGTGTTGTCGGGATTGCCGCGTACATTCCCGATAATTTCGACATCTCTTTCTATATGTCGGATGTTGCCGTCGCGACGGCTGTTCTTTCCGTTTACCATGCCCTCGTGGGCCGTCAGGGTGCTGCTTGCGAGCAGCAGACACAAAAGCCAGGTCATCCCAGGTTTCATCGGGCATCCCCCCTACTCAAGGATATTGCGCGCGTCTTATGCATGGACAGGCGACGGCCGGAGTGGTTTAAAAGGAAAAATAATTCGTGACGGCGATCACCCTTTGCCGGGCCCGGATAATGGCCCGCCGTTCCATCCTTCAATAAAGCGCATGAACCGGCAATATCTTCCTCCCCGGCAGATGCTGCCGACCCTACATTTTTGCCTGCTGGTCCCTAACACTATATTTTTCAATATCTAACCATTGGCACAATTCTTGTTTTTGTGTTGCCAAGTGAGGTGACGTTATGCAACCGGAACTTTATACCGCGGCGCAGGGCCTGGTGGCCCGACAATTTCAGTTGGACAATATCACCAACAATATCGCCAACGCCAACACGACCGGCTTTCGGGAAGTCCGGGGTTTCTTTCGGTCATTCAATGAGGCCTTGGCGGAAGGTCCCAACAATGTGTTGAACAATGCCGCCAACAATCAGCCCGTGATTGCCGGGGTCTTCTTTCACAGCCGCCAGGGCGCGATAAGAGCCACCGGGAATCCCTTCGATATGGCTATCGAGGGCAACGGTTTTTTCAGGGTGGAAACACCCAACGGTCAGCGCTATACACGCAACGGCAGCTTCACGATTTCCAATCAGAGTCAGTTGGTGACCCGGGACGGTTATCCCGTGGTCGACGCAAATACCAACCTACCGATTACCCTCAACACGGCGGCGGAAGACACCTATATCAAAGGTGACGGCACCATCATCCAAGATGGCGTGGTACAGGGCCGGGTGAAGCTGGTGGACTTCGCGGATAAGGAATTGATGAGACCCGAGGCCGATACCCTGTTGGTTCACGAGAACCCCAACGCGGTTGAGATTGCGGCCGACGGGGAAATCCATGCGCGTCATTTGGAAACCAGTAATGTCAATATCGCCAAGCAGATGGTGGACATGATAACCATGCAGCGGGCCTACGATGCCAATATTCGCGTTATCCGCACCATCGACGGTAACTTGAACGAACAAGTGATTCGCGGCTACGGCCCGCGTTAAGGGAAAGCGTAACAAAGGAGCCATACCATGATCAGATCACTGTACACGGCCGCCTCGGGCATGGACGTTCAGCAAACCAATTTGGACACCATCTCCAACAACCTGGCCAACGTGAACACGACGGGTTTCAAGAAGGTTCGGTCCGAGTTCCAAGACCTGCTGTACCAAACCATCAGCGCGCCCGGCAGCGACACCACCAACACCACGGAAACGCCCAGCGGCATCCAAGTGGGTTTGGGCGCCAAGTTGGTAGCCACCAATCGCGTGTTCGGTCAGGGCAGTTTGCGCAATACCGGCCGGGCGCTGGATATGGCGGTTATGGGCCGCGGTTTCTTCCAGGTCACGCTGCCCAACGGCAACACCGCCTACACCCGTGACGGCAGCTTCACCCTGGACCAGAACGGGCAGATGGTGACCTCCTCCGGTTACCTGTTGGACCCCAATATAACTATTCCCCAGGAAGCGTTAAGTGTCTTCGTGGGTACCGACGGAAGCGTATCGGTGGATATCGGCGACAACGAGCCCCAAAACGTGGGTCAGATCCAGTTGGCAACCTTCATCAATCCCAGCGGCCTGAAGGCCCTGGGCGGCAACGTCTTTCAAGCCTCCAACGCTTCCGGAGACGCCCAGGTGGGGAACCCCGGCGATTTGGGCGTGGGTGAGATTCAGTCCAACTTCCTGGAAATCAGCAACGTTTCTGTTGCCGAGGAAATGATCAACATGATTATCGGTCAACGGGCTTTCGAAGCCACCTCGCGTTCGGTGCGTACCGCCGACCAGGTCCTGACCGAAATCACCAACCTGAAACGTTGAGGCGCGGCCATGATTTGGATGCTGATGATGATCGCCCTGGACGGGGAACTGAGCCTGAAACGTCAGGTGGAGGTAACCTCCGCCGTCTACCTGAGCGACGTACTGACGCCGTCAAGCTACAACACCCTGAAGGCAAGCGGCGTCAAGAATCTGTGGATCATGACCGGCCCCGACATTTCGCGCAGCAGCGTGGTGAACCGCGAGCAGGTGGCCGGCGTCATTCACCGCGCCCATCCGGGCAAACACCTCAGTTGGAAAGGTCCGGGCAATGTGGTCGTGCGTCGCCGAACCGTCGACCTGGACCGTCGCGCCGTTGAAAGGAGTATTCGGGACTGGGTTGCCGCCTATCGAACAGCCCTGGGTACGGTGCATGTCGATCAGGTTTATGTCCCGCCTGTTTCCCGGATTCCCGTGGGCAAGACTGCCTATACGGTGCGTCCGCGCGGCCCCTTCAAACCTGCCGGTCGCCATTCCCTGTGGGTGGACATCGAGGTTAACGGCGAATCTTTCAAGACCATCGGTGTCCAGGTCGGTTTAAGTCTGGAAGCTCTGGCAGCCACTGTCACAGGAGAGATCCAGAGGGAACAACCTATCGGCGAACACATGATCGATTGGGATTATGTTCGCCTGGACCGGTTGACCGACGATCTCGTGACTCCCGAGACCCTGGCCGGAATGTGCGCCAAATCCATCATCAGGCCGGGCACCGTGCTGACCACCAGGCATGTGAAACCCATAGCCGTGGTCAAACGCAATGAGCCGATTACCGTCATTGCCAAAAGCGGCCCGTTGGTCATCACCATGCGCGCCGTGGCCCTGGAAACCGGCGGTTACGGCCAAACCATTCGCCTGAAGAATCCGGACACCGGAAAGACCCTGACGGGCCGTATCGAAAAAGACGGCAATGTCCACATGGACATCGAGTGACATGGAGGTCATGATGAAAAAGGCATTCCTACTTTTGGCGGCGCTGTCCACGGTGGGCTGTTTACAGAAACACGGCCTGGTAAACAATCCCTATCCCGAGCCCGCGCCCATTGAATTGCACCGGCCGGAACCCGTGGTGCGCGCTCCGGGCGCCCTTTTCGACAGCGGCGGCGGTACCGGCAGCGCCAATCTCATTTCGGACGCACGCGCTTATCGCACCAACGACATCGTGATCATCCAAATCGCCGAGTCCATGTCGGCTACCAACTCCGCCAATACCGATTTGGAGCGTACCTCCACCAACAGCTTCAAAGTGCCCAACCTGTTCGGCGCGGAAGGCAGTATCGGTTCGGTCTTCGGCACTTCTACCGACGGGACGGTGCTCGGCACCTCCACGGAGTCAGAACACGAGGGACGGGGCACCACGGCGCGTTCCGATATCTTTCAAGGCACCGTGGCGGCCCGCGTTATCGAAGTACTGCCCAACGGGTACCTGATGATCCAAGGCCAGAAGACGGTACAAGTCAACGACGAGAAAGTGAAGTTCTACCTAACGGGTATGGTCAACCCGTTGATGATCGGCAGTAACCACGCGGTGCTCTCCACCCAGGTCGCCGATCTTCAATTGCGCTACGGCGGTAACGGCGTGGTCACAGCCGAACAGAATCCCGGACTCTTCTCCCGCATCTTGAAGTGGCTCTTCCCCTTCTAATGCTGCTCACAAATTAAAATCGTTCCACGGGGGCCGGTTCTCCTTGCACGGATGCCGGCCTTTTTTTCAGGTTCCTTGGATTGTGTTCTATTCGGGGTATTTGATGTCATAGATGACGATTTTTTCGGTGCGTTGCTCGATGAGTTTCTCGAGATGCTCTACCAGCAACTTGCGACGGGCCAGGAGTGCTTTGACCTGGCGGGGACTGAGGTACTCTTTTACGGCAGACTCGATTTGCTCGTCGGTAACCTGCTTCATCTTTTCCCAAAGGTTGCGTTCGCAGAACAATACCTCCGCCGCCTTGTTGGGCAAATAGGACTCCTCGCGGAAGGAGCGGGTGTGGTCGATGTACCACAGGAACCAGTCCGGGCCGTAAAGGATGTTGCCCTGGTTGCGATCGAAGTTGAAGATGAGAGCATCGAATACCATCATCATGCGGCGCTGGTCATTATGAAAACGGGAATTGGGGTGAGGAATGTTTTCCTTCAAGCGATCGCGCTCGTTCATGGCGCCCTCCACCCAAAGTTGCAAGGTGCCTTTTTGATGCTTGTATTCGCGCATCACCACGGGAGGAACCCGATCCAAGCCCAATAACCGCGCCAATTCATAAGCAGCTTTTTCGTGGATCGCACGATCGTGGAAACCGCGGCGTAATTCACCCTGATGCCGTTGCAAACCGCGTTTGGATATGTTCACATCACGGAAGATGGCGCGCATGCGCACACCGTCTTTTTCCAAAACCATGCGCAGCGGATTGGTAGAACCCTCACCGAATTTTTTGGCCTCCAGAATATTCGCCGTTTTCAAAAACTCCGTCACCGCATCGTCGTCTTGAATCGGCAGGGGACTTACCTTGTCCCTGGCCAGCAACACGCGCTTACCGAGGGGGAACTCCGGTTTCTTCTCCTCGTCTTCGGGTGCGGCGAAATAGGGGCCGATAGGGTTGTCGGGAATCAGAGTGGCCATGGCCCCGTCGTTGCGGCAAATCGGTTTGCGGCTATCCAAATAGACGGCCGTGCAGTTGCCCGATTTGAATTCCAGGGCCGAAGCACGTCCACCCTTGTAGAAATTGGACGACATGCCCGTATCGATAAGGAATAGTTGGTCACCGAAGCGTTTGCTGATGCCGGCCGCCTGAGGGGTATGGCCCACGACAAAACGCTCGGCCCCGTGGTGCTTCAGGATCTCACTGAGATAGGCCGCACCTTCGTCCTCTTCCCAATAAGCAAACTGACGAAACCACAGGGGCCCTTCTTCACCCACCAGGAGGCCGTAACGGAAATCCACAAAGCCCTGGACCTGGTCGATGAGGGCTTTTCGCTTGCGGGAAGGGGAGTGACCGGTTCGAGCAGCGTATTTGCGTTCGTCATCCAAGAAGTTATTGGCCGAACTCAGCTTGGCCGAACCCGTGTGGAAGGGCATGACTACCTTTTTCTCGGTCAGCAGGCGGTGCCATTCATCCGCTCGCTCGATGTCCTCGCGCACCTTCCGGTTGATTTGGTCAAGGCTAAGGGAAGTCAGCGTGGGCGGAATGCCCGCATGCATGAAGAGTGTGCGGTTGACCATGGTGATCACGTCTTTTTCCCGCAGCCAGCGGCCGTAAATGCCCTCCGGCCCCATGGCCTCCATATATTCGATATAACCCGGGGGATATTTTTTGAACCAGTTGTCCTTGAACTCGGCGGTGGGTTGCCACCTCAGGCTCAACATCTGGGCGCGTCGACGAAAGCTCTGCACCACGGCGCGATAGGCTTCCTTGCGGCGCGCCTCGGAATCTTCGGTAACGAAGTCGGCGTATACAGCCGGGTTCACATCCCGGGTCAGGCCGATGATGTTCATGGCCTCGTGATTGCCCAGCAACACCACCACGCGGCCGCCCGATTCGGGCGCTTCCCGCTCCAGGCGCATCATCAGGTCCATCACCTTGCGGATATCTCTGCCGCGATCCAACAGATCGCCGGTCTGCACCAGGATCGAATCCTTGCCGATCCAGCGATTCTCGGCGTCCACCAACTTCGTTTCGCGTAACAGCGCCACCAGGGAATCGTAATGCCCGTGGACATCACCGATTGCCACCAGGCGCGGTTCTTCGGCCTGGAGGGTTACGCCGACTAGGAACAAGGCGATCATCATCAGTTGCTTCATGGTGCAATTCTCCTTTGTTCACTGTCCAGGAAGATATGGGCCATGTGCCGGAACAAACTCTTGACGATTTCGATATTATTGGAGAGTAGATCGAAAAAATCTTCCTCATCGATGGCAAGTACCAGTGTATCCTCCCGGGCCACGGCGCGCAAGTCTCGGCGTCGGCCCGACAGAATTTCCAGGTAACCGAAGGCCTGACCGGGCATCACAGGTTCGGGATCGGAATCTTTTCCGGAAAGGCCGACCATGCCCTTGACCACACAGTATAGATCTTCGGCGGATTCGTTGACTTCGTAAATGGTCCGGCCTGCCTCGAAGCGCCGCTCCCGCACGATAGACGCGATGCGCAGGATCTCTTCCGCGGTACAGAAATGGAAGAGTTCCACCTCACGTAGGAAGAGGATCACCTCGATACGAGCCATTTTTTTCATACAGTGTCCTCTTTGGCAGTGTTGCCCGAAGGTTCCGGCACCAGATCCAGTCGATAGAGAACCCATCCCGAGGTCTCACGGATGAAATCGTCCTCACTTTCGTTATAAAGCTTTTCGACAAGCGGGTATAGTTCGGAAACCCGGCGAGCCAGGATGGCGTGAACGGCGGCCGCTGTGAGCGCCGGTGTGCCGATGCCGTCCTCTGACAAGGCAATACGCCGTAAAGCTTCCGCCTCAGATTGTACCACGATCCCAAACGTTTTGCCCGCATGGCGTAATTTCTCGGATACCGATTGATCACCGATGACACTCATCACGTATCTGTGCACCGGGCCGTTTAGCGCGTTGTCCAAGAATTCCACGGCATGGCCGCGCTTGTTGGATTTACGGCTCAACAAGCTGCGCAAGGCCACGCGGATGTCGTTGATGGGATACAGGGTAGCCACCAGACCGAACATATTGATCAGGCGTTCGCGCATGCGCTCGGACAACAGTTGCTGCACCAGCGCGGGCTTCCCCTTCCATTCCACAACCGGACCTAAGATGATGGAATTCTGTGAGGGACCCAACGCATGCAGGTCGGCCAGGTACTGCATGTAGTAATTTGCCTCGGTGCGGATGTATTTGCGAATGGTTTCGGCGCCGAAGCTCATATCCAGGCCCTTGTCCCGCAAGCGAACAAGGGCCTCGATGACCTTGCGGTGCAGGAAGACATCGGGGTCGCCCAGGCTGTCGATCAATGCCCGCGCCGCTTTCTCTCCACCGATTTGGGCAATGGTCTTGGGCGCGGCGCGGCGCACCCAGATGTGCTCCTCGGGATCGTTCATGAAGTGGAACAAGGCGGGAATCACCATTTCTCCCAGGGCCACCAACGCTTCCCGACAGGGATGCTTCCAACGCCGATCGCGCATCAGGGCGATCAGAATCGTGGCGTAGACCGGGTTCTTGGTGGAGTACAGGGCACGGTGTCGTACGGCGTGAATGGCCTCGGTAACCACCATGGGGTCCTTATCGATCATCAGCGGAATCAGGTTGTGTTGGAAGTGCGGTTCGGGAATTTCACCGATGGCCTTGGCGGCTTCCGCGCGCACGATCGAGTCGGCATCGGCAAGCATTTCTTCCAAGGCGGCCCTGGCCAGATCCGCGTATTCCTTGTTGTCATGAACCGACATATAGGAAATCACGGCCGCCCGCACACGAGGATCGGGATTGCGCAGCATGGGCAGCAACAACTCTTCAACGTTGTCGCCCTGTAGATGCGCCATGGTGCGCACCGCGGCGGCGCGAACATCGGCGTCGGTATCCCCGAAACACTTGGTAATCAACTGACAGGCATCCTTGCGACCCGCATCGGCCAAGGTCTGTAGCGTCTTCAAGCGCACGGACGGGTGGTCGTGATAGAGCAGCAGGGGCGGCACCAGTTTGGCGCGGCCGCCGGCCGCAAGCAGGTCCAAACCGTAAAGAACCTGGTGGGTCTTGGAACTGCCCAACGACTGAACCAGCAGTTCCAGGGTATTGATATCACGCAAGTCGACGGTGGTTTTCGGATCGATAGTACCCGCTTCCAGTCCCTCCCGATAGGTAACGATATAACGATTATAGGTGTAACTGGTAAACAGCGCCCAGGCAACGGCAATAACCAGCACCAACCAGCCGACCACGTAGGGCGTAATCAGACCGAAGGTGACCGGCAACAACAAAAGAGCCGCCGCGCCGCGTCCGAACCGTTGGATAAAGACATCGATATAGGTCTTGGCCTTCTGGCGAATATCGGCGGTAACCGGCAGGTAGAGCAACTCGCGGGTAACCTGCTCCACACTATGGCGCAGGCCGCCCTCGCTAACCTTCAGTCCCATGGCGGCCACCATAAACGCAATCGGCGATGCGGTAGTCAACAAGACGAAAACGGTTCCCAACAAAACACTCACGGGCAGTACCCGAATGGCCACACCCACACCCAGCGTGCGGTGGATGCGCGCGGTAAAGCTGACCTGAATGATCAGGGCCGCAAAACTGATCAAGCTGTAGAGTTGCCCGAACAACCATGCACGCTTTTGAGGATCATCCGTGTACCTTTGGATGGCCCAACTGAACTGAAGGTCCAACATCTGGGCGGCCATAATCGACAAAAATGCGGCGCCTGCCAACAAACGCAGATACGGCGACTGAATAATCGTGTGCAGGCCCCCGCGTCCGGAGCCTTTTCGAATGGGCCGGCGCTTCTCGCGAATATCCGGCGACGTGGCAACTCGTTCGCAATAGAGGATCAGAACCACCAAAACCAGGTGTAACCCGCCGACAACCGGCAAAGCCAGGCTGATGCCGACCATCTTGGTGATGATGCCTGCCAATTGAGCACCCAAAATACCGCCGAGGCCGCAGCCGATTGCAATCAGGCTGAACAATCGTTTGGCCTGGCGCGGGTCGAAAATCTGGTTGGCATAAGACCAGAACTGGCTGACGGCAATCCCGAAAACCAGGCCCATCCACACGTAAAACGCCATCGATACCCAATTGCCGTAGGGCAGCAGGAAACGAAAGAGGACCATACCCGCACCCATCAGCACCGCGGTAACCGCCAGCAGGTGATGCCGCTTCAGGCGATCGACCATCCGTTCGTACAGATTGAGGACGGGATAGGAGACAACCGCACCCAAAAGGTAGACATAGGGCAGTTTCTCGGCGCCCATTACGTCCACGAAATAGAACTGGCGGATGACCTTGGCGGCATAGAAACAGGCGAATAGCACCAGCGCGTAGGCAAACAACACCAGTACGGGCCCGCGTTCGTCGGGACGTAGGTCTACACCCAACAGACGCTGTGACAGCGAAGGCCGGAGATCGCCGTTATACCGCTTGCCGGTCATGAATTGTCCTCTGTTCGGAACGTCGCGGGACGCCCGTGAATGCAGTCCGGCTGCTGTCGATCCATATAACCCATTGCTCCCGTTTTTACGTATGGGGTGATAGGACGTGCGATATCGTATCGGCCTTGCCGCCTCATGAATTACGTTTCGCCGCGCCTAACGGTTGATTATCATTATAGCCGCTACCAATTTGTGCCGAAAAGGCATATATTAAGGCGACTGCCGGCCTGATCTTTTTTGTCAAAGGTGATTTTATGGGACAGCGCACCTTGAAAGTGCTTTCCTACAATATCCACAAAGGCTTCAACTTGGGGAATACTCGCTTCGTTCTATCCGAAATCCGCGAGGCATTGAAGGACATCCATGCCGATATGGTCTTTCTGCAAGAGGTGGTCGGTGATCACAAGGTGCATCGCCGCCGGATCGACGCCTGGCCGAATGCCGCTCAGTTCGAGTTCCTGGCCGATCGACTGTGGCCCCACCATGCTTACGGGAAAAACGCTATTTACGAGGCGGGCCACCACGGCAATGCCATCTTGTCCAAATTCCCCTTCGATACCTTCGATAATCAGGACATTTCCACCAACCCGTTGGAGCGTCGGGGATTACTGCACGGCGTGGTTCATATTCCCCACACGACCCAGCGACTGCACGCCATCTGCCTGCACCTGGACCTGACCAAACGCGGACGCACGCGCCAGGTGGAGGATCTGTGCCGCCGCATCGAACAAGAGGTCCCCCACAATGAGCCGCTGGTGATCTGCGGCGACTTCAACGATTGGAGCCTGCGGGTTACCAACATCCTAAAAAGGGAGTTGGATGTACACGAAGCCCACTACAATATTCACGACAAACACGCCAGAACCTTTCCGGCGGTAATGCCCATGTTGAAGCTGGACCGAATCTACTTCAGGGGAATGGTGCCCTTACGCGCGGAAACCCTGACCGGCACCCCCTGGCGAAATTTATCCGACCACGCCGCGGTCTTCGCCGAACTGGCCTATTGATTTGTCCGTGGGTTAAACTGAGGAATCTCGGGAGTTAAGTCGGTGGTGCGCCCAGTTCCGCGCTTAGCTTGGGCAGTACGCTTTCCTCGTCGAACAGTCGCCCTTGCTCCAAGGCGGCGCGGCCCAGGTTTTCCCGAAGCGTTTTGTCCGCGATCAAGGTTTTCATGGCATCGGCCAGTGCTTTTGCGTCGCCGGCCTTGGCGATGATCGCGTGCACACCATCCTCAACGATTTCCATGGGGCAGGGCAAATCGGAGATCAGCGAGGGCAGGCCTGCCATAAGGGCTTCGATCAGGGCGCCGGGATGACCCTCGTTTTTGTAGATACTGGGGAAAAGGAAGACGTCAAAGTCCGGAAGTTCTTCGAGTAATTGCCGGTGGGGAACTTGACCGTGGAAGGTTACGTGGCTTTTTTGGCGGAGTAAGTCGGTATCCGCATCGTCTTTTTCCAAGTCGCCGTAAAGGTGCACCTCGAACGCTTGGATTGCCGGTTCCTTTTCAAGCAGGTCCAGCGCCCGGCGCAATACGCCCAGGCCCTTTATTTGCGAAGCGCTTGGGCAAATGAAACGAACGGGATTGCCGGTTTTTTCAGACCTTTCGACCACCTGACGGTATGTTCGGTATCCCCAAACTACCGTCATGCGGTTGTGCAGGTTCCGGGGGAATTCCTCGAACCCGTGCCGGGTTTCCACCACGATGCGACTTGCCCTGCCGAGCATCCACAGAATCGGTGAACGCAGAGGTGCGGGGAAGTCGGCCAAGGCCGGGAATGGGTGCCCGCCGAAGAAACGAATGGTTGCCGGTGTGCGCCACATGGAGGCCCACAGCAACATCAGACAGCCGTGGCTGAATCCGAAGTGCGGCGAGTTGAAGATGATCAGCCGATCCACGAAGGGAATGCGCAGCAGACAACCTATGACACCAAGCAGAATGCGCAAGTGGCGAAAGCGTGCCGTTTTCTCGTCATGCCGACGGGGGTGCGGCAGGTCCCGAAAGGTAATCCTGTAATCCAACCCGGTGATGTAGTGATAGAAATTGCTGAAGGAGACGCGTGCACCGCCGTAAGGGGGAGGCAACGGGCCGATGAGAAGGATGTGCGGTCGGGGCATAGTCAGAGTTCCCTATCAAGATTTCATATGTTTCATGGCCAGACTCTCATATTGCTTGAGGAAAACTGAGGGGGCCAGCAACTCTTCGGCGATTTGCCGACTTCGGGCGCCCATGGCCGCTCGTCGGTTCACGTCAAGTTGGGAGAAATCGTACAGGCAGTCGGCCAACTCTTGTGGGTTTTCGGGATCGAACAGGTAGCCGTTTTCTCCCGGACGAACCAGTAGATCGTTATCGCAGATACGGCTCACCAGCGCCGGCCGGCCGCAGGAAAGCGCCTCACAGATGACATTGGACATCCCCTCGTAAAGCGAAGGGAGGCAGATGATCGAGGCGTTCTGGTAAAGCGGCACCACATCGGTGGTCGGTTGATGAACGTAGAACTGGTCTTGGAGACCCGCTTTTTCGATACCGTCGATCAGTTCTAAATACACGCCCGAATTCGGTCCCGGTTTACCGTCCACGAAAAACGGGTTCCCGTACCAATCGACCCTGGCTTGCACCCCGTGCCGGTCGCGCAGCAAGATCAGGGCGCGCACCAACACCATGGGGTTTTTTTCCGGACTTAGGCGACCCAAAACCACCACGTTGGGTACTCCGGGTCGCTCCGGTTTGTCCGGCACCGTGAAGCGATCCAACTCTACACAGTTAACGATCACGTGCATTTTGTTCTTTAACCAGGGTGCTTGTCGGGTAACGAAATCGGCGAGGGTCTGCCCGTTGGTGACGACTGCATCGGCGAGGCGGTGCAGTTGGTAACGGATGCCGTCACCCTTGCGCATGACGCCGGTGGTGCCGGTCAGTTCCGAGGAAATGACGGCGAACTTACGGCGTGGAAAGCCGGCAAGCTCCGCCAGAATACCGGGTGTATGCAGGTAGGCGATGACCGCATCGGGTTTGTGTTTGCGGATGGCTGTCCGAACCTTGATGATGCGAGATAGTTTGCTGCCCGGAGAGATCAGTTTTACCGTGACACCTGCCTGTCTCAGTTCGTCGCCGAAGAAGTCCTGGTCGTAGTAGACGATGACGCGGACCTCGTGGCCTGCTTTTTTCAGGAGGTGGGCGAGTACAACCAGTTGTCGTTGGGCGCCGCCGCTGTCAAGGTGGTCAATTATTAAATCGATGCGCATGTTCTTTTGAACTCCCAGGTTTTCCCCGGTGGATTGCCGGCGGGCCGTGCTAGGTTTGCCGCCAAATGCTTTCCATACCGTCGACGAAGGTGGTTGCCACCCGCTCGCGGGTGAAGGGCGCGGCCGCCTTGTAACCGTTGAGGCAGCGTTGCTTCATCAATTCGGTGTCGCCTGCAATGCGTTCAAGTGCGGCCCGAAGCGCTTCCTCGGAACGTTCGGTGACGATTTCCGCGCAGTCGTGCTCGCGACACCATCTGGCCAGGAAGTAATGTTCCGGACAATGCAGGAGAATGGGACGGCCGGCGGCCAGGTACTCGATGGTTTTGGTGGGAAAGATGGTGGACATCTCATCCGGGTGAATGTGGGTTTCATCGGGCCAGTCCAAAGCCAGGATGAGAAAAGACTGCTGCCGTAAGGCTTCCAGGAGGGCGGGACGTTCGCGATAGAGCGTGAAATGAATGCCGCCGTCGGCGAAACCCATATTCTTTACGGCATCGTGATTCTGGCCGCTGGCGATAACCAGTTCGGTATCGGTCTCGCGCATGACCCTGTAAACGCGGCCCATGGCCTTCATGTTGATCTCGTAGATATGACCGCTCCAGAAGCCCTTGCTGTTAGTGGGTTCCGAGGGCGGTTCCACGGGCACGGTTTCGGGATAGGAATGGACCAGCGGAGTGGGAGAGAGGTTGTACTTGTGTTGGTACAGGTCGGCCATGCCCTGACTCATTACGAAGAAGGGACCCAGGTCCTTCAACAACTTCTTCTGGAAGCGTGCGGCAAACTTGCCGAAGGGTCGGCCGGTAAGCGCCTCGGCTACCGTATCATGCAAGTAGGGAACGAAGGGCACCCTGGCAAGTTTAGCGGCGCGCCGGGCAACCGCCAGATAGAAGACGTTGGGGTAGACCCCGACCACCGCGCCGCATCGGTGCTGTTTGACCAGGCGGGCGACGATGCGTGCGGTACGGCCGATTTGCAGATACATGGCCAGCATGCCGCCGCGGGAACTGGTGTCGGTATAATCTCGCATCAGACGGTAGACGGGATAGGGACTGTCGGGGTCCGTCTCCTCTTGACCGGGTTTGCGGATGGTGGCCACGACCACTTTTTCGGGTGGTAGAGCACCCAGCAGGTTCTTCATGATGACGGTCGATCCGCCGCCCACGGGGGGATACGGATGCATGGCGAACATAATGGGTTTGGACGGAACGGGTACGGCGTCGGCCACGGTGATCTCCAGTAAGGATTCAGCGCGTTTCGCGCTTCATCCAGCTTTCATAGATTTCTTCAAAGATGTTGTCCAGCGAGCGGGTGATATCCCAGTCGGGGTAATCGGCCTTGATGCCGGACAGGTCCGAGATGTAACAGATATGATCGCCCTCGCGCGCTTTTTCAGAATACCGGTACTGCATTTCTTTGCCGCTGAGCGCGCTGATCTTGCTGAAGGCTTCCAGGATGGAGCAGCTGTTGTTGCGACCGCCGCCCAGGTTGTAGACCTTGCCGGAGCCCGGCTTTTCCAGGAACATGTGGATGAAGCGCGCCACGTCGTAGCTGTGGATGTTGTCGCGCACCTGTTTGCCCTTGTAGCCGAAGACCGTGTAGGTGCCGCCGGAAAGGTTGACCTTGATCAGGTAGCTCAGGAAACCGTGCAGCTCTACGCCGGAATGGTTGGGTCCGGTCAGGCAGCCGCCGCGCAGGCAGCAGGTTTTCATGTCGAAGTAGCGGCCGTATTCCTGGACCATGACATCGGCCGCCACCTTGGAGGCGCCGAACAGGGAATGCTTGCTTCGATCGATGCGCATCTGTTCGGTGATACCGTTGTAGTCGGCTTCATCGGCGTATTCCCAACGGGTTTCCAGCTCCTTGAGGGCCAGTTCGTTGGGCGCGTCGCCATAGACCTTGTTGGTGGACATGTGCGCGAAAGGCGCCCCGGGTACGTGGCGACGGGTTGCTTCCAGCAGGTTGAGCGTGCCTACGGCGTTCACGTCGAAGTCGTCGAAGGGTATGGCGGCGGCGCGGTCGTGGCTGGGCTGGGCAGCCGCGTGCACGATCGCATCCGGCTTCAGGGATTCGAAGAAGTCCAGCACGCCCTTGCGGTCGCGAATGTCCAGTTCGTGATGAGTGAAGTTCTTGCAGCCCTGCTCCAGGCGTCCCTGGTTCCAGCGGGTGTCGCCCTGCGGTCCGAAGAAGACCGAGCGCATATTGTTGTCTACACCGTGAATTTCCCAACCCAGGTTGTCGAAATAGGTGACGACCTCGGAGCCGATCAGGCCGTTAGAACCGGTAACCAGTAGTTTCATTGTCTCCCCTCTTTCTCTTTGGAAGGTGTCCCCAGGGCCTCGCACCACAGGTCTGCCATGAACTCCTCGGTTTTACTCATGGACTCGTAGGTGCAGCCGCCGATGTGGGGTGTGATCAATAAGTTGTTCGCCGTTTGCGCGTAACGCACCAAGGGGTGATCCGCCATGCCGCCGCTGTCTTCACCGGCCAGCACGTCCAGCGCGGCGCCGCCCGCTTGGTCCGATTGTAGCCAATGCAGCAGCGCGGTCTCGTCCACCAACTCGCCGCGCGCCGTGTTGATGAAGAAGGAGCCCGGTCTCATCAGCGCAAATTGACGTTCGCCGAAGAAGCCGTGGTTGTCGGGACTGTAATCCACGTGCAGGCTGACAATATCGGCTTGATTCAACAGATCGTCGAGCGGCAGCAGGGTAACGCCGTCCTCGGCCGGGACGTCCCGGCCCGGTTTGTCCGTAGCGATGACCCTAATGCCGAATACCTTCAGGTACCCGGCCACCAATCGTCCCAGCCTGCCGAAGCCCACGATGCCGCAGGTCTTGCCGTCCAGTTCGCGGCCGCGAAAGAGATCGCGGTTCCAGCCGCCCTCGCGGACATGGTTCACCGCGGCGGGCACCCCGCGCATGAGGGCCAGCATCAGGCCCACGGTGTGTTCCGCGGTGGCGCAGACCCGGCGCAGGAATTCGGTGCGGCCCTTCAACGACAGTACCCGGATGCCGCGCGACTCGGCGGCGGCCAGGTCCACGTGATTCAGGCCGGTGGTGGGCGTAACGATAAAACGCAGATTGGGCGCCGCGTCCAAGACTTCCCGGTCGATGCGGTGGCGCAGGCGTATCCACAGCGTGTTCGCCGTGCGCACTGCCGCCGTTAATGACGCCCGATCCGGAAGATCCGCTGAAGTCACCCGGGCTTTTGCCTCCAGCACTGCCAGCGCTTTGGGAGAGAACCGTTCGTTTTCGCTGATCAAGAGGTGGTGCTGTCCGCCGGAGGTCACGACCGCCCTCCGCTCGTGGAGAATTCAATACGCCAGTTTCTTTTCATAGGACAGCTTCCAGGTGGCCAGGATGTCGGCAATGCGCTCGCCCGCATGCCCGTCGCCGTAGATGGGTTCGGACTTGGGGCGCGGCGAAGCCAGCATGGTTTCGATAGCCGCACGGATGGCGGCGCGGTCGTGGGGCACATCGGTCACATTAGGTCCGCGCTGACGGCCCGATTGGCGCGACCCGATGTTGATGGTGGGCACGCCCAGGAAGGCGCATTCGCGAATACCCACGCTGCTGTTACCCACGATACCGCGACTGTTGATGAGCAGGCGCAGGAAATCCGCCGAGGCCATGTTCTTGAAGAAGTGCAGGTTGGGCGGATCGTGGTGCTCGCGGAAGGCGCGAATGCCGCCGGAGGTGCCGTCGGAGCCGGCGTCCACGTTGGGCCAGAACCACAGGGTGGGAAAACCGGTGTCGGTGACGGCTTGCAGGGTCTCGGTGATCTGCATGCGGGCCAGTTCGTACTCCGTGGTGACCGGGTGCTGCATGACGACGATGTAACCGTTGGAAAGGTCCATGGTCCAACCCACGCCGCCGTACTTCTCATAGGGTTGGAAGTCCAGGTCGGGCTGCTTGCAAACCTCGGCGGCGATGTCGATGGAGGGGCAGCCGGTCACCGAAACGTTTTCGGCCAGTTCGCCCATGCGAATGACATTTTCGGCCGCCAGTCGGTTGGCCACCAGGTGTAGGTCGGACAGCTTGGTGACCGCGTGGCGCACCTTCTCGTCGATGGACCCGGTAACCTCGCCGCCCTGGATGTGGACCACGGGGATATTCATATACGCGCCGGCGACCGCCGTAGCCAGGGTCTCGTAGCGGTCGGCAATGGTGACCACCATGTCGGGCTGCAGGTTGTAGAACACGGTAGACAGTTCCATCAGGCCCAGGCCGGTAGTCTTGGCCATGTTGGTGGGGCTCTCGCCTTCCAACACATTGTGAACACGGGCGGTGATGTTGAAGCCGTCGCGTTCGATGTAATTCACCGCGGTGCCGTAGCGGTCCAACAGGGCCGAAGCGGCCACCACCAGTTGTAGCTTCAGGTCGGGATGGGCCTGAATCGCGGTCAAGGCGGTTTTGATGCGGCTGTAACTGGGCCGCGCGGTGATAACCACGCAGACTTTGCGTTTCATGCACCCTCCAAATCTTCGAAACGCAAAAAGGCATCGCGCTCCAGGTCTCGTAGCAGAGTGCGACCCACCAACTCGTCGAAGCGGTTCTCGGGAATGCCGGTTCCGGGTTTCTTGATGGTCAGATGTTCCGCGCTCAGCACGGTGCCGGCTTTCAAATCGGTTTTGGCGACCACGCTACGGGTGAACAATTGCCGCAGGTTCTCCAGGTCGCCGGCCATGCCGTCTTTTTCGACCGGATGAGCCAGCATGGTTTCGCAGAAGCGCAAGCCCTGCACCAGTTGTTTCAATTCAGCCGTGGTGATGGAGGCGACCACGTCGGGCCCGAACATCTCGCGGCTCATGGTGACGTGAATCTCCAACATGCGCGCGCCCTGAATCAGCGCCGCAATGCCGGGCCAGATGGTGCCGGAATGATCGGACAAACCCACGGGGCAGTTGTAGCGACTCGCCAGCTGCGGGATGACATTCAGCCCTACCTTTTCGGGCGGGCAGGGGTAGGCGCTGGTGCACTGGAAAACGCCGAAGGGATTGCCGTGCTCGCGGATGATCTCCACGGCGGCGTCCAGTTCGGAGAGTTTGCTCATACCCGATGACAGCAGCACGGGCTTACCCGTAGCCAGAATGCGGCGCAACATGCGGTGATTGGTAACCTCGCCCGAGGCAATCTTCCAAACGGCCATGTCCAGACCGGCCAACAGTTCCACGGCTTCCAACGAGAAGGGCGAGCTGAGGAAGATAAGACCGCGCTCAGTAGCGTGTTCAGCCAGGCCGGCCCATTGTGTCGGCGTGAACTCCATGCGCTTCCAGTAATCGTAGCGGGTGGCGTCCTGTTTGCTGAACTTGATGCGGAAGGGTTCGGAGGGCGTGGATTCCGCGGCGGCGATATGGGTCTGAAACTTGATCGCATCGGCGCCCGCGTCGGCCACGGCGTCGATATAGGCGTGGGCGGTGCCCAGACTTCCGTCGTGAGCCTGGGCGATCTCGCCGATCACCAGGCAACGGTTTTCATCGAATATAAATGGTTTCATTAAGAGCTCCCGAAATGCTTACCGGCACGATTGACCCACTTATGAGGCTCCGCCCTTTGATCACTCTCGCTGACCGCATTCCATTTCATAAAATCGAGGCTCCGACAAGCTCGCACGGGCGCTTGAAGATTTCCAAATTCCCGGCATTATAAACACGCCGTGCGGGGGAATGCAAGTAGCGTCAACAGCTCCGAGAAGACTCGGCAAAATCGCCGCCCGATCTCGATAGAACGATGTTCTCTTTCGGCGGAAAGCGCTTCCCCATATTCGCGACAGCCTCTTGAATCCGCAAACGGAACGGCCGGGAACCAAAATTTTGGATTCAATACGGTCTATTGAATGGAGTACGGCTGATTGGATTCCTTCAAGTCATCGCCAACGTATGCCATTGCTGGATTCCACGAGGCCGGCCCGCAATTTGCTCCTACCTAAAGCCAGGAAGGTCTTCTCCTGCGATTGTCGGCAATCGGTTTTCCAGTATCCATCATCGCTCAAATCTAAGGAGAGTATTATGTTATGTCGCTCATTGTCGATCCTATGCCCGCTCGTCCTGGCCCTTGGGTTTTTCCTGTCCGCCTCACAAACGGAAACCGGCGCGCTCACCGGAACCGTGAAGGCTGAGGACGGCATGGAGCTACCCGGTGTTACCATATCCCTGGTCGGTAAGAAACTCTTCGGCCGGCGCTCCACGATCACTGATGAAAACGGCCGATACCTTTTCAAGAACCTGCCCGCGGGTCCCTATCGGGTTACCTTCGCGATGCCGGGTTTAAAGACAGTCAAAGTATCGACCCGCATCGAGGCGGGTAAAACCACTCGGCTGGATGCGACTCTGGAGCCTTCTTTGACTCAGGAAATCATCGTGGTCTCCAGTAATGAACCCCTTGTCGATGTCAGCTCTGCTCCGAATTCGGCGTACTCCGGTGGGGAGCGCTACGCACGTATCAAAGACAACGGTTTCGTTTCGGTGAAGGACGACCCGCTGTCCACTTTTTCCATCGATGTGGATACCGCCGCCTACGCCAATGTACGCCGTTTCTTGACTCAGGGGGTATTGCCGCCGCCGGACGCCGTCCGTCTGGAAGAAATGGTCAACTACTTCACCTATGACGACCCGGAACCCGAGTATGAACGACCGTTCGCGGTGACCACCCAGGTAGGCAACGCGCCCTGGAACCCCGATCACCGCTTGTTGCGGGTAGGCCTCAAGGCTCGTTCCATCGATCCCGCCGGCCGCCCGGCCTGTAACCTGGTGTTTCTGATCGATGTCTCCGGCTCCATGCAATCGGCCCATAAACTGCCGCTGTTGAAAGACGCACTCGGCCTGTTGGCAGCCAATTTGGACGAACGCGACAAGGTTTCCGTGGTTGTCTATGCCTCTGATCAGGGGGTGGCGTTACCACCGACCAGCGGCGCCGATCAGCAGGCGATTCTGGACGCACTGGAGCAATTGCGGGCCGGCGGCGGCACCAACGGCGAGAAAGGCATCCAGGCCGCCTATCGACTGGCTGCCGAGCAGTTCATAACGGACGGGGTCAACCGGGTCATCCTGGCCACGGACGGCGATTTCAACCTGGGTGTTCATAGCCACGACGCCCTGGTGAAACTGGCTGAAGACAAAGCTAAAACCGGCATAGAATTGACCGTGTTGGGATTCGGCATGGGTAATCTCAACGACAAAACCCTGGAGCGGTTGGCCGTGGGTAACGGCAATTACGCCTATATCGACACCCTGGCCGAGGCTGAAAAGGTTCTGGTCGAAGAGGTCGGCGGCACCTTGGTTATCGTGGCGCGCGACGTTAAGATGCAGTTGGAGTTCAACCCGGCCGAAGTTGCCGAATGGCGCCTGCTGGGTTACGAGAACCGCCTGCTGAAGCACACCGAATTCAACGATGACTCGGTGGACGCCGGGGACATGGGCGCCGGTCATTCCATCACGGCCCTTTACGAACTGGTTCCGCCGGGAATCTCCAAAAAAGCCGCCAAGGTGGGACCGCTGAAATACCAAAGGCGGGCACTCAACCGCAAGTCGAACGGGGGTGAATTGTTGACCGTAAAACTGTATTACAAGCCGCCCAAGACACGTTTCAGCAGACGCATGGAAATCCCCGTTCGCGACACCGGCCGGGTCCTGGCCGACTGTAGTGACGACCTGCGCTTTTCGGCGGCAGTTGCGGCCTTTGCCCTTAAGCTACGCGATGCGCCGGGCGGCAAGGCCGTCACCTGGCGACAGATCGAGGATCTGGCTGAAGGCGCGACCGACTTCGATCCCAACGGGTACCGCAATCAGTTCCTGGAACTGGTGGGCAAAGCAGCCGCTCTTTCGTCCGCGTCGGAGAAATTGCACTGAGTCCCTTTACCCGGTAACGCTTCGGCGTTGCCGGGTATTTTCAATCGTAGTGGGCAATTTCGATCAGGTTGAGATCGGGGTCGCGGATGTAGATGGACGTAATGGTGCCCACCGCCCCGGTTCGCTTTAGAGGACCGTCGATGATTTCCACACTACAATCAGCCAGGTGTTGTTGAATCTCTTCGATCTCGGCATCGGTTTTGAAACAAAGGTCGGCGGAACCGGGCACCGTACGAAAGGCGTGGGGCTCGTATTCATTACCGTATTCGTGCAGATTGATCTTCTGGTTGCCGAAGCGCAGAGCTTTTCGTTCGTCGTCGTAAGTGATTTCAGTCAAGCCCAATACACGCGTATAGAAATCACAGGTCTGGCGAATGTCCAATACGGTCAATACCAGATGATCCAGTCTATCGATATTAAAAGTCACAGATTACCCCACGGCCCGGCTTAAGCGGGCATTACCAAAATAACCGATTTACTCAAAAAAATCCAGGATGGGGACTCAGAATCCAGGAATGCGTGTTTTCAGTCGGAGGATGATCGACCGAAAGATCCCGCCTTTTCGGTATTTTATTTACACGATATCGATTACTTGAAGAATTCGGCGTGTAGTTTGCCGTCCGGTGCCTCCATTTCCAAACCCAGAAGGTGGGCGGCCATGGGGGCAATATCCTCCAGGCCGATGCGCTTAACCCTGATTCCTTCCTTGAAACCGCTGCCGTAACCGATAAACCCGGTGTAGATCTGATCGAAATCGGGGACGTAACCGTGCTGGCCGCCTTTTGTGGAATAGAGGTCGTCACCCGTGGTGTTGCCGGAAAAATTGACGCCCGGCGCGGGGCTCAGCGCAAGCGGTACGTCCGGCGCGCCCATGGCGGCCAATTCGTCGGCTTCCAACACGCGAAACAGTTTTTTACGGTCGGCGGGCAGGTCTTCCAGCAGTTTCCGAACCTTTGCTACCGTGGCCGTGTCGCCCGGGTCCTTCAGGATAAGAAATGCCGAGGCGCCTGTTTTATGCCAGTTTGCCTTCCAGTCGCCGCGATCCTTTTCGGCTCCCCGCAAACCGGCTTTTACCAGCCAGACATTGGGGGCCAACATTTTGTCGATGTTTACGAAACCATGATCACCGGTGACGATGATTGCGCTGCGTTCCTCGATGCCGGCGGCTTTCAGGCTTTCGCGGATCAGGCCGATCGCTACGTCGGCATTGGCCACGGCGCGCCGCACGTCGGGTCCCTCGCGGCCCTGCTCATGTTGGGCAAAATCGGTGCGCACCAGGTGAAGCGTCATCAGATGGGGTTTGTAGGTGCGTATCAGGTAGGACGCGGCCAGGCCCAGGCGAATGTCTCGCATCAGCGACCAGGTGTTGAAGGTATCGTTATTCAATCTGCCCAGGGCCTCGCGTTCCAACTCGGCGGCAAAACCCTTGGGCTGGATATGGTTACGGACCAGGTCGAACAGATCGGAATCGTCCAACGGCCAGTATTCCGGGAGGTTGTAGTCGACCGGCGCCTTGACGCTGACCGGCCAGGAGAGACTGGCGGTGACCATGTTTTTATCCTCGGCGGCATGCCATAGGGTTCTGGTTTTAATAGCAGACGCATACCAGTACCAGGCGCCGGTCTGCCCGCCTTCCTCGAACGGCGAATTGTATAGGATGCCGTGCCGCCTGGGTTTGGCGCCGGTAATCATGGTGGTATGCGAGGGATAGGTCACGCTGGGAAAAACCCCGCGCACGCCGTCAGCGCTCACGCCCCCGGCGGCCATCTGTTGCAGGTTGGGCGCGGGCCAGCCGGAATCACGATAGAAATCGGGCCGAAAGCCGTCAACGGAAATGAGGATCAGGTGATCGGCCTTGGGCGGCTCGCCGGCAAAACCGGTGAAAGCAAAGAAGAGGCTCCATAAAACGCGAGTCATAACACGCTCCTAAACAAATTCACCCTATTATGACCCGGAGCCCGGCTTCGGGAACATGGTGAAATGATGATTCGCCCGGGATCACAATGACGGGATTGCGGTGTTCATCATGAAAAGCCGTCAAGCGGTTGTAGAGCATGCCCATGTCCGGGGCCGCTTTTTGCAACTTCTCAATAAGCTCGGACAGGGTAATGGAAAAGTGCGAGATATTGAACCACCAGGCGGCCGGGGCGACGGCAAATTTTCCGCCGGTTTTTGAAGGGCGGCCCGGGCACCGGGTACTTCGCGAGAGAATTTTGATAGGCGGCCGGGGCGACGGCAAATTTTCCGCCGGTTTTTGAGGGGCGGCCCGGGCACCGGGTACTT
>JASJCB010000394.1 GCA_030066195.1 Acidobacteriota bacterium
CGGACAGGCCCGCCAGCACCATTTTCGATTCAGCTTTCGCCCTGGTGAACGCACCGTTGAGGTCATGAACCTCGAAATCCAGTCCTTCAACAGCTTTACGACCAAGATGGGACTGAACCTCTACATTGATAAAGTAGGCGCCGACGGCAATCAGGACAACAAAACCGTATGTCCACCACTTGCGATTCTTCACAACAAACCTCCATCAGATCCCGGTGCAAGGCTAACATTATTTCGTTAAGCTTTATTCACAACAATCGGCCCGACCTCTTTTTTTCCGACCTGATCTGCCTGGACCGTTTCGACTTAGCCGCCAGCGATCGTTTCGCCGAATGGGGTCGTTTTCGCAAAAGGCGGATATAGCCTCCTCTTTTTGTCCAAGCCTACCGAAGGCATGTTACAATTTGGGTGCTTACCGGTTAGGGTCCGGTAATGCGGGTAGTATTACACACTTATCGGAGAAGGATGGGGCATCCATGTCTGAAACATTCGGATTAGAGACATTCGGCCTGAAACCGGCCAAAGTGCACCGCAATTTGCCTGTTGAAAAGCTGGTAGAACACACCCTGGTCAACGGCGAAGGTGTGTTGGGAATGAACGGCGCGACCATGTGCCGAACCGGCAAGTTCACGGGCCGTTCGCCCAAAGACAAATACTTTGTCGACGAGGGGGACGCCTCCACAAACATCTGGTGGGGTGATATCAACCAGAAAATCAGCGAAGAGACCTTCGACAAGTTGTTTGCGAAGGTAACCGCTCATTTCGACGGCGTGGACGCCTACGTGTTCGACGGCTTCGCGGGTGCGGACGACGATTTCCGCCTGCCCATGCGCGTGGTGACCCGTAAGGCGTGGCATGCGCATTTCGTCAACAACATGTTCATCCGCCCCACGGCCGAAGAACTGGCCGATCACACACCGAAATTCACCGTTATCAACGCCTGCGATATTACAGCCGAGGACTACGAGGAACTGGGCCTGCGCAGCGAAGTTTTTGTGGCCTTCCACCTGTCTCGCGGGGTGGCCGTAATCGGCGGCACCATGTACGCGGGTGAAATGAAGAAGGGTATTTTCAGCGTGATGAACTACCGCCTGCCTCTCGCCGGCGTGCTGAGCATGCACTGTTCCGCCAACATGGGCGAGAACGGCGAAACCGCTCTCTTCTTCGGACTGTCCGGCACCGGCAAAACCACGCTTTCGGCAGATCCCAACCGCAAACTGATCGGTGACGATGAACACGGCTGGTCCGCCAACGGCATCTTCAATTTCGAAGGCGGCTGCTACGCCAAGTGCATCGACCTGTCGCAAAAGAACGAGCCGGATATTTGGAATGCCATACGTTTCGGCGCTCTCTTGGAAAACGTGGTCTACGACGAAGAAACCCGCCAGGTGGATTTCAAAGACAAGTCCATCACCGAGAATACCCGGGTTTCCTATCCCATTGATCATATCGACAACGCAATCGAGCCCTCCAAGGGCGGTCATCCCAAAACCATCATTTTCTTGACCTGCGATGCGTTCGGTGTCTTGCCGCCCGTTTCGCGACTCACCCCTGGCCAGGCCATGTACCACTTCCTCTCCGGCTACACCGCCAAGGTTGCCGGTACGGAACGCGGCGTGACCGAGCCCACCGCCACCTTCTCGGCCTGCTTCGGCTCGCCCTTCCTGCCCTTGCATCCCACCAAATACGCGGAATTGCTGGGTAAGAAAATGGAGAAATACGGCGCCAAAGCCTATCTCGTCAACACCGGCTGGACCGGAGGACCTTACGGCGTCGGGCACCGTATCAACCTGCCCGATACCCGCGCTATTATTACGGCCATTCTGAACGGCAACATTGAAGACGCCGACTTCCGCGAAGATGCCTACTTCGGTTTCGGCGTCCCCACCAGCCTGTCCGGTGTGGACAGCAAGATGCTGGACCCCTCCGCAACCTGGTCCAATCGCGATGCCTACGCTGAGAAAGCCCGGCATCTGGTCAACCTGTTCCGCGAAAACTTCAAGAACTTCGAGGAGACTTCCTCCAATTTCAGCCAATACGGGCCGAAGTCTTGATCTAGATATCCCGTGGAGCCGCTCGCAAGGGCGGCTCTACTTTTCGGGAATCCAAACAAAGGAAGCGTTGTTTACTTGTAAGTCGGACAACGCGATTTTTTTTGAGGAGGCCTCTAATGAGCGAGCTTGTCGGAAAACAGGGCGAAATCAAAATCTACACCACGCCCTGGTGCCCCTTCTGCATCCGCGCCAAACGCCTTTTGGACAACAAGGGCGCGCAATATGAAGACACCAACGTGTCCACCCTGCCGTCTGTACGCGCCGAGTTGCGTCAACTGACCGGAAGTCGTACGGTACCGCAAATCTTTATCAACGGCCAAAGTATCGGCGGCTGCGACGAACTACACGCCCTTGACGCCGCCGGCAAACTGGACCCCATGCTGGCCGCCGTTGCCGGATGACATCGGGATATCGAAACACGAAGAAAGGCCCCGGATAACCGGGGCCTTTTTTGTAAGGCTATAAATTTGGTGTCGGCAAAGTCAACAACCGATGTGGATACGCGGGTCAATATTATTACGTACCGCGGTTGTTCCGCCCGAAGGCGGTTCGATTTCGGGTAGGGTCGGGTAGCAAGTCCTCCGTCGTTAGACAAAGGAACCGCCTGGTTGAACAGTGTGGCCGGTTAGCGGGTTATCTCAGCAAAAAGGAAAAAATTCCAGATTTCAGAAGCCCGAGAGACGCGGATGACGAATGCTGGTGACAAGCAAGCCTATTCGTTCTAGGATAGAAGCGAGCTTCTATTCGATCCAGGCAAAAGACCGGGGATTATTAAATGAATGAGTTAATCAGGAATTGGGAACATATTTTCTCTTTTATCAGCGCCGTGGGGTCCGTGGCGGCAATTAGCTTTCTCATCAGGTTTTGGCTGATTCTCAGGACAATGAAAGACGAGCAGGTTAAGCTGGTAAAAGAGCAAAAAGCGCTGGTTGAAGAACAGAAAAAGGCCGTGGAAGAACAGAAAAAAACTGTGGAAAGTCGTCTGGAAGCCGCGAAGGAGGAAAACAGTCGTCTGAAATCGAGGTTGGATGAAATTGGCGTAACCGCCGTCAAACCTGAGGAAATCACTATACCGGAAGAAAAAGTTGCCCTGATCAAGCGAATACAAAGCCTACCCGACGGCGTTGAATCGGATTCGGAACAACATCTCTTGAAAGCAAATGCCTTGAGTATCGATCTCGGCCTGGACGGTTCGTGGAACAAAGTCGCCTGGCACTACGATCAATACTTGCTTGACCACCCTACGGATTGGGAAGCACAGTTTGCCCGAGCCGTCGCCTATGCCAATAAAAGAGATGAAAAAGGATTCGATGATCGCTCTCTTAAAATCTTCAACGAAGCTGTCGAGTATTTCCCGCAAGATGGGAACACGGATTATTTGGCCCGTCTTCACCTTTTTCGCGGTAGAGCTTGGCTCGATGGAAGCGATCTTGAAAAAGCAGAGCATGATCTCCTGCTTGCCGGACGGCTTTCCTCGGTTGAAGAAGAAAAAGAGGAGATATCCTGGAACCTGGCAAAAATCTACGAGGCAAGAGCAGAAAAAGGAAAGTTAGCGACAGAATTAAATAAATTGGCCCAAAAGCCCGAATGGGAAGCTCTGATCAGGAAAAGATTTCCAGAAGACGCCTGACTAAGTACACGGGAAATCAAGTTTTTTCTTGTTTTTATCAACGAAAATCCATAGATTTTAGATAGAAGGGCCATGGTGTAGCCCGAGAACCGAGAGGTGTATCATGAAATACGTTTCCTTGGGCCTGAATGAAGCAGAGTTGGAAAGTATCGAAACTATTAAAGATTATTTCAAACTCCCCACGAGCGCCGGGGCCGTCCGCAAGAGCCTGGCTTTTATGGCAGCATGCACCCAATTCATGGGGAAAGATAAAACCGTTGAAGTGACCGATGCCGAGGGCAACAAGCGGACCATCATCCTGGCCTGATCTAATCGCGGACTTCAAAACCACCGTGATAAAAACAATCTCCATCATCCCAAACTTCATAGCCATCCTGAGGTAAGTTGGCTGGTTCAACCTCCTAGTCCCGCGAATGCTGGTGACAAGCAAGCCTATTCGTTCTAGGATAGGAAATTCATCGTGTCGGTCTACCGGCAACACCTGGAGTTTGCTTTGACCTCCCGTTTCTTATTACTTCTCGCCGTTTTTCTTTTCCTCTCCTGCACGACCACTCAACCCCGGGTACCGGAATCGGCGTCTTCAACGCCGCAGCGGGTGGTGGCCTTCGGTCCCTCTATCGTGGAATTCCTTTACGAGATGGAGCTACAAAACCGGATCGTCGGGGTCAGCGCCTTCAGCGATTACCCACCGGAAGCCGCCTCGTTACCCGCGATGGGTCATGTCAACGAACCCGATTATGAAAAAATGCTGCGGGTGCAACCCCAGTTGGTGCTGGGCCTGGGTGAGGCCGTCAAGGTTCGCGAAATGGCGGAACGCCTGAACACTCCATGCGAGACCCTGCGCCTGGAGTCCCTGGCCGATATCGTGGCGGCACCGACGCGGCTGGGGAAGCTGATGGGTGAGGAAGAAAAGGGCGTTGCCCTCACTGAAAAGCTCGAGCGGGAGTTGGAAGACATCCGCCGGGAAACGGCGCAACATGCAGAGAAGCCCCGCGTCCTGGCCGTTATCGGACGCGCCGATAAAGAGGTATTTACCAGCGGAAAAGGTTCCTTCGTCACCGAAATGGTGCATCTGGCCGGCGGTATTTCCGTCACCGCCGAGGAACCGAAACGCTGGCTCAACCTGGACTGGGAGCGGGTGCTGGCCTACCAACCCGACGCGATCGTTGTCTTCCATGCCTACGACAACGTCAGTGAGGAAGAACAAATTGAAATGGCCGATTTCTGGAAACGCTATCAAAGTCTGCCCGCGGTTCGCAACCAACGCGTCCACGTGCTTACGGGCAGTCACCTGTTGAAAAGCGGTCCTCGCATCTTTCAAGGCATCCGCGATCTTGCCGCCGTCCTGCACACGCGGCAGTAACGGAGCGGTCATGGCATTAACGGCTGAGGACATTAGCTTCGGCTATACGGAGCGGGCAGTTTTGCAAGGGGTGAACCTTGAACTGACTCCCGGGCAACTCACCGCGCTGATCGGGCCCAACGGGACCGGCAAGAGCACCTTCATCCGCATTCTGGCCGGATTATTGAAACCCTGGTCCGGCAACATCGCCGTGGATTCCCATGACCTGGCCCGGTTTGACGCTCGGGAACGCGCGCGCCGGGTAGCCTATCTGCCTCAACGCGTATCCGAGGCTGCCGGTTACCGTGTCGAGGAAATCGTGGCGTTGGGGCGCTTTCCTCACCAGAGTTGGTGGTCACTGCCCGGCGAGGAAGACTGGAAGATCATTCGGCAGGCCCTTGCCGATATGGACGCCGAACACCTGATCGGCCGCGCCTACAACGAGTTGAGCGGTGGTGAGAAACAAATGGTGCTGCTGGCCGGCATTCTGGCCCAGGACACGCCGATTCTACTGCTGGACGAACCGGCTCGCGCCCTGGACATCCACCATCAGGCAGGGGTTTTTCGCAAGTTGCGAGCCATGGCCGAACGCGGCAAAACCGTTTGCTGCGTGACCCACGAACTGAATATGGCCG
>JASJCB010000075.1 GCA_030066195.1 Acidobacteriota bacterium
CTCGATATGACGCGGGACCTCCCCCTCTCGAAGGCTGAACAGGCGTTCGTCGGAATACGGCCCGATTTCATTGTTGTCGTCTACAAACAGGTTGGCAACCAGGTGTTGCGGACGATCGAGATCGACAATGCCGCCGAGCAATTGGGGCGGGCTTAATTCGGAACCGGGGAAGAACTTGAATCTCAAGATAACCTCCAAGTGGTGGAAAAGTAAGCCGCAAAAGGAACCGTTGCGACCACTATAACTTTATTCTGGGTAAAAGCCAAGCATTTTTTTCGACTTTTTTGCGTTTTTTTACGACCTCAGCCTTTATCACAGCTTGGGTTTGCCGAATTCCAGAATACCCTTTCCCAAGCACATGATTCAAAGGTTAGCTTTTGGTTAACACCTCTTCAGCGTAGCAGTCGGAATTATCGGTTGGTTGACGGATTTTTCGTTTTCATGAGTGTTGAGTGGATTTGCTGTTGGTTGTAAAAATTGACTCCTTGGTAAAGAGTGTTGGGGTAAGGACCAGAGCTCATCCGGCATTCTTGATCTCGGAGTAAATGACTTGTTAAGGCAATTGGTGTGACCCCTCTCAATATATGGTCCCTTTTGAACGGATGCAAGCCAAAGGAACAAACCGAGTCTGATATAAGCAGTATTTTTTTGGTTTTGCCTTGGGTATTTCCAGGTATGATGGATAGCCTTTATTTGGATTTGGAGGTCGTTGATGGCCACATTCAACACCAAAGTCAACACTGCTTCGGAACGTTTCCATGCCAATCGTTCCCACATGAGCGGTTCCATCGGCCGTTTGCAGGCCGCACTTGAGGAAACTTTAGCCGGCGGGGGAGAAAAAGCAGTCGCGCTTCATCGCAAACGCGAGAAAATGACCGCGCGTGAACGGATAGACTATCTTCTGGACCCCGGCAGTCCTTTTTTGGAATTGTCCGCTTTAGCAGGACAAAATTTATATGATTTTCCACTTCCTGCCGCCGGAATCATCACCGGCGTCGGCAGAATCCAAGGCCAGGAAGCAATGATTGTGGCCAATGATGCAACGGTGAAGGGCGGTACCTACCTGCCCATCACCGTGAAAAAACACTTGCGCGCCCAGAAGATCGCCGAGGAAAACAACCTACCCTGCGTTTACCTGGTCGATTCCGGAGGCGCCTTCCTGCCCAAGCAGGACGAAGTCTTTCCCGACCGGGATCATTTCGGCCGTATCTTTTTCAATCAAGCGCGTATGTCAGCAAAGGGAATCTCTCAGGTCTCCGCGGTGATGGGCAGTTGTACGGCCGGCGGCGCCTATGTACCCGCCATGTCCGATGAAACCGTGATCGTGAAGGGAACCGGAACCATTTTTCTGGGAGGGCCTCCTTTGGTCCGCGCCGCAACGGGTGAAGTTGTGAGTGCTGAGGATCTGGGCGGCGCCGATGTGCATTGCCGAGAGTCCGGTGTGGCCGATCATTATGCCCGTAGCGATCGCGAGGCCTTGGACATTGTACGCGAGATCTATGCGCATCTGAACCGGGAGAGGAAAGTGGTGCCGGGCTCGCGCAAAGCAGAAGAACCGATTTATGATCCCGAAGAAATTCTGGGTATCATGCCGGTCGATTCCAGGCAACCCTTCGACGTGCGCGAGATCATCGCTCGCATTGTCGACGGTTCCGACTTCCACGAATTCAAGGCGCTTTACGGCACCACGGTGGTCACCTGTTTTGCTCATATCTGGGGCATGCCGATCGGCATTGTGGCCAATAACGGAGTACTTTTTTCCGAATCTTCGCTGAAGGCGACCCACTTCATCGAGTTGTGCAATGAACGCAAGGTTCCGCTGTTGTTCCTACAAAACATTACGGGTTTCATGGTCGGCAGCAAATACGAAGCGGGCGGTATCGCCAAGGACGGCGCCAAGATGGTGCACGCGGTTTCCTGCGCCAATGTCCCCAAACTGACCGTGATCATCGGCGCGTCCAACGGAGCGGGTAACTACGGCATGTGCGGCCGGGCCTATGACCCGCGCTTCCTGTGGATGTGGCCTAATGCGGGCATTTCGGTCATGGGCGGCGAACAGGCGGCCAATGTACTATGCCAGGTGAAGATGGAACAGTTGGGGCGGCGTGGAGAAGCCATGACAGAGGAAGAGCAGGCGGCATTCAAGACGCCCATTCTGGAAAAATATGCGCGCGAAGGCAGTGCCTGGTATTCATCCGCGCGCCTTTGGGACGACGGCATCATCGACCCCCGGGACACGCGTGATGTACTGGGCATGGCTCTGTCGCTAGTCCACAACGCGCCGATTCCCGAAATCAAATACGGCGTCTTTCGCATGTAGGAGTGCTTGAATGGAGAAGATCCTGATTGCCAACCGTGGTGAAATTGCGTTGCGCATCATGAAGACCTGTCGTGAGATGGGGATGACCGTGGTCGCGGTAGCATCCGAGGCCGACATGAGTTCCCGTCATGCGCGAGAGGCCGATATCTGCTATCCCATCGGACCTGCGCCGGTTAATGAGAGTTATCTATGTATCGAAAAAATCATCGAGGTAGCGAAAGATGCCGGGGTGGACGCGGTCCATCCGGGTTTCGGTTTCCTTTCCGAAAATGCTGACTTTGCCCGTGCGGTGACCGGCGCCGGCTTGATTTTTGTCGGTCCCAAACCCGAGGTCATCGAGTTGATGGGTTCCAAGATGGCATCCAAACGGCGCATGATCGAGGCCGGCGTTCCGGTGGTGCCGGGTTACAACGGTGCCGACCAGGACCCTGAGCACCTGGCCGTGGAAGCCGGTAAGATCGGTTATCCCTTGCTGATCAAGGCTTCTGCCGGCGGCGGCGGAAAGGGAATGCGCATCGTCAATCATGCCGACCAGTTCGAGGAAGCTCTCGCCGCGGCCCGTCGCGAGGCGCTTTCCGCCTTCGGCGATGATACCGTGTTGTTGGAGCGTTATTTGCAACGCCCGCGCCACGTGGAGTTCCAGGTCTTCGGCGACAAGCAGGGCAACGTGGTGCATCTCTATGAGCGAGAGTGCTCCATTCAGCGGCGTCACCAGAAGATACTGGAGGAAACGCCTTCACCGGGCCTAAAGCCCGAGGTACGCGAACGCATGGCCGCCGCGGCTGTCAAAGCTGCCGCATCGGTAGGTTATGAGAACGCCGGCACCGTGGAGTTTATGCTGGACGAGGACGATTCCTTTTATTTCCTGGAAATGAATACTCGCTTACAAGTAGAACACCCTATCACCGAGGCCGTCACGGGCTTGGATCTGGTTCGCTGGCAGATCATGGTAGCCAACGGCAAATCTCTGCCGCTGCACCAGGACGAAATCGCCGCGCGAGGTCACGCCATCGAGGTTCGTGTGTACGCCGAGGATCCCACCCGTAATTTTCTCCCCCAGACCGGCCGTATCGTTGGTTATTCCGAACCTCGCGGTTTGGGTATTCGCGTGGACAGCGGCATTCACCAGGGCGACGAGATTTCCATCTTCTACGATCCCATGATCGCTAAGTTGATTGCCTGGGGCGCTACCAGAGACCAGGTCATTTCCAAGTTAAGCGTGGCTCTGGCCCAGTACTGTGTTCACGGTGTCCAAACCAATATTGCCTTTCTGCGCGAGATTCTCAACGAGCCCGAATTCATCGAGGGCAACACCACAACGGATTATCTAGCCCGACAGTTCCCCGATTTCACAAGCGGCGAAGACCTCGTCGACGAAGCTTTGGCTCTTACCTTTATGACCGAGTCGGCGACGGAAGAGAAAACCGGTGACAGAGCTCAGATCGTGGATGATCCATGGGACCGGCTGCCCGGATGGAGGGTTATTCAATGAGAAATCGCTTTAAATTGGGAGATCGCATTTTTCAAGTGGACCTTCTGGACAAACACCCGCCCAAGGTACACATCACCGAAAAAGAGGCCGGCCGCGAAACCAAACTACAGGGAAAGCTGCGACCCGGTCACGGCGCCCTATTTGTTGATGATCGCTACCTGCCCTATTTCGTAACCGAAACGCCAACCGCTGTTTGGGTAACTTTGGACGGTGTCACCAGGGTGTTCGAAAAGTGCAAGAACAGAGAGCAGGCGGAAGAAGGTCACGGCGGCTTTATCTCGCCCATGCCGGGTAAGGTGATCAAGGTGTCCACGAAACCGGGAGCTCGGGTAGAGAAAGGCGCCGTTTTGGTGATTATGGAAGCTATGAAGATGGAACACCGCATTGAAGCCCCTGTTGCGGGCACGGTAACCGCGCTTCACTGCAACGAAGGCCAGGTGGTTGATCAAGGTTTTGCCCTGTTGGAATTCAATCCGGATTGATTTCGGAGTTAAATCTAACTGTTGCGTAAAAAGCGACTCAGTCTGACAAGTATCATATGCTATGATAAGTTAGCCACATATGTATTGGAAGGGGATCATTTAGGCGTATGCGAAAGAATCTTCTCAACTTAGTGTTCGGACTGATCGTCTTGGCCGCTATTGGTCTGTTTGCCTTTGAGTCGAAGATCCGCGCTTATATTGCCGGACTGGACGATTACACCATCTTCGATTTGAATTTCTACTCCCTGGCCGGGAAAAAGTCCCGTGTTCTAGACGGCTCCCGGGGTTACATCGTTTTCTATGCCGACATGGCCGGCTGCCAGAAATGCCTCAACAAGATTGCCGATCTGAGTGAACTATCCAATATCTATGATGATATTGCCTATTACGCCATATTGAAGGGGAAGAAAAACAAGGAAAGCTTCATGACCTTCCTTGAAGAACAAGACATGCCCGGTGAATACTATATGGACCCTTCGATCACCCTTGCGGATACCTACGGCTTGAGTACACACCCGGCTCTCATGTTCTTCAATAGGAAAGGCAAGCTTATGTCCGTCCTGCCTTACGACCTGGATTTCGATGACCTGCGCAAAACCTATCACCGGTATATCGACGAAATGTAGCGGAAGGATGGTTACTTGCCCGATATTTCCCCGGTCAACATTCTCATCGGTATGTTTGTCTTCATGTTTTCGGCGACCTGTCACGAGGCGGCGCACGCCTGGGCGGCACTGAGGGGCGGTGACGCAACAGCCTATGAAGGCGGCCAGGTCTCGTTGGATCCGTTTCCCCATATTCAACGCGCCCCCTTCGGCATGGTCCTGGCTCCCATTCTCAGCATGATCTTCATGGGCTTTCCCATGGGCTGGGCGGCTACGCCTTACAATCCCTATTGGGCCGGCCAATATCCTAAAAGGCATGCCTGGATGTCGCTGGCCGGGCCGCTGGCCAATCTTGTACTGATGGTGATCGCGCTTGTCATCTACCGGGCCATGGACGATGTCTTCCTCAACGCCTACCGGAGCCAGATGGCTACCGGCGACAACTCTCCATGGGTACCCGTGGAAATCCTGATTCGACAGATGTACATCCTCAATATCATCCTTTTTCTCTTTAATCTGATTCCTTTGCCTCCGTTGGACGGTAGCGGCGCCATTCTGCTGTTTGTGCCCGAGGAAAAGGCGCACAAGGTTACGGCGACGCTTGAGGGCATCGGCCCCATGGGATTACCGCTGGCGTGGATCATTTTCAGCGGATTCTTGCGCGAAACCGGGCTGATACGGTGGATGCTTATATTCCTGGGCTTCTGAAAACCTACCGGGCAACCGTGTCTACGATAGCGCTGACGGCCTCCAGAGAGCCGGTGCCGCGCTGATTTCGGAAGATGAAACCAATAACTTCCGTGTTGCTTTCCACCCGGATGGTGTGAACGTTCGGCAACTGATCACTGAGGTTGAAAAGGTCGCGCACATTGCGTTGCAGAATGGCGCGGCTGGGGATTTCCCAACCGCGAACTTCCAACTCGCGGCCGTCTCTACCGACCGCGGTCAGCTTCAAAACAGCGCGCTCCAGGTTAATGGTGGTGATCACCAGACTGGTGTTCCATTCGCTGTTGCTGCGAATGCCGGTGCACAAAATACGTTCACTGGGACTGGTAGCCAGTGGGAGTCCCGCAAGCTGTCCGGGGTTGACCGTGGCAAAAAGGGTCATGCCGGTGATGGGCAATTCAGAAACGAGGGCCAACCATTGGATATCCGCGTCCGGCACAAAATCCTCGATCCATGCCTCGGCGGGAACCACCAGAGTGTCTTTGGCCGGAAGATCGAGGGTACGGTCGATACCGCGTTCGCCCTGTTTGTTATAGCCGAAAATCCGAACCTTGACATCGGTGGGATGGGGGTTGGCCATCACCAGGCCGGTCCACCAGCCCGGGTTGTCCTTCCCGGCCAGGAAGGGAACGAACAAACTACCGGCCAATTCACCGATTAGAGGGACGGCCGCGGCCAGCCCGCGCGAGGGCGCTTGGATTTGGGTAAAACCGTTCAGATTGACATTGAGGTCATCGCTGGTAACCCGTGCCCATCGTGTAGGCGGAATAAAGGTGTCCTGGTCGATGCGGAACTCCACCGGACTGCCGAAATCGGTGATCTCCGCCTTGGAATCATTGAAGGCGCTTTCCAAGTAGATCAGGCTGTCGCCGCCGGAGGCGTTGAAGGTATTTACCGCAACACGTGTATCCCAGTTGTTGAAATCATTGGGAATGTGCGGTACATAGAATTCGTTTTCCTGCCAGGACGGAAGTTGCAGTGCAAATCTGGAATTAGTATTCGAGCTGATTGCCCTGCCGGAAATCACGGGTCCCATGGCAACCGAGGAATTCAATACCACCGCGTGCGCCGTTTCCAGCCGATTGTAATCAAACAACCAATTGCGAACCGTATTGCCGTTCAGGAGGCCTATGACCGAAGGCGTCAGGGTCTGTAGGCCGATCAATTCACCGTTGCGGTTGAAGATACTCAAAACGGCCGCATCGGAGGGCTGAAGATCGGTGCTCAGGTCCAACTCCAGGCGATTGTCCAAAGGCAACTGGTACTGGATATCGGGCAAGGGACAACCGTAGATATGAGAACTGACCGAGGTGGGTTCGGCCACAAGCAGGTCGCCGTTGCGGTCGGTCACCAGGGTGGGACCGGAGGAGGTTTCAAAGCTCAACATGGAGTAGGCCAGTCCGTCCCGACGGCCCATGACATGATAACGCGTGGGCCCCTGAAGTTTGTTTACAGCCAGGATGAGATTGGAGTTCTGGCGACCCAGATTGGTCCAATTAGGATGCCTGCCCAGCACTTGGACCGTTTGGCGTTGTGGTTCGGCAATCAGCAAGCCCTGTTCTGTCTCGATCCAGAATTGTGGACCGGGCGCTGCAAGGGCAATCAAGCTTTCTTCCACACCCAGGTCCAAAATAAAAGGCTGTGGATCCTGCTCACCCAAGGCTTTGATCCAAAGGCGCTCTCGATCCCAGTAAACCAGGCCGCGCTCACCCAACTGCAAGAAGCCGAAGGGATTGGGCTCGCCGATTTCCGTTTGGGCATCCAACGTCTCGATCAGTTCCACCGTTTCGCCGTCCGTTTCCAGCGTAAACACCGTATAACGCGCCTCTGAGATGGTGCGAAACGTGCGCGTAAAGGCAAACTGCCCCTGGTACTGAGTCAAGTCCTGAACATTTCCCTCGATGGATTCCCTGAGCACCTGTGTCAGGCCCTCTTCGCCGCTCCGAAACAGCTGTAAGCCGGTTTGAGAATCTTTGTCTGAAAACACGGCCAAAAGGTACTCTCCTGAGGCGACCAGGAAGAGTATCTGCCCGTCAAGGGTTTCCAACGTGTTCAATTCATTATCGGGAGATAAGGTTTGCAGCAGTCTGTCGACGGCAAAGTAGATCTGGTCTCCGATCACGGCTGCATCGGCCACATCGCGAAAACGGGCGGGTAAACGAGCCAACCGCGTCGGGGTATCGGCGCTCAAGGAATAGGAATCGAGACTCCAATCTCGACCGGTAACCGCCGAGTTAAGCAGGTGCAGGTGATTGTTCTCGGTGCGAATCTTGGTAATACCCACATCGCGGAACTGTTGGGAGATCTGACCCCGGTAGGTGGTTCGCCGCGAGATATCATAAGTGTGAACTTCGATGCGGTTGGCAAAACTGAGCGTGATGCGGCTGTCGTTGACATCAAACCCGAAAACAATGTTGCTGCCCTGGTTCTCGAAGTAAAAGCCCTCATCGGTGCGCTCGCCCTGCTCGTCGAAAGTAAGCCATTTGACGCCGTTCAGAGTGTCCACCACCAGGGCGTCGCCGGCATATTCCATGCCGTAAAAGATCCGGGAGTCATCGACCTCGAGAAATTCGCCCTCATCGACGAAGCCCTGTTCGTCATAGCGAAGCATGGTAACGTGAGCGTCAAAACCACGAACAAAAACCATGTTCTCATTAGCGCGAATATCCAGGCCCTCCATCTGCAAGGTGTCCACGATTTGCAAGGGATCGATGCGCAAGTAACGCAAACCGGTCTCGGTCAGCGCCATGATGACATCGCCTACCACGGTTACCGATAAAAGGCCGGGGACATTGAAGAAACCGGTTTGGGCGGGCAGCACCTCGTCCTCGTCCTCGTCGTAGGTGTACTGATAGAGGCCCACTCCGCGCACCGCGGCCCACAGTCGGTTTCCGTCCAATTGTACAGCGATGACCTCGCCGGAAAGCGGTTCTATCAGGATGGGGTCGCGAGTGATGTCGGTCACATCCAGGAAAATGAGACCGTGGGCATTGGCCAAAATCAGTTGTTCACCGAATTGTACCGCATCTTCGAAACGGTCGGAGACCAGCAGGGTATCTAACCTCTCGGCGTTGCACTGGGTAATGCCGTCCAACCCGGTCTGACCCGGCAAGAACACCGGGTTGAGCATGAATATTAGGATATATAAGGAGCGAGACATACTTCCCCCAAACAATTGGCCTGATTCTAGCAACATTCAGGCCGAATTGCACGGACTACCAGTGCTTTTACGGCTACTTGCCTGAACCGCTCAATCAGCGCCTCGTCTTGTTTATACGTTGAGCTGACAGGTTATACTGAGATAGAATTCAGCGGATTGATGAAGAGGGAATCCTTATTCGCATGCAAACCCCTCCATTTTATTGTCACAAGACCGTGAGACATGCTCTCGTTTTTTTGTTCCTAACGGTACCCGTGGCAACGCTTGCCCAAACCAACGAAGAACTTTTCCGCGAATACCAGTTCAATTTCAACCCGCCGGGCGCCCGGGCCAATGGCATGGGGGGCGCTTTTATCGGCGTAGCGGACGACGCGACCTCTTCCTTCTCCAATCCGGCCGGACTGGCTTTTTTAGCCGAAACAGCGCTTACCTTCGAGTATCGTGTGCGCAATTTGGATGCAAGCACCGGTGAGATCGACGGTCGTTTCATTACCACCACCTTCGATCAGGCCGCCCAGAGTCTGAACGGCTCTTTTCTTTCCCTGAATCTCACTTATCGAGGATTCTATTTCGGGCTTTTTCAATACGACTTCCTGGACGAAAGCCAGGCACGCACCTTCCAGTCACGATCGCTGAGCAACGGCATCGAAACTATTGAGCTGAGGGATATATTGTTGGACCTGACCGGAACCACACGCGGCATCGGCGTGGCGCGGCGCTTCGGCAGGTTCAAGGTCGGTGCTACGGTCAACCATCTCTCCATGGACGGCCGAACCAACTACGAACTGGTCTCTTTTCAGCGCCCCGTCTTTCAGGAAACCGTCTACGAATCCTCCATCGACGACCGCGATACGGCTTGGGGTTACAGTCTGGGCTTGCATCACGAATATGGCACAAAATTTTCTTGGGGAGTAGTATGGCGGGATAATCCCCGCTTCAACCTGATATCCAATGTCCTTCAACGGGTGAACGGACAACCCGATATCATCGACGAGCAGTTGGAGGTCCCTTTCATCGTTCCCGATGTCTTTGGATTGGGGCTCCGCTACCGGCCGCGCCCCACGGTCAGTTTGATGGTCGATCTGCAAAACATCTTTTATAGTCAAATTATCAGCGACGATTTCGTGATCATTGAAGGCTTGGGCGAAGACACCAGGGAAGACTACAACATAGACGACACGACTGAGTTACACATGGGTTTCGAATGGCTGATTCCTGGTAATCGAAATGTTTACGCAATCCGCGGCGGGTATTACCGAAATCCCTTGCACGCGGTGACTTACTCCGGTGATGACGAGGCCACTCGGGATCGTTTTGCGGGGATAGGCCTTACCGACGAGGACCATTTCACCTTCGGCCTGGGTTGGGTCTACCGCAACCGCATTGAGCTGGATATCTCGGCCAACCTGTGGGAAAACGGCAGCGAATACACGACCTCGTTCATATGGAGGAAGAAATGATAATCTTCCTCCTCATCTTTTTGACCGGCCCCCAGCAGCTCACCTGGTACGAGGTCTACGAGCGCGGAGAGCGTCAATTCCGCAAACAGGATTGGGCCGCCTGCATTGCCGACATGGATAAGGCCCTTGCCGTTCGTCCCGAGCCCAAGAAGAACCAGATTACCCGTGCCGTCCAGAAGATCGATTACAAGCCCTATTACTACAAGGCGCTGGCATGCCTGAAGCTGGGCCGTATCCAGGAAGCGGCCGAATACGCCGGCCGCTCCGTCGAAGGTGAGGTGGTCAAGAACGATCTCAAATTACAGGCCGACCTGATACCCGTCTTCCAAGCGCTTCGCAGGGAAGCCCTCGATGTCCGGGAAGAGTACCGCGAAGAAGCCGAAATCATCGATGACCGCAGTCGTGTCCTTTCTTATTTGGAGGCAGGTGACCTGGACCGGGCCGAGATCGAATTGAACGCAAGATCCAATCGCCGCGAATTCGACGACCTGCGACGACAGTTGAAGTTGGCGCAAGATGCCCTCCAAGCGCGCCGCGATGTAGACCGACAACTGACCCTACGTATCGAGGAAGCCGTTACCGAGGGCGATAAAATCATGGCGGCGGGCCTCTTGAACGCCCTGGGCGACCGGTTACCGGAGGCGACAGTCGTCCAACTGAGGCAACGCATCGATGATATGCCCGACCCCGGGGTTGAGACCGAAGAACCCGACTCTCCGCCGGCAATCACGGATCAAACCGGGGAGATCGAGCAATACAAACAACTCTACGCCGGCGCCGCGGACCGTAATCTGGAGTTGGTGGACCAGATCGATGCCCTGGAACGCAAAAATAGAAACCTGCAAGTCCAAATGGCGCGCGCCGCCGAGAGTGAAGAGCCCGTCATCATCTCGTTCAACACGCAACTGCTGATGCAGGTAGTCCGCGAGAACGAGAAAGAGCTGCTGGTCACCGCGCAAGCCGCCTCGCCCTCCCGCCTGGTTGACTGGAAGCTCTTCCACAACGGTTTTCCGGTGGATCTACCCGCGGATGCCGTGCAACAAGACGAACTGAACTACGCCATGGAATTCCGCTTCCCGGTTGAATCCTACGGCAATCACAAGATAGACCTGGCCGTGGTCGATGAGTTGGCAAGCCCCGAAATCCGCGAGTCGGTAACGGTTCTCGTCCCCAGGCCCTTCTATTTAAACCCCTGGCTATGGCGGGTCCTGACCGGCCTGGTATTGGTTTTCCTTGTCTGGCGTATGTTGCGCCGAATGCGTTTGCGCAAGATTGCCCGGCTGCGCCACTTCAATCCCTATATCGCCGGCTCGCCCGTCCGCAACATCGACATGTTCTACGGTCGAGACGATCTCATCCGCCGGATCCAGGGCCTGGTCCACAAAAACAGCTTCATGATTCACGGCGAGCGCCGCATCGGTAAAACCAGCCTGCTGCTTCAGCTCAAGAAGAACCTCAGCGAACTGGAATCCAATGATTACAGGTTCTTCCCCGCCTTTGTCGATCTACAGGGCATTCACGAGGAAGACCTCTTCCACCACATGATGAGCGAGGTCATCGCCCAGGCCGGGAATTGGGATATCTCGATGGAGGACCTGCGCTTCGAGGAGACCAACGGGGGTTATGTCGGTCGTCAGTTCGCCCGCGACATGAAAACCATCATAGGCCGCTTGAAGGATCGCTACGAACGCCACGTCATGGTGGTGCTGCTGGTGGACGAGGTCGACTGCCTCAACGAATTCGGTGAGAAAACCAACCAGAAACTGCGCGGCATCTTCATGAAGGACTTTGCCGAACACCTGACCTGTGTCATGGCGGGCATTCACCTGAAGAAGGAATGGGAAAGCAGCGGTTCCCCCTGGTACAATTTCTTCGAGGAGATCCCGGTCCACCACATCGACGAGCAGGACGCGCGCGAGCTGATTATCGGACCCGTCAAAGGCATCTTCCGCTACCGAGCCGACGCGGTAGACCTGATCATCAACGCCACCGGCGGACATCCCTACCTGATCCAAAAAATTTGCGTGTCGCTGATCGGTCACAAGCTGAACGACAATAAATTCGTGATATCCCGGGAGGACGTAGCGGGCGTCCTGGCCAACATGGGAGAGGAACTGAAGAGGAACCAAGATGGCATTTATCGTTAACCGCTGGGTGCGCGGTGAAGATTTTCACGGTCGAGAAGACCACCTGGCCTTTCTGAAGGAAGGCAGCAAAAAGACCGCCTGGATTCTGGGCAATCGCCGTGTCGGTAAAACCAGCCTGCTCCGCCAGGTGGCCTGGTTGTGTCGCGAGGGGGCTTGGGGAGACGCCCTGGCTTTGTACTGGGATCTGCAAGGCGCGGCCACGGCGAACGGTCTCAAAGACAGTTTCCTGGAATGCCTGGAAGACGACGAGGACATGGCCGACGAATTGGGACTGGACATCGATGCCCTGGAAGACCTGGCTCTCTTCGACGTGTTGAACAAGTTCCGCCGCAAGGTCAAGGGCCTGAAGGGCCGCCGCTTCCTGTTGTTGATCGACGAATGCGAGGAACTGGTGGATGTGGCGGCCGACGAACCCAATGTCCTGAATGCCTTCCGCAAGTTGACGCAGTCGGGTAACAATCTCGAAATCGTCCTGGCCGGTTCCTATCGCTTCATGGACCTTGACGAATCGGACTCGCGCACCTCCCTGTTCCTACCGGATTTTCTGCCGCCCCGCCTGCTGGGTCCCTTTTCCGAGGAGCAAGCGGTGAACCTGCTGGCCGGCAACGAAATTGCCCGGGAAGACGCGCGGAGCATCTACGCGGCCACTCTGGGCAACCCGCATCTTGTCCAGGTTGTAGGCGAACATTTCCACCGGCTGGGCAACCTGGACGAAGCCCTGGCTCAGATCAAAAGCGGCAAGGTGGGCGAGTACTTCTTCCAGTCCAACTTCCAATGCCTGCCGGAACCCCAACGTGGCTGGTGGCGTCAACCCGGCCTGATCGCCAAACTGGAAGCAATCACCCCGGCCGACGAATGCTACCCCTACCTCGTACAAGCCGCCATCCTCACCGAGGACGAAGAACAACCGGCCGTTTCACCGCTGCTGAGACTGGTCCTGGGTGAGGAAACCCCCAAACCCGCCGCGGTCCCCAGGCAGGAAAGCGCGCCCGGCAAACCCAAAAAAGCCGAAAAGCCCGCACCGGACGAGGCTGACGGTGTCCTGGCCTGGTTTCAGGCCAACCCGAGCCGCCTGCTGGTGCTGCCGACGGACGGCACAGCCCTGGACGAGGCAACCAACCCGCCGGGACTGGTAATGATGGCCTCGATCCAGGAGCCGAAGGAAAAAATGCACGCGGTGCTGGACGGAGCCTGTCCGGAATTTGTCCGCGGCGAAAACCCGGACGAACGCACGGCGGTCTACCTGGTCGGCCTGAGCCTTTACCGTCGCTATTTCGGCAAATCACCCTTTCACGACATGGATGATCCCTGGGAACGCGCGGGCGCTCTCGCCGAATCAGATGTACCGGTTCGCCCTGCCGAAGCAACCGAACCCATGGAAAACAAAACGGCAATGGTCCTGATGCGCTGCCTGAAAGCAGACCCCGCCGACCGCTACCAAACCCTGAAAACCCTGACCGGTGACCTGGGTTGAGAACCGCGCTGTGCTCGCCTACCTTTGAGCGAAGGCAAAGCCGAACCGGCCTGCCTGCCGAGACGGCGTGTCCTTTCGGTTGTTGAAAGGCGGCATCATACCCCAACTAAGGGCAATATCCTTAGACCTGACGCCCGCTCGTATTTCCCTGAGCTGATCGATCTTTTTAATTCGCCTACGGGCCCAAGATCTCCTTCCTTTTCTTTTGGCCGTAGCGCTCGTTGAACTGGGTCAGCAGGTCCCACTGCACCGGGATCATAAACAGGGTCAGCGCGGTTGCCGTGCACAGTCCGGTGACGAAGGTAGACGCCATCGATCCCCACACGATGCTGTAGGAGGGAATGCCCAGCGCCATCGGCAGGAACGCCAGCGTGGTCGTCAACGTGGTCAGCAGGATGGGTCGCAGGCGAATTTGCATGCCGCGCAAGACGGCCTCACGCCTGGGCACGCCCGAGCGGTAGAGTTTGTTGATGAACTCGATCAATACCAGCGAATCGTTGACGACGACGCCCACCACACCGACCATGGCAACCATGTTGTTGATGGTCAGCAAAGATCGCGATGCCAGTAGGCCGAAGATGACGCCGATGAAGGCGAAGGCCACCGCGGACAGCACGATCAACGGTTGGATGTAACTCTGGAACTGGGTGGCCAATATCATATAGATCAGCAGCACCGAAATAATGAAGGCGCTGAACAGCGATGCATAGGACCGACGCGTATCCTCGAACTCACCGGCAAAGTTCAGGGTGGCGCCGGGGTACTCGTTGCGAACCTGGTTGTAGAATTCCTTGACCATGCGCACCACGGTCACCGGTGACTGATTACTGCCCGGTCGCAGGTTGGCCGAAATGTTAACGGCGCGCTCACCCTCGAAACGGTTGAGGAAACCGGCCTCGTTGTCCAGCCGCGTCCGGTTGAGATCGCCCAGGCGCACCGGTCCGCCCGCATACTCCAGCAGCGGAATGCCCAGCGCCTGGTCGGGCGTTTCGATACGGGACATCTTCACCTTCAGGTCCACCTGTTCGTCCTGGTCGCGGAACTCGCCGATGTAACGACCGTTCAGGGTGGCCGCGGTCAGTTGCGTCACCTGGGCCGGGCTCACTCCATATTCCGCCGCCCGGTCGTGTCTCACCTGGAAGCGGTAGATTTTATTGTCCTGGCCTCGGGTATCTTCCAGGTTCACCAGTTCGTCCTTCAGACGCGGGTCGGTGGTCAGGAAGTCCTTCATGCGGTCGGCCAGAGCGTAGACGGCGTCCTGGTTGGTACCCACGGTGCGCACGTTGATGTCTTTACCCGTGGGCGGCCCGTCCTTTTGCGGGCGGACGCGTACAAAGTAACCGCGATCCTCGAAGGGCTTCATCTGTTCGCGCACCCAGTCCAGGTGTAACAGCGGATCGTTTTCGGGGTAGTCGGCGAATTTAGCCTTGCTCGAAGGCGGAATGGTGACCACTACGTGGCCCACATTGTTGGCGAAGTTGACTTCGTAATCCTCGTCCAGAATGAAGCCGGCGTAACCCACGGTGGATTCGGCCATGCCGGGCCCGTGTTTCATGATCTCGACGGAGACCTCCTTGAGCAGGGTATCCACGTCTTCAAGAGAGGTGCCTACCGGGGCTTCCAGTTCCACGAAAAAGGCGCCGTAGTCGTCCGGGAAGAATTTTACGCGAATCAGGGGGAACTTACCCGTGATGGAAACCGCCATCACGCCCACGGCGACGAACAGGACCAGGGCCAACAAAAGCAAACTGGTCCAACGCCAGCGCAGTGCCAGATCCATCAAGCGCCGCACCGGCTTGCGCAACAGAGGCATGGAGGCGGCCTCTTTTTCTTCATCCGGCAAATCGGCCTTGGCGCCCACGGGTCGCGGTCCGTAGTCCTTGTAGTGAATGGGCAGGATAAACAAACACTCCAACACGGACGCGGCCAGGGCGAAACTGACGGCCTTGGGAATTTGCGCAAAGAACTCGCCCACCGAGCCGGTCATGATGAGCATGGGCATGAAGGCCGCGATGGTGGTCAGTGTCGCCGAAACCACGGGCAGGAAAACCTCGGAGGTGCCGTCCACGATGGAGTCGTTGACCGTTTTGCCCATTTGCAGGTGGCGGTAGATATTCTCGATGACCACGATCGCATCGTCCACCACGATCCCGCTGACCAGAATGAAGCTGAACAGGGTGATCTCGTTGATGGAGTTGTTGGTGAAATACATGAAGATCACGGTCATCAGAAAGGCGAAGGGAATGCCGATGGTCGTCAGCGCCGCGTTGCGGAAGCCCATGAAGTACCAGATGAGAAAGCAGACCAGGATGATCCCCAGGGCAAGGTTCCATCCCAAAGTGGTCATGGCGTCGCGTATCTTGATGGTGGAGTCTTGGGTCAGCACCACCTCCACGCCCTCGCGTTCCAGCACCGGACGGTAATCGGCGATCAGGGCCTCGATTTCCTCCAGCATGTCCAGGGCGTTGCCGTCGCCGGTTTTCTTGACCTTCAGGGTGACGCAGTTCTTGCCGTTCACGGAAGAGATCACCACGGGATCGCGATGACTCATTTCAGCGCGCTCCATCAGGTCGCCCACGGTGACGAAGGAGCCGTCGGCATCGCGCCGCACCACGGTAGCGGCCACTTGATCACGGGTGCGGTACTGCTCGTCCACCAGCAGCACATATTCGCCGTCGGGTGTGTCCAGGTCACCGGCGGGGATGGCGATGTTGGCGTTGCGCATGGCGGTGACCGCCTCGTCGAAGGTAACGCCGAAGCGATTCAACTTCTTGGGGTCCAGGTAGACATGGTATTCGCGCACGTGCTCGCCGTCCAGTTCCACCTCGCGCACACCGAAGATCTGGAGAAGGGACGCCTTCATTTCCTCGGCCATCAACACCAGGGCGCGGTTCTCGCGATCGCCGCTCAAGTTGACGCTGACCACGGGGTAGATGATGTCCGACTCGATCAGCTCGAAAACGGGCGGGTCCACGGTGTCCGGCAACTCGCCCATGATGCTCAATACCTTCAGACGCAGGTCGTCATAGGCGTTGCGGTAATCGATATCGTCGACAAATTTGACCAGGATGCGGGAGCGATTACGGTTGGAAGTGGAGCGGATGAACTCCACGTTGTCCAGGTCTTCCAGGGCTTCTTCAATCTCCCTGGTAACCAGGGCTTCCACATCAGCGGGCGAGGCGCCGGGAAAAAAGGCTTGAATACTGACCTGGCCGAATTGCACGTTGGGGTAGCGCTCGATGGGCACGCTGAGCATGGTGTAGGCGCCCATCACCATCAAGGTCACGAAGATGATGTTCATGAGGACCTGTTGAGCCAGGGTAAAGCGAACCGCTGATTTCATGGGGCCTCCCGGCTGACTAGCCGATCTCCCGGCTTCAGGCCCTCGGCCAGGACGCGAGCGGTGCCGCCGGGACCCTTGCCAAGCATGGTGACCTTGACCCGACTGCCGTCCTCACGAGTCAACCACCAGGCATCGTAGCGACGTTCGACACTCTCTTCAGGCACCAATACCTCACCGGGCCGGGCGGTCAGCCGTAACGGCCACTCCACGCGAATCCCGCCGCGCATCTCGGGCATGCCGTCCGCCACGGCCAGTTCCAGTTTGACCTTGCGCGTGGTCTCGTCGAAGGCGGGCGAGCGTCGTTCGATGGTTGCGTTGACCGTGATGCCGTAATCGGGCAGGGTCAAGGCTATCTCCGGCGTGTTGCTGTTCAAAAACCGCCAGGCGCGTTCTTCAAGGGCGAAGGGAATGTATAGCTTGCGATAATCGCCGGCCTCGGCGACCACGGTGCCGGTGTTGACCCACTGGCCGGGCTCCACCAGGCGGTCGATGATGCGCCAGCCCTTGGGAACCTTCAGATTGTGCCGTTCGCGGCGCTCAGTGAGAATCTTGGCGCTGGTTTCCAACTCGGCCAGTTGCAGCCGGGCCTGATCGCGGCGCTGCTCCAGTTCGTCATAGGTGGACTGGGAAACGGTGCGTTTCTGCAGGAGATCCTCAAAACGCTTCAGCTCCTTATTGAGATAAGCCAGATTGTTGCGTACGCGATCCTGTTGTCGTTGGTTTTGCTCCAGGTCCAGGGCGGTGAAGGTATCGTCCAGCCGGGCAAAGAGTCCGCCGGGAGGAACGTCGCCCACATCGGCATAAACATCCTTGCAACGTCCGGCCACCTCGGTGGTCAATTGCATCCGTGCTCGCGCCCTGGTAAAACCTGTGAGTACGGTTTCTTCGAAGGCTTCTTGGGCGGTTATGATGCGGCCGCCCTCCTGGGCCCGAACACTCGATATCCCGGACACCAACATGAGAACCAGCAGAGGTCGCATGACACCCCCTTTCCTGTGTGTTGCGGAAAAGAAAACCCCGTGCGGCATATTATGGGTGAGCCGGTGTTCATTTTCAAGAGGGACCGAGCCGAAACCCGATCACCCCTAAAAAGCAAACGGCAAACACGAAAGGAAGTTTAATCCTTGTCCGGCCGGGAGTCGATTATCCCTTTACCTCGGCGCTTTCTTCCAGCAGGCGGGATAGTTCCTCGATGTCGCTGTGGTCCTTGTCGCGCATGGGCCGGATCTTCTTTTTCAACTCGATCAGCTTGCGTTTGTTCAGCACGCGGATGGTCAGGCCGTCGATCTTGATTTTGTCGGTCGAATCGATCAGCCGGGGATAGCGGTGGTCTTGGGCGAGGAATACATCGATCTGTTTGTAGGGTCGGTCGGGATCGATGAAGGTGAAGACCAAGGCATTTTTCTCGCGAATGATGGTGTCGACGGCATCGGCATCCAGCAGCACCCTGGCCGGCACCGGCGCACGCGGCCTGAAACCCATATCCTTCATAGCGGCCAGGAAGGCGCGCAGATTGTCTTCCTGCATATCGACGGCAATGTCCAGATCCAAGGTTAAGCGTTCCACCCCGTGCAATATCACCGCTGTGCCGCCGCCGACCACGAAATCGATGTTACGCCTGGCGATCTTGCAGATCAGATCCTTGAGATGGTTGCTCACAGAAGCCTCATGGGGTGCGGATTCCAAGACAGATTCGATCTGGATCAAGCATATCATAACCGGCGAATCATCGGCCTGACTGTTCAGAGACCGTAGGTATTTTCAACGAGGCATCGATTTCAGACCCTTGTAACGGCCGACCGCATGGCTGAAAATGCAAAGATTTGTCCAGGGTTGAATCGAAACTTGTCAAACTAATGTCCGTATGGTTTAATGTGAGCATTAAGGAACGTTGGACGACCCTCTTGGAGTAACCCGATATGAAACGGCTTGCACTGATGACCATAACCCTCGCGGCGCTGCCCGCCTCATATGCCGTCGACCTGCCCGATACTTATCGTATCGCCGACAATGAGCTGGTGTTGAACGGCTCCGGTTTGCGCAAAAAGTATTTCCTGAAGATCTACAGCGGCGGCCTCTATCTGGAAAACCAAAACAGCGACCCCAGAGCCATCATGAATGACGATTCCCCCATGGTCATTCGCATGCACTGGCTGTACGGCGTCTCGGCAAACCAGATGATGGAAGCCTGGGACTGGGGTTTCGATTACGCCCTGGGCGACAACAAGGCCGGCTTGCAGGACCGTATCGAAGATTTCAAGCAACTCTTCAACCATAGAGCCAGGAAGGGCGATGTTCACGATTTGGCCTATATTCCGGGTAAGGGTACCGAGGTCCGCTTCAACGGCAAGGTCATGGGCTGTATCGAAGGTATCGACTTTAAAAAGGCCGTCTTTGCCATCTGGTTGGGCGAGGTCATGCCCGATCGCAATATCAAAAAGTTGAAGCAACGCATGCTGGGCAAATAGAAACAGAGAGCAGCCGTCGCGACCTACTGCTCATGGCGCGGCGGCGCACCGGCCACTTGTACCTGCTCGCCCCGAACCGCGCGCTCGCCCAGGGTATCGGCTTCCTTTTCCAGATGCTGATCGGCATTGATGGGCAGGCCCTTGCCCTGGGGAACGGCAACCTGGCCGTGCCGCTGTTGCACCACGTGCGCTAGTTCGTGACCCAGGGTTTTCTTGCCGGATTCGCTGTTGACATCGATCTTGCCGGGCTGCCCGTGAATATTGGTGTCCTGGGTGTAGGCCGTGGCGCCGATGGAAGCGGCCGCGCCGTCTTCATGCAGGCGCACATCGTCGAAGTTCTCGCCGAATGAGTGCTCCATTTGCTGCTTGAAGCCCTCGGGCAGAGGCTTGCCCGCGCTCGCGGGTTCAGCGCCGGGTACCTTACCGCTATTGGATGCGGCGGGTCCTTCTTCACGCTGTACCGGCTTCTTGCGCTTGTGTTGCGGGAAGATATCGTATTGACCCATTTCATGGTGACCTTGGGCAATCCGCGTGTCTTCGGTCTCGCCGGGCGGCATGGGTTCTATGGTCATTCCCTGATTCTGATCGGCAACTTTCGTTTGAACGGGACGTACGATTTGACTACGGCCGTACATGATTCACCTCGGATTAGCCTTCAATATTAAAGTATCTTACCGACAGCGTCAAGAAACTGACGAAATCCTGGTCCGATCCGAGCCCAAGGAGAGCCTCATGCGTCTTTTTCTTTTCATGCTAATCGCGGTAACCGGCGGTTATCGGGCCCATGCCCAAGACGTTACCCTGCACTGGTTAGCCAATGAAGGCGCCCTGCTGAAATCGGAATCGTACGCCGTGCTGATCGATGCTTTCGTCATCGAGCCCTACTCCATTTACGCCGCCTTGTCACCCCAAACCTGGCTCGATATGTTGGACGGCAAGCCTCCATTTGAGAAAATCGATGTCGCTCTGGTCAGTCACCGCCACCGCGATCACTTTCAGCCCGGTGCCGCCGTCGCCTTCCTCAAGCGTCATGCCGAGACCACTCTCCTGGCTTCGGGCGACGTGTGGCGCGAATTATCCCAACAGTCGGATTTTGAATCGATTCGAGGTAGGGTAGAAAAGATCTTGCCGGAGCCCGGGAAACTGAAAACCTGGGCCCGGGGCGGTTTGAAGGTGGAATTGATGCGCATTGCCCATGGCGGTCAACATTGGCGTAACCTTCATAATCTGGCCCATGTGATCCATCTGGGCGGAAAGGTCCTCCATATCGGCGATGCTTCCGGGGCGATCCAACATTACAAACCCTACGCCCGACAGTTGGCCGAGATCGACATCGCCCTGATTCCCTACTGGTTCTACAGTGACTCCGGGGAAAAGGTGCTCGCTGAGGTCATGACCGCCCGGCACGAGGTGGCCGTGCATATCCCGCCCGAGGCCCTGGCCGAGGTCACCGAAAAGCGGGGGAAATCGCATCCTCACCTGGTGATCTATGGAAAGGAAGGCGAAGCACGCCGCTTCTAGCCGCCTTGCAAGCAACTTCTTGAAAAACGCGTCAAGTTTTTCCCCACCAAGGCGGCAGTTGCAAGTTACCAGTGACAAGTTTTAAGAAAAACATCAGTTTTTGCTGTTCTTGCAATCGATCCTCCTCCGTGGCACCGTGGTTTTTTCCGTATCACCCCGTCTGACAACCCGGAAGGGGTTGGCGCACCCCGCCGGCATGCACCTTGGATCTGGTTCGGCAAAATCGAGAAGGGGGAGATCCCCATGGGAGATCCCCCCTCCCAGCTGATTTTGGCCGACGGCTCCGCCGGCGCTCAGCGCTTGTCGGGATAGGGCGGAGGATCGGGCAGTTCGCGACCCTCCGTCTGCAGCTTCTCGAGGATGACCTCGATCGCCTTGTTCAGCTGTTGGTCCACGCCCGCGAACTCCTGGGCGGGATCGTTGTCGACCACGATATCGGGATCGACGCCGTAGCCCTCTATGACCCACTCGCGGCCGGCGGTGTCGTAGAGCGCGAACTCGGGCACCCGCAGGTCGCCGCCGTCCACGAAGGGGATCGAGCCGCGAATACCGACCACACCGCCCCAGGAACGCTTGCCGATCAAGGGGCCCATGCCCATTTTCTTGAAGCGATAGGGAAAGATGTCACCGTCGGAGGCGGAGAACTCGTCCATCAGACACACCATCGGGCCCAGTATCATGCCGCCCGGGTTGGTGGTGGGCACCGCGTTGCGCCGCTTGCTGACCATTGCCAGCTCGCGACGCAGGCGTTCGATGATGTGGGGCGAGACGTTGCCTCCGCCGTTGCCGCGCACGTCCACGATGAGGGCCTTTTTCGTCAGCTGCGGATAGTAGTACTTCACGAATTCGTTCAGACCGCCGGGTCCCATGTCGGGGATGTGCAGATAACCCACCTTGCCGTCCGTGGCCCGGTTGACCTTCTCGATATTGGTCCGGACCCAGTCCAGGTAGTAGAGCTGGGACTCGTTGGCGATGGGCCTCACCACCGTCTCCCAGGCGTCGGCGCCGTCGGCTGCTGTACTCAGGCGCAGGGTCACCTGCTTGCCCACCGTGTTGATCAGGGCCGCGTAGATGTTGTCCATCGTGTTGGTTGCCGCACCATTCACGGCCAGAATGTAGTTACCCTCCGCGGCGCGCACGCCCACTTCAGTTAGAGGTGAGCGCTGATTGCGTTCCCAGTTCTGACCGGGGAGGATGCGGTCGATACGCCAGTAACCGCCGCCTGAATTATCCCGCGAGAGTTCCGCGCCCAGGTGGCCGAGCGGGATACGCTCGAGCCGCGGACGCTCCCCGCCGCCCACGTAGGCATGACCCGCGTTGAGTTCACTGATCATCTCGCCGATGACGTAGTTCAGGTCGTTGCGATGGCGCACGTGCTCGAGCAGCGGCTCGTACTGCTCGCGCGTACCTGCCCAGTCCACGCCGTGCAGGTTGGGCGCGTAGAAGAAATCGCGCACGGCCCGCCAGCTCTGGTGGAAGATCTGGCGCCACTCCTCGTTCAGGTCGAGGACCATTTCCATGCCCGAGAGATCGAGCCGGTCTTTGATCTTGATCTTGCCCTTGGGCGCATTGATGATGGCGTAGCGGCTGCTGCGCTCCGGGACGATCATCTTCTTGTTGTCGTGGGAGAGTCTGAAACTACCGAAATTGCCCAGCTCGGTTTCTTTCTGCTTGTCGAGATCATAGACCAGGAGCACGGTTCGTTCATCCGACATGCCGTTGCGGTTGTAGTAGAGGCTGTTACCCGCCGAAGCCAGGCCGTTGTAGTTCGAGGGTTCGACGGGCAGGGCGATGATGCGGTCCAGCAGGCCGTCGCGTTCCACCCGCACGGTTACGCCCTCGTCCTTCTTGCCCTTGTCCCCGGCTTCATCCGCCGGCTTGGCTTTGCCGCCCTTGCGGCCCTTTGCGCGGGGTTTTTTCTCGGCCTTTTTCTCGGTCTTTTTCTCGGCCTTCTCGTCTGCCTTGATCGCGACCTCGTCGCTCTTGGGCGCGAAGGGCGATTTCACGTCCTTGTTCAGCGCGATCATGTAGATCCGCTCCATGTCGAAGTAGGCGTGGTTCCACTCGGTCCAGCTGTAGCTGGGGCGGAAGTCGCGGTTGGAGGTCACGAACAGGAACCGGCCGTCATCGCTGAAGGCCGGTGCGCCGCTGGTGTACCAGGACGAGGTGGCGGGGAAGGACTCGCCGCTCTCGAGGGAGTAGAGGTACACCCGGCTCTGGACATCGGGCTCGGGGAAGGTGTAGGCCACCCACTTGCTGTCCGGTGACCAGGCGTACTGGTTGATGGCGAACACTTCCGAACGCGCGACCTCGGAGACCGCCTTGCCGGCCACGTCCACCATCAGCAGGGCCTGGGCGCGGTTGTTGAAGAGCAGCTTGCCGCTGTCCGGCGCCCAGCGCAGGGTTCGGATGTAGTTGCTGCTGCCGGAGGTCAGCTGGATCGGCTCCCCGCTGCCGTCCTGGGCGATGACGTAGATCTCGTCCTCACCGGTCTGGTCGGAGATGTAGGCGATCCAGCGACCGTCGGGGGACCACCTGGCGGCGCGCTCGTGGACGCCGGGCGTGGCGGTCAGGTTGCGGGTCTCGCCGTTCTTGACAGGTACGGTGAACACATCACCGCGGGCACCGAATAGGGCCCGTTTGCCGTCGGGCGCGATCTCGTAATTGGAGACCATCCTCCCCACCTCGGCCAGTCCGCCGCGGCTGTGGGCGAAATCCTCGGAGATGCGTACCGGGATGGCCGCAACCCGCTCCGTGGCCAGATCAAGGCGATGCAGCCCGCCGGCGTGTTCGAAGACGACGGCGCCGGGGCCGAGCGAGGGGAACTTGATGTCGAAATCGCTGTAGTCGGTCAGCCGGCGCGTGTTGCCGCTACCCAGCTCGTAGACGAACAGGTTGAGCCGCCCGGTGCGGTCGGAGAGGAAGTAGATCGACTCGCCGTGCCACATGGGAATGATGTCCTGAGCCGGGTTGTCCGTGATGTTGCGGACGGTTCGGGCCGCGAAGTCGTAGATCCAGATGTCATCGGCCATGCCGCCGCGGTAGCGTTTCCAGGTGCGAAACTCACGGAAGATGCGATTGTAGGCCATCTTGCTGTCGTCGGGCGAAAAGGACAGGAACCCGCCGCGGGGCACCGGGAGTTGCTCGGGCAGGCCGCCCTCGGGGCTCACCACGAACAATTGACCATTAAAGGAATTGTAGGACTTCAGGCGCGAGCGGAAAGCGATGCCGTCGCCCGAGTTCTTCCAGGCCATGACGATGTTGTTGGGACCCATGCGGTCGGAGATGTCGTCCCGCCCCAGGGTAGAGGTGATGGTCAGCCGTTTCGGCGATCCGCCCTGTGCGGGCATGGTGAAGACCTCGGTGTTGCCGTCGTATTGAGCGGTGAAGGCCACGGTCTCGCCGTCGGGCGAGAAGCGCGGGAACATCTCGTAACCCTCGTGGGTCGTCAAGCGGCGGGCCATGCCGCCCGTCGAACCCACCGTGTAGAGATCACCGGCGTAACTGAAGATCACCTTGTCCTCGTGGATGGTGGGGAAACGCAGGAGCAGGGTCTCCTCTTGGGCGAATCCCGGCAGAGCCCAAACCAGTAAGAAAAAGAACAGTGAGCGGACAATCAAGACAACCTCCTATTATCGATGGGAAGACGGCGGGTTTGGTTCTCGGTAGCCCGCAACGCCCTCGCAAAAAGCGTAATCGAACCAACTATGTATGGCACAGTCGCCCCGCCGCCGAGAATGGTTGCGTCAAAATCGCACAACACGTGCTCGGAACCCGCGCGATTGTCTTTGAAATCTACGAGGCCGGCGGGCCTGCCCCTTTGAATTTATGCTGTGCAACCGGCGTATTTCTCGTGAAGTCGGGCTCGCTCCCTACCTAATAATTATAGCTGGAATGCCACGCCGGCCGTCCGGAAACACGATATCAGGAAGGACCGGCCCATGGGTGGGCGCCGGTTAGTGCGATGTCGCAAAAGTTTGCCACCGCTGGTGCATAGACTTCCGGCCAATACCTCGCGAGAGGCCCTTCGGTCTCCCGTGGGCCCCACACAGATCCCGAGAGCGGTTCGTCGCGGAGTAGGGTATGTTTCTGTTGCTCTCCAATATCAACCTTCATTACGGATCACCAAAGCCAGATAATGTCAGACAATCAGACAATCATTTCCGATGGTTATCCTATTTTGAATAGTATATAATACAGAGAGTTGTTTCTAGATGTTTTATGAGGAGGAAAAGCTGTGGTCAGCTTACTCGTAATCATATTGTTTGTCGATGCTCCCCAAATCCATATTCGTGATACGGGCCTGTTCCAGGTAATGCTGGAAGATGAAGTATACGTTCACCCCAATGGTGAAGTCTACGTGTTGAACTTCTCCGAGTCCCAAATACAGCACTATGCCGCTGACGGTAGTTTGAAGCAAAAAATCGGAGGAAAGGGCAAAGGCCCGGGCCAGTTCACTTTCCCCATCTACTTCAAGGCGATGAATGGGCATCTGTATGTGCAAGATCTGCTGACGCAATCGGTATCTGTCTACGATATGGAAGGCAAGTACCTGAATCGACATCGTCTTGATTCACGGAACCTCACCCTCCAACGAACGCGTAACGGCTGGATCTTTTGGACAAGACACGGTAGTCCCTTGAAAGGATCGCCTTCCAAATTGGAATGGGGAGGAGACGATTTCTCGGAAAAAAGGGTGTTGGCAAAGATTGCCGATGGTGGCTGGACCAGCGGTACCTGGGTCATGAACCAAAATGGCAAGCTTTCCGCGGGTTACAGCCCGTTGGAAGTGTGTCCCCAATTGGCCGTTTCTCCAGATGGGTCCCGTTGCTATTATGCCTATCCCCGGAAATTCCAAATCGATGTCTATGACGGCAGCACGGGTAAGTTCCTACAAAGCATTCGCTCGGATTGGGACCGGATCCCCTTCGACAAGGAGTGGGCCGAGGAGAAACTATTGGAAGACACCGAGCAGGTGCGTCGAGACATGCCCAGCCTCAAAATTCACGGCATGTTTCCCGAATATTTCCCAGCCATTCGTGAAATGAAATTCGACCTCGAGAATAACTTGGTGGTGAACCGTTGGCGTGGACGTCCGGATGACATCGACTACCCCATCGCTTTTAACGCAGAAGGCAAGGAAATACCGGTTAAGTACGAATGGAATGTATTGCGCCGTCTTGCCGGTGTGGTTGGTGACATAGCTTATATCATCATGTTTGAAGAAGGAGGAGATGCCGGTATTGCAAAGGTTGAGGTGGCTAATGTCAACCAGTTCGTGAAAGACTATCCGGTTACCGATTGGGAGGTCACCCGGAACATCAATATATCCAATTGATGTGGGCTCTCGCCTGATTTGGTATCGAAACATCCCGTCGTGCCTCTCATATTACTGCAAACATAAAGAGGCCTGGTGCGAAAACGGAAAGGATCAGGCGGGTAACTGAATGGTATAACTAGTTGACCAGCTACATGAAAAGAGTGATCGTCGTGGCTAATGACGGCAATGACAGTCTTTCCGCTTCAAGCCAACCGTGTCCATGTAGAAGATCCTATTTCTCTCGCGGGCCGGAAAAGGAGAGCTTCGCGACGGGCCGGTCTGGATCGTCAATGATGGCCTCCAAGAGGTTGGTCATGTCACGGGCCATGCGCTCAATGGTGGCTATCTCAAAGAGGTCGACCTTGTAGTTGATAGCACCTGAAAGGAATTCGCCCGTATCACCGAGGGACATAGACAGATCAAACTTCATGATTTTGCTTTTATCGCTGAGGGGACGTAGCACTAATTCGGGCAAGATGAAAAGATTGTTGGGTGATTGGTGGTAATGGAAGGATGTTTGGTAGAGGGGGGTGCCGCGATTCTCGACGGGCAGAAGCTCCGTTGCAAGGGTTTCGAGAGGCACGTCCTGGTTGGCGAACACTTCCAAATAGGTCTTCTGGAGCTGGGCTACCAATTGAGTAAAGCTGGGGGCGTCATGAAATTGAACGCGAAAGCACAATCTATTGGAAAAATACCCGATCAGAGGTTCGACCTCCTTGGGCCTGCGATTGGCCAGGGGTGAACCGATCACCAGATCATCCTGACCGCTGTAACGCTGTAGCAAGATAGCATAGGCGGCCAGTAGGGGGACAAAAGGAGTGACCTTCAGGTGACGGCACAAGCTGTGGAATGGTCTGTAAAAAGATGGGCTCACCTTGAAGCTCACCTGGTCGCCTCGGAAGGTCTCGGATTCCGGTCTGGCGTTGTCCGTGGGCAGTGACTGGATTGTGGGAGCATCGGCCAGCTTATTTTTCCAGAAATCGATCTGAGATTTCACAACCTCGGCCTTGAGCCGCTTCTGTTGCCAGGCAGCAAAATCACCATATTGGATGGGCAAGGGCGGTAACCCGTGGGGCTTGCCATGGTATAGGGCCGTGTAGATCCGGCCGAGCTCGCCGATGAAGACACCGATGGACCAACCGTCGAAAATGATATGATGGATGGTCATCAGCAAAATATGTTCATGGGGGGCGAGGCGTATGAGGCAGTACCATGCCAGAGGGCCCTTCATCAGGTCGAAGGTATGGAATAGTGCCCGGTCTTTCAACTGGCGGATGCATTGCGAATGCGTGGTTAGGCCCCGATCACCGTAGTCCACGCAGGTCAGGGGGGGCATGGTCCCTTCACGGGCAACGTCTTGCCACAGGTGCCCGTCTTGCTCCCGAAAAGTAGTGCGCAGAACCTGGTGGCGTGCGACGACCTCGTTGAAGGCCTGTTCCAAGAACGGCAGATTCAAGCGGCCCTTGAAATGAAAGTTGAAGGGAATATTGTAAGCGACATTGGAACCTCGAAGACGTTCGAGAGACCAGACCCACTGCTGGTTCAAGGAGCTGGGACGGGCCTGGCCGTCAGTGTCGGGCACCATTGTTATCGGGGAAAGTTGGCTATCGTCTCGCCGGCCCAAATAGTCGATGATACCCTGTTTGCGCTCTCTCAGCTCGGATCGCAGGGTAGGCGTGATAACTTCCCTGGGCGCATTGAGCCGCAGACGGTCTCCCTCGATCCAAAGTTTGATGTCCATGGCTTCTAGCCGATGGATGTAGTCTTCGATGGTGTCCATTTGCTGCTACCTCATTCCACGGAAAGATGTTCAACTCCAGATTCCCCGACCGAAGCACTTCGCCTGTTTTATGTAGGAGGAGGTTGGACCAGGACCATTTGGGTTATCGCGGATTTTTGGCGCATTCGCTTCGGCCGGCTGTAGGCCTCCGAAGACCACCAGGCTCGGGCATGATCCACGCTGTCGAATTCCAGCACCACAAGACGCTCCGGTTTCCAGTTGCCCTCAAGCGTTTCGCATTCGCCGCCACGGACAACAAAGCGACCGCCGAAAGCAGTCAAGGTGGCGGGAACGGCCTTCTTGTAATCTTCAAATAGCTGGGGGTCTGTAACGCTGATCTCGACAATGATATGAACGGGCATGGGCAGCCTCCTTGTAAGAATAGAGCGGTTACGGAGCCCACCGGGCTCCGTGCGCACTCATTTTTGGTCGTTAAGCTAAAGTGGTCTAAACCTCTACTTCCATACGCGACTCTCCCTGTTCAATCACCTCGGCCAGCTCTCTGATGGTGGGCGCATCGAATAGGACGGGCAAAGGGAGGTCGGTGCCGAGACTCTCTTGGACTCGGGAAATGAATTGGGCGGCCAGGAGAGAGTGCCCCCCCAGCTCGAAGAAATTGTCATTGATCCCCACCTGATCCAAGCCAAGTATTTCCTGCCATATTTCCACAAGAGATTCTTCGGTGGCCGTGGATGGAGATTGGTAGTCATTGTCGAGCAGAGGCCGGGAGGAGTCCGGGGCGGGTAGTTGCTTGCGGTCCACCTTGCCATTATGGGTCAGGGGCAGCTCGTCCATGAAAATGAATGAGGATGGGATCATGTTTTCGGGAAGCTTCTCGCCTAGGAAGGTATGTAGCTCGGTGGTGGTAGGACGTTCTTCGTCCTGGAGAACCAGATAGGCTGCCAGGCGCTTTTCGCCGGGCGTGTCCTCACGGGCAAGCACGATGTTTTCGCGAATCTTCGAGTGGGTACCCAGTACGGCTTCGATTTCGCCAAGCTCGATACGAATCCCACGAATTTTGATCTGTGTATCTGTCCTGCCCACGAACTCGATGTTACCATCGGACAAATAACGGGCCAGATCGCCGGTCTTGTAGAGGCGATCTCCCGGGTTGGAGCTGAAGGGATCGGGGATATAGCGGTCCGCCGTGACCAGGGGCCGTCCCAAATACCCTCGCGTGACAGAAATACCCCCAATGTGTAACTCTCCCGGAACACCGATAGGCACGAGTCGTGCGTGGCGATCGAGCAGGTAGATGCGGGAATTATCCATGGCCCGTCCGATGTGCGGACGGCGGGTGCCGTCGACGAAGGAACCGGAGCACCAGACACTACCTTCAGCCGGGCCGTAGGCATTGTAGAATCTGCGGCCAGGAGACCACAAGGCCACCTGCTCGGTGGATACGGCCTCACCGGCCACGCCGATGAACTTGAGATCGGGTAAATCATCGTAGGGCACGGTGGACAAAATAGTGGGTGGAAAGGAAACCAGGTCGATTTTCCCGTCCTTAAAAACGTTCAGGAGATTCCTGCCAAGCGGGGCGGCCTGGTCGGCCAGGCATAGGGTAAGGCCGGAAATGATGGCGGGCACGATGTCGAAGACAGACATGTCGAAGCCGAGCGAGGTAATTTGCAGCATTCGGGACCCTGGGGGTAGGTTGATGATACGGGCGTAATACTCCGAAGAGTTGCACACGCCCCGGTGGGGTACCAACACGCCTTTGGGTTTACCGGTCGATCCGGAGGTGTACATCACATAGGCAAGTGTGTCGCCCGCTGTTTGCTCAGACGCTCTCTCTTCACTTTTCTTCGCAATGGTATCCCAATCGCTGTCCAGGTAGATGGTGTGTCCCCAGAAAGAAGGCAAGCGGTCTCTGAGCCGCTCATGGGAGAGCAAGACGGCAGCCTGTGAATCTTCAACCATGAAAGATAACCGCTCATAGGGATAGTCCGGATCGATGGGAACGAAGGCGCCACCAGACTTGAGGATACCCACGATGGCCACGATCATCTCAATGGAGCGCTCGATGCAAAGAGCAACCTTCACCTCGATGCCCACGCCCAGTTCCTGGAGGTGGTGGGCAAGTTGATTGGCCTGCTTGTCCAGTTGGGCAAAGGTCAGAGTGCGGCCCTCGTGTTCCACGGCGATCACGTTGGGGGTTCGTGCCACCTGTGCGTCAAACAGTTTATTGATGGTCTGGTCGATAGGATAGTCGATAGGTCCACTATTCCATTCCACCCGAAGCGAATGGCTTTCATCTTCCGGAAGCAGGGGCAGGTTGACCAGTTTCCCTTGCGATTGGGTGATCAGGCCCTCGAGCACGGTGGCCACTTGCTTCAAAACTCGCTGAGCCGCGCCGGAGTCGATGATACCGGTTTCGTATTGAAGAACCAGTTCCAGCTGTTGGTCGCGGCTGACCGCCTGAAGGTGAACGGCTTCGATGCAAGGAAACACCGTCGTGAGGGAATCCAGGAGAATATCCCCATAGCGCCTGGTCGTAAAGGCCGCCTCCCCACAGACCACACTGCTATCAAAAAAACGTTGGAATACGGGCTCATCGACCCATTCCCGGATTTGTTCCAGGGAATGGGGCTCAAAGGATTCCTGGCGGAGGAGTTGGGCATCCAGATCTCTGAGCCATTGAAGTATGGAGGCAGATGGAGCTATCGAAACCATGGAGGGCAAGGTGTTGGAGAGGGGGCCGGTCATGGAGGCAAAGCCGGAATGTTGTTTGCGTCCTGAGAGGACATGGCCGATTACCACCTGGTGATCGTTGGTATAGCGAGAGGCAACGATGGCCCATGCTCCCTTGACAAAGGTCTCCCAGTTGAGCCCGTGTTTCGCGGCAAACTGTCGCAGGTCCGAGAAAAATGGCAGATCGAGGGTGGCCCGATCTCGGCTCACGGTGGTCTGATCCACCGGACTGGGGAACATGGGCGTTCCCGCTTCGAACCCCGCGAGGACTTCCTGCCAGTATGCGGCGGCCGTGTTCAAATTCTGCTTTTTGACCCAATTGATATAATCGAGGAAAGGGGCTTTCTTGCTCATGCCGGTTTCCAGGCCGCCAAGGCCGGCCTGATAGTGATTGAACAAATCATCCAGCACGATTGCAAGGCTGTCTTCATCCAACACGATGGCATGGTAATCGACACGGCAGATGTAGTCTTGCTCGCCGGTTTTGCAGAGGTTCAAGCGCACCAGGGAGGGTCGGGTCAGGTTTAATTCCTCTTGGAGGCATTGCCTGTTCCGCTGCTCGAGGGTTTTCTGTTGCCAGTCAGCTGTTTCCCCGCTCCAATCCAGAAATTCGAAATGGGCGTCCACGTCCTTTTGGACCACCTGAACGGGATTCTCCAAGCGCTCCCAAACAAAGAAACTGCGCAGCATGGAGGTGTTCCGGACCGTTTCCTGCCAGCTCTTCTCCAGCACACCAATATCCAACGCGCCATGCACGTGGCAGTAGAGTTGCCCATTAAAGCGGGTCATACCCCGGTTTCTGCACTCGGACAGGATGAACGCCTGGCGAGGGGAAAGTGGGTAAACTGCTTCGGGTTGTCTTTTGGCCATATCAAGATCTCCTCATCTTATTCAATCACCTATCATAGGGCATCTTCTTGCCTCTAGTCCAAAACAATCAACTTGGGACTGCTGAGGCGTTCCGCATCAATGTCACGGTTTTTGCAATGTTCCAATAGGCGACTGGATTCGACGATCGGCAGATCGTCATCTACGTAACTCAGCGAGGTAAGATACACCAGCCAGGGCTCCATACCCATGGCATAGACAAAGACCCGCTTGGGGTTTAGGCTGGCGACAATGCCGGCGGCTTGGTCGAAATTGGAGCCGTTCAACTTCCGCGACTGATTCATCATGTTGGTAGGGTTGGAGAACAGCAGGGGACCATACATCCAACTCAACGGGGCGCCGTCACACTCCATGCCTAGAAAGACAGCGTCGAAGTCACCGAAAATCTGCTGGAAGTGACCGTATAGCCGGGGTTCCAGATTACAGGAATCCGCCCCGACGAAGATAGTTTTTCCGAGGGCCTGGATCACATAGGCTGCTTTGCTGCGAATATTGAGGTCGCAATGCTCACCCAGAAAGGGCACGGATGTAATAGTAACAGGGTCGCTGCTGACCATTGCCATCTCATCCAATTCGAGCACATTTTTGAAACCCGCGTGCTCCATAACCATTTTAAGAGAAATGTCCATATAATTGCCGCTGCTTTTGGGCACGATGACGCTCTTGACCTTATGTCTGATCTGCAGCAGGGTTTCAAACATGGCATGATCCTGATGGTTATGTGAAATAACCACATAATCGATCTGATCGGGAAGATCCTGAAAAGTTACTCGTCCATCATCGATACCCAAATGATAGCTGAGGATGGGATCCGTTAGAATGGAAATACCACCGGCCTCGATGAGCAGGCAAGCATGGTTGATATAGCGGATTCGCACCTTCTCTCCGCAATAAGCTGCAGGGCTTGGCTCGGGCGGTTGCTCGGTGAAGAACGATTCGAAAAGGCCGCTGTCTTCCCCGTTGATGCCCAACAGCTCCTTGATATAACCCAAAGGTCTGGCCTGCTTCGTCATCCGGAACAAGGTGTCCAAGGCCTCGGACTCGAAGGGGATCTGCAGGTGCAGCAAATTGTCGTCCTCCAGACGAGGCGTGCTGAAGACGAAAGGCCTGAAGTCTTCGTTAATCATATGGAAAGCCATGCCTTGGGAAGCCCTGTCGTAATAGGGACTCCGGTACAAGAGTCCTTCCAGAAAGCGGAAAGAGGGCCGGTGGTTGACATCATAGATCAACTCCACGTACCCCTTGATAAGATCGGGAACTTTCTCATAAAGCGGTTCCAGCGAGAAACCTTTGGCCTCGGTTTCCAGCATTTTGTGAAGCGCCTTGACCGCGTTTGCAAAGGCATACATCTGAGACTGCTCGGCCTTGGTCTTTTGAATCAGTTTCTTGATTTCGCCGACTCGACTGGAGGGGTAATTGATAAAGGGCCCACCCAGCATGGCGGGATTCTTATATGCGGCCTCGTGGATCTGCGGCGCGGCGACAAAAGACTCCATTACCTTGAGTTGGTAGTTTTCCATGTAAATGGAGGAGGTTGCCGGCGATATGAGGTTAGGCCAAGCATACCACCTGTTGATCAACGGCTCGGCGACGATGTTGCGCTTTAAGAAAACCTCTTTATTGTCCATTGCTTTCACCTATTTGTTTGCTTTTTCTCATGAATTTTTATTCAGCTCCATCATCAATATATCCATGTCCCTCTGGCTCATATCCACAGCCGAGAACGTTTCCAAGGATAAATCCTGTTCTTCCTCTTCCAGGAGCGAGATCTCGGAAATGGGGCGATCGGGTGTGGCAACCATTCGTTCGAGGAAGAGCATCAGATGTGCGGAAATTTTTTCGATGGTTTCCCGGTCGAATAAATCAGTACTATACTCAAATCCCCCCCGCAGTCCTTCGTTGAGGGTATCCGACACGAAGAACAAGATCATGTCGTACTTGGCCGTATTCGTATGAGGCAGTTCCTGAAACGCCTCCCAGGAAGAGGAGATCTGATAATTATTTAGAGCTTTCTTGGAAATGGTCGGTGCATTATGGAACGTAAAAACAACCTGGAAGATAAGAGGATAATTGGCGCGCGGGGGCTTCAGTTCCTCCACGATCTTGTCGAAGGGCAGGTCTTGGTGAACGAAGGCCCTTATTGTGGTGTTGCGTATCTGATTGAGCAGCTCACGAAAGGTGAGCTGTTTTGTAAAGCGAGCGCGCAAGGGAGTGGAATTGATAAAAAAGCCGATCAGGTTTTCGATCTCCACGTGGTTCCGGGCGGCATTGGTGACACCGACAACCACATCATCTTGCCCGGAATAATGTGCGAGCAGCGCCGTGTAACCGGCCAACAATGTCATAAAAAGGGTCATATTCTCCTTGCGGCTGAGGGCACTGAGCTTCTTGGACAGCTCGGGGGTAAGTTGGAAGTAGTGCATGTCACCTTTCATTTCACGCTCGACCGGTCGGGGCCGATCCGTGGGCAGGTTCAGAAGGGGCGGGGCTCCCTCGAGCTCCTTTTTCCAAAAGGAGAACAGCTTTTTCAGGTTCTGGCCCCGGAAGTGGCGACGCTGCCATATGGCATAGTCGGCATATTGCACGGGCAATTCCGGCAGGGGTGAGGGCTTCCCTGCCATAAAGGCCGAATTCAGCGCTGAGAATTCCTTCATGAGGATGCCCAAGGACCATGCGTCGCTGATGATGTGGTGGGACGTCATCAACACGATCTGTTTCTCGTCCTCCAGCCACAATATGATATTCCTCATCAGGGGGCCGTGTTCCAAGGAAAAAGGTGTGTTTGCATCCTTTATAAGCAGGCGTTCCACCTCCTTTTCTCGCAGGTCTTCGGGACAACCGCGCAGGTCGACCACGGGTAAGTGGAGCTTGCGTTTTTGGGCCACGATTTGCACATATTGCCCTCCGATATTGGCAAACGTGGTTCGCAGGGCTTCGTGACGCCGGATCACTTCCTCGAGGACGCGGGTCATCAGTAGAGGCTGGCATGGCCCGGTCACCTGAAACGCGCCGGGAATATTGTACAGACAGGATCCGGGCTTCAATTGCTCCTCGAAATAAAGGCGTTCCTGGGCAAAAGACATGCGACATATTTTAGGTTTTAGGGACTCGTTGGCCAACAGGCGGGCAAGCAGCACCCGCTTCTCGTCGATGGACAATTTTTCAATTTGACTGGAAATGTCACTCATGGAGCCAACCTCGAAACAGTAAAGAATGTTTGTTTTTGTAGTCTGTATGGGTCTTGATAAACTTGTCCGTGGCATTCAAGAAGTTCTTTCAGTCAATCAAAACAGGATGTGGGTTTTCTGTTGCCGAGGAAGATGCGGCGGATGCCGATTTCTCCCGGCTTGCATCCAGCGACATCAACTGCCGGACCTCCTCGGTAGACAAATCCTCGATTCGCTTCAGTAGGCCGGAGGCGACAGCCCCATCTACTTGCTGCCAAAGGGTCTCCAGCAGCAGGATTACATGGGCACTCAGGGTGGCGGTTTGAAAGGCAAGCGACATGGGAAGGTCAACCCCAAAGGTCTCGCGTATTCTAGAAACTACTTGAGTAAGAGTCAACGAATGACCGCCGAGACTGAAAAAGTCGTCTTCCATGCCTACCTGAGAGAGGTTGAGTACCTTGCACCAGATGCCTGCCAGATGTCGCTCCAAGGGCGTTTGGGGTGCGGTAGATGTTTTCTTCAGGAATGAGTGATTCAGATCGGGTTCAGGTAGCGCCATGCGATTCAATTTACCGTTGGGAGTTCGCGGTAGGCTCTCAAGCCATACAAAGAACGAGGGTAGCATATGGGCGGGAAGCCTGGTTTCGAGAAAGGACCTGACGTCACTGTTGTCCTGTCTGTTAGCCACGACATAGGCCACCAGAGCCGGTGAATCGTTTCGGTCCTTGCCCAGTTGTACGACAGCCTCGTGGATGTAAGCACACTCTTCAAGCACGGTTTCGATCTCGCCGAGCTCAATCCGGAATCCTCGCAACTTGACCTGATGATCGCAACGTCCCAGGAATTCAAGGTTCGGTGGTTCGGTGTGGGCTGCCACGGACGCGTTCAACAGGCGCAGGCGAACCAGGTCACCTGTCTTGTAGAGTCTTGATCCGGGTTGCCGGGAGAAGGCATCGGGCAAGAATTTCAGGGCCGTCAAACGCTGACGGCCATAATAGCAGCGTGCCAGACCATCGCCCGCTAGGTACAATTCACCTCGAAGGCCCGGCGCTACCGGATGAAGGAGAGAATCCAACACATAGAACCTGGTGTTGGTGATAGGCCGACCGATGACCGGCGTCATTTTTTCCGTGGGGTCTATCATCGCAAAGGTGGAGTAGGTGGTATCCTCCGAGGGGCCGTAGCCGTTGTAGACCTTTTCGATAGACCGCCGGCGATAAAGGTCCCCAACCAGGGACCTATGGAGCGCTTCACCAGCTAGGATCACGATTCTCACGGACTCGGGCAGGGTACCCAAGCGCAACAGTTGTGACATGGCGGAAGGAACTGTATTGATAAGGGTCACCTGATTACGGGCAGGGAGAGTTGGCAGATCGAGGATGCCGTCGCTCAAGATGATTCGGCCACCCCAGCTCAGCGGCCCGAAGATTTCGAAAATGGAGATATCGAAACAGATGGAGGTGGTTGCAAGGAGGCCGTCCAAGCGGGCGGGGGAGAAGGTCGCGCGCACCCAGTGCAGAAAGGTGGTCGTATTGTGGTGGGCGACCACCACTCCCTTGGGTCTACCCGTAGAACCCGAGGTATAGACGAGGTAGGCGCTGTTGAGGGCGCTAACCCGAGCTTGGCGTGCTGTTGACCTGCCCGGATCAGACACGGGCAGCCTGTCAATGAGAAGTGAGGGGATGTTGTGATCGGGAAGCTTCAGATTCACCGCGTTATCAGTCACCAGCAGTACCGTATCGGCATCCTCCAGCATATATTGCAATCGGTCCGCCGGGTAGGTCGGGTCCAAGGGCAGATAGGTAGCGCCGGACTTGAGTATCGCCAACAAGGCGACCACCATTTCTACGCCCCGTTCGAGACAAATGCCCACCACCTTTTCAGGTCCCGCTCCGGCGTAAATGAGGTGCTCTGCCAAATGGTCTGCACGCTCATTGAGTTGCTTGTAGGTGAGTGTTTCGTCCGCGTGGCCGTAGCGTGAGTAGGTCAAGGTGGGGGCATCTGGTGTCTGAGCCGCTCGCGCCTCGAAAAGATGATGGATGCACTGGCCTCCGGGCAGGTCGATGTTGGAGCCATTCCACCTGTGGAGCTGACGATCCAACTCCTCTTTGGGCGCCAAGGGTAGGCCCACGAGGAGTTGCCGGGGGTTGAGGCACACCTGCTCCAAGAGGTTTTCGAAATGCCGAGCCATGCGTGCGATCGTGTGTGGGAAGAACAAGTTGGAATCGTATTCGAACCAGGCCTCCAGCTCTGTTTGGGGGGATCCCGTCCCAATCACCAGGGACAAGTCGAATTGTGCACCCTCGTGCAGCAATCCGGTTGCCTCCCACTCCAGCCCTCCCAGACGGGTGCGTGCGCCCCCCTTTCGCAATGCAAAACCTTGTCCGATGTCTCCTCCCGACCGGTAGGGTTGTTGAAGGGTGAAGAGGACTTGAAACAGCGGAGACCATCTCATTTCCCGCTCCGGGCGCAACTTTTCCACCAATATTTGAAAGGGGAAATCCCGGTGCGCTATACCGGCGAGAACCGTCTGACGTATTTGCTGAACAAAGTTATTGAAGGATTGGGAGCCGTCCGGCCTTCCCCGAACGACCACCGGATTGACGAAATACCCCACCACCTCTTTAAACTCGGCTCGACGCCTGTTCATGGTAGGGGTTCCCACGTGAAGGTCGTCCTGGCCGGTGTACCGGTAGAGCAATGCCTGGAAAGCGGCCAGGAGCACGGTGAACAATGTGGTCTCATGTTGCCGGGCCAGAGATTCCAGTCGGGGACGGCAGTCAGGGTTAATTGTAAAGCTGTGGCAGGCGCCCGTAAAACCCTGAATTGCCGGCCGGGGTTTGTCGATGGGGAGGTCGATGAGCTTCGGTCCGCCGGCAAGTTGCGCCCGCCAGTAGCTCCACAGCTGATGCCCATGGGAGCCCGCTAAAATCCGCGCCTGGTCGCGGACATAAGCCTCATAGGAAACGGGTAAGGGCTTCAGTTTGGGTGCAATGCCGGGCGTTTCGGAAAAGTGGCCATAAATGGCGCCGAATTCATTAAGCAAAATCATCAACGATGCATAGTCAACCGCGATGTGGTGGAAACTCCATTGAAGCACCTGGCGACCATTTGCTCTTACCAACAAGAGTACCCGGAAGAGAGGACCTTTTTTCAGGTTGAAGGGCCGTTGGGCCTCTTTCTTCAGATAATCCTGCAACTGCCTGGCGCTCCAATCGGTTGCGTCCATTTGCCGAATGGGCGCGTCCCAGTGCCCGGCCACTCTTTGATACAGCTCTTCTCCCCGGACATGGTAAGTGGTTCGCAGGGATGGATGCCGTTCAATGAGTTGATTGAGGGTCGCCTCGATAAGGGCCGGTGGCAGCGGCGAATGGGTGGTCATCCCGAACGAGAGGTTGTAGGCAGGGCTTGTGGGGTTGAGTCTATACAAAAAATAAAGGGTTTTCTGGTTATGGGATAGGGGAAATTGGCTGTTCTGTTGCAAAGTCTCGGGAGCGGGTTTCACTGGACTAGACGCCCATTGCTTCATGGCCTGAACGGCTAATTCGCGGATGGAGGCGCCCTCCAGGAAGAGGTTCATGTCCAAAGAAATGCCCAGATCCTGCTCGAGTTGATACTGCAGCTCTAACGCCAGCATAGAATCTATCCCCAGACTGGCTGGGACCAGGTCGGCGTGAATGTCCTCCGTGAGAACTCCCAGCACCCTGGCAACCAGTTGGCACAGATAAGCTTTCAGACTATCGACCGAACCCGTCAGCTCCTCTATGCTGGGGTTTGTGCGATTGGAGATAGCTCGGCGACTGGGAAGAAGGCTGCTTGCAACAACCGTCCAGTTACCGTCGAGGTACTGACGTTTACACAACTTGCGCCGAATTTTGCCACTGGAGGTTTTGGGTAGCGTGCCTTGCCGCAATAAGACGATTTCGTGAATCAGCAATTCGTGAGCTTGTGAGACCGAGCTCCGTATCTCGGCAACCACGTCCTCTTTTTTCAGGTCTTGCCTCTTGCGGCGGTTGATTTCGGCAGCTACAACCAAGCGCTCTTCCCCATCCAAAAGAACCGAAAAAGCGGCGCATCCGCCTGACTTGAGGTCAGGATGACTGTCGCTCACGGTTGCCTCGATATCCTGGGGGTAATGATTACGGCCCCGCACAATAATCAGGTCTTTCAGCCGACCGGTAACGAAGAGCTCACCATCTTGAAGAAAACCAAGGTCGCCGGTGGCAAGGAAGCAACCCGTCACATCTTTGAGGGATCTGTTGAATGTTTTCCTGGTCTGTTCTTCCTGGCTCCAATAGCCCTCACTGACACTGGGGCCGCGCAACCAGATCTCCCCAATTTGTCCCTCGGAGCACAGGTTGAGGTCGTCCGGGTCGCAGATCAGAAGGTCGTGACCCGGGGCGGGACTGCCGCAGCCAACCAACAGGCGGGACGGCTCCGTATCGGCCTCGCTGACAATTACCCGATTGCGCTCCATGGCGGCGGCTTGGAAACGTGCCAATTTGGGACGTGCGTCCACCTTTCCGCCGCTGACGAAAAGAGTGGCTTCCGCCATACCATAACAGGGGAAAAAGGCTTCGGCCCGAAAACCCGCGGTTGTAAAGCGCTCGATAAAAAGAGTTAAGGTTGCACCACGGACCGGTTCAGCACCGTTGAAGGCCACACGCCAGGAGCTCAGATCCAGCCTCGATAACCAATCGGGCTTGAACCTGTCCAGCAGCAATTCGTAAGCAAAATTGGGTGCGCCGCTGAGCGTGGCGCGATAGCGGGTAATTCCCTCCAACCAGGCGAGCGGCTCGCGAACAAAGGCGACAGAAGGCATGAAAATAGTGGGAAATCCGACGTACAAGGCATGAAGCACGGCTCCAATAAGCCCCATGTCATGGTAGAGTGGAAGCCAGCTGAAACAGATGTCGTCAGGCCTGCTTTGGAAAGAGGCCTGGATCGCTCGCTGGTTGGCCATTATATTGGCGTGAGAAACCATGACGCCTTTTGGATCGCCCGTGGAACCGGAAGTGTATTGCAAAAAGGCGAGAGGGTGTTCTTTTGAGCGCCACGCATGGCGATCGTCGTACCGCGGGATGTCGTCGCAGGTCAAGACCTGTATTCGGCGGCAAGCTTCATCGTTCTGGAGGGTGTCCGAAATCAGGCTTTTCGTGGCTGAGTTCGTCAGGGCAAATGGGGGTAGGCAACTTTCGATCACCGGGGCCGCTCGAAAATATTTCTCTTGTCGTCGCGGCGGGTAAAGAGGAACGGCTACCATGCCCGCATACAGGCAACCCATGAACGCGATGATGTAATCCAGCCCGGGCGGAAAGAACAAAATCACCCGGTCACCGGTCTTACCAAGGGCTTGAAGGCGGCCGGCAATATTTCTTGCCCTCAGGTCCAGCTCTCCGTAGGTAAGCACTTGTTGTGGCTGGTTGGGTCGCGGCAAAAAGGTAAATGCTCGGCGATCGCTCTGGAGTTGCGCACGGAGCCTGACCACCTCTACCAGGGAAGTGGCGCTGCCGATTTTTTTCTCCAGGTCCAAGCTCGCGTGGGGTGTTTTCTTCATGATCACCTTCCCCGGGTGCCCCGGTCGGAGACGGGACCCTGTGGAAGATAAGGGGCAAGCTCGGCAGACGTTGCATATTGCTGGATATTGGCCAGGAGAATCGCCACGTCATTGACAGGAAGCGAGTCGGCATCGACGAGGACTTGATGGCTCTCCACGTTGCTCATTGGCTGAATTTTGTTGGGGTGATAGCCCAAATCAGGTCTTCTCGGGCTGGTGAGGGGGATTTTGTCGAGACGATCTATTTCCGCGGCCTCTAGGATGGCCTCGAGTAAATAAGTCGCCATCCGTTCAGAGATCACCGATGTATCAATGGTAACCTGGCCCTCGGGCGCCCGGCTGAGAGGGGTAATCCTGCGGGGATGGTAGCTCCAGGATTGACCGTGCCCTTTCGTGGCTGCCGCGGGAATATGGGCAAGATCGCTGATTTCGGATACAGCCAGGATGTGCGCCGACAAATAGGCGACATCCTTGGGAGGCAGGCTCTCCACATCAAGAGACAATTGTCCTTCCGGAAGCCCGCTGACAGGAAGGATTTTATCGTTTTGTCTGACAGAAGTAGAGGCATTCCGGGCGGGAGCGGGGAAGTGCTTCCCGGAAGAGGCCTCAAGGTTTAGTGCGGCCAGGTTTTCCGAAGATCGATTTTTTGATTGCCGGCCAAGCTCTTTGAGTTGGTAGGCAAGCAAAGATTTTTTCTCCGGGGAAAGCGCGCGAATCCTGTTTGTTGGGGTATTCATAGAAAAACCTGGTTGGCAATTTGCTTCGAGACCGATCAGGCCCAATTCTCAAGCCCATCATCTCATTGCCGGGCTGTCTTTGGTACGTGAATTAAAGGAGTTTTTTTCCTCGGAACAAGAAATGCACCGTGTTCCGTGTTTGGAGCAGGTCAATGGGAAGCATCACGAGCGTGCCCGGGGGCTTCCCGACCTGAGCCTTGGTCTGTCGGTGGAATGATTTCCCACCGGAAACCTAACCGGCAGTAGCCGGCTCCATGCTCATAACCAATTCTTGGACACCGTCCCAGAAAGCTTCAAGCAGGGTCAGGAATCCCTCCATGCCTTCCTCAAAGAGACGCTGTGTATCCTCCTTTTCCAGGAGGCCGTGCAGCGCGTTGAAAATACCGTTGCTGTGTCCCACCTCCACGTCGATATGAAGCAGGAAGAAGTAGCGAGTATCCTTGTCCCATCTATGTTCAAGGCCGTCATTGAGCTTGGAGACCATGATACCGGACATGGTTTCATCCACGTAGAGTGCACCCAGCGCTTTACGGATGTCGCTTTCCACGTAGAGCTTGCGAATGCCCTCGTTCAGCGCGGTCGTTACGGCCAGGGGCTTGTAGGCCTGGACCTCTTCTTCGCTGACCCCGATCTTGGTAAGAAAATCCATGTAAATCTGGGAGTGAGTGACCTTGATCTTGTCACCATCTCCGATCTCGTCCATGACATTGATGAGAAGCTCCCTGAGGATCATTTCATCGCGCGTATTGTTGGCCATTCCGGCGACGTAGAAAGGCAGGTGTCTGAAAAAGTAATAGCACTCCGAAAAGAGAGTCCGCTCCTGTCTCGGGGTGAGTCCATTTTCGGCGTAATGAAGGAGGAAGGGATGTTGTACCGATCGATGTGCAAGGATGAGCTTGAGTGTATCGTCTAGGATTGTTTTCATAGGGGATTGCTCGTCGGTCATCCTCTTGCGAATCGCGTCGTTGGTAACCTCAGTAAACGTTTCTAAAGTTTCGTTAATCACGACTATTTCTCCTTATCTAAATGTTGTGGGCTGTGCTTCGTTGCGCAGGCCTGGATACTTAATTTTAGGGGACAAATCAAACCAGTCCGTTTTCACGGTTTGACACTCGGGCCTCGGCCGATGCCCGGGATCAAGGTTGGTAAGCGATTTCCCGGGTCAATCATCGGCGACGGCTTCGGTCACATCTTTGTTCTCCCACCAGCGGTCATCCCAAGCGAGAGGATTCTCTATATCTTCTTTACATGCCCAAGTCATGTTGAGGATGATCCTTGTGGCTTCTCGGGTAAGTGGGACTGTTCGATGCAAAGTGGTGTCCGCTTTCAGAAAATACAGGTCACCAGACAGGAATGAATACGTTTTGATGGGATTGGTGCAGAGATGATAGTGGATGCGGGGTTCTTTTTTGTTCCAGATGGTGTGAGGAACGGTTTGCAGCATCCCGCCCGCCTCCACATCAGGTACCTCGGGCAGCCAAATAAGCGCGTACCTGAAGTCTCCCCAGTGCCATCCATGGGTATCGCGCGGCTTGGTCTGCCTCGTGATGAGGAACTCCTCGTCCTTGACTGGACAGGCAAAAAGCTTTTCGCCTGCCAGCCTCTCGAGGAAGCCGATGAGGTGCTTGGACTTGTAGATGGTCTGAAGGATGTCACTGTTATCGGCGATTACCTCGCTACGGACGACGTCCATGTTCCGAGGCGTACCCCCGGTTGTGTTGAGGACCAGGTCCCTTCGCTCGGAGTGCTCGGTCAGGAGACGCAACACTTCGTTTTTAACCAAGTCGCGGATTTCGTCTGGGACCATATCTCTTATTGTTATCTGCCCGTCTCTTTGGAACTGCTGAGATAACTCAAGAGTGCGCCGGTTGCTGAAAGACCCAGATATGTGTTCTTTGATAATTTTGTTAATGTCACTTGCTACTTCGATGGCCATAATAGCCTCCACACATGCAGTTGATGTTTGTCAAATGTATCTTGGGCTTCGGAGGACCGTCCACGATGAAAGGGGGCAATTCATGCAAAATGATCGATTTGTTGTTTTTTCAGACATATTCCAATCATCTCGTGATCGCTTCACATCTATGGACAAGTAAAGTCAAACACGGTTCATTGATTTTTGTTTAGGGGGGTTAAAGGACTTCGGAAAAGGCTTCGATCAGGAAGCTCAGGGGATTAAAGGACTTCGGAAAAGGCTTCGATCAGGGAGCTCAGGTCTTCAGTACCAACGGAGACTCGGAATAATTCGGGATTCAGTCCGTTTGCGCGCAAGTGAGCTCGGCCCTTCTCATTTGAAACCAGATCGTAATGAGCGTGGTAAAGGTAAGGGCCGACCAGAGTAAATTCGGCGCCCAGACTCGGACCTTTAGCAAGCTGTAAGCGGTCGTATACAGATTCGAGGGGGACGTTCAGATCGAGCGTAATCAAACCACCGGGAGAATTCGGTCCGCGGTGAATTTTCTCGTAATTGGCCCGGGATGAATCTTGATAGGCCCAATAGACATTCTTGATTGATTGACGGGATTGGAAGAACGGTGCAAGTTCCATGGTGTTTTCGTTGACTCGCCTCATCCGCTCGGGATAGAAAGCGATTTGATATGCGAGACGAGCTATGTCGCCCCGATAAGGCTTATTGATGGTTTCCGGGAGCTTTCTTTTGAGTGCGTCGAAAAAAGAGGACCGTGAGTTGAGAATCACGGCGCCCATCATGAGGTCAGCCGAACCATTGGCATATTTCGTCAGGCTTTCGATGGCCAGATCCGCGTAGGGAAGCACATCTACATTGTGGGGCGTTCCGAGGGTGGCATCGACGATAACCGGGATAGAATAACGGTCGGCCAAATTTCTCAATCTTTCCAGATCCGGGGTTTGCAGCATTGGATTGGAAGGAGATTCGGTGAAAATGCCGGCAATGCGATCCCCTCTTTGATCCAAAAGGGATTCCAGCTCCTGGATTTTCAAGGGTGAGGAAATCACATGCCTCCGGGTTTCCGGCGAACGTAATTTGTTGATTATGTGAATGGTATCCATGAACAGCCATCCAAACTGAACCCACTCGTCCCTTCTCTGTGCTTTCTGAATTTCCGACAGGGCGCGGTAGGTTGCGTGGATGGCACTCATGCCGAAGGAGGCCAGATAGACATCGCTGGAATCGGCTGCCCCATAGGCATCGGCCAAGGATTGGCAAACGCGATGCTCGGCATCATCCTCGATTTTGTTCTCATCCTCCTTTGCGGCCAGAAGGCCCCTTTCATAGAGAAAATCTTCGGCCAGTCGGGAAGAAATTCCGCCCCCGGTATGCTGCAAATAAGCTCTGGCTTTTTTGTTGGTTTCTTCTTTGTTTTCAAGGACCACGATCGCCAGGTCTCCTGAATCCAGGATACGCGGTGTTTTCATTTCGGCAAAGTCACATAGATTCTCAGCAACTCGTCGAGATGACGTGATCAAGGTAGGGCTGCCGTTCAAATCCAATTCGTCATTCAAATACTCTTGCATCTGCCTGACGTAGGGATGGATATGGAACCTCGGATATCCCCTTTTTACGATTTTGAGGAACTCCGGGTCTTGGTTTTCATAGCCGATCAGATCGCTCATGGTGGGAAGTGACACTGATACGGCGTGCATGCTGCCTGAAGGAATCTTTTTACCACATGCCAGTGGTGTAAAACCGCTCAAAAATGACTCCTTACTCTCTTGACAAAGGGGGAAAGATGCAATCTTGAAAGTGTCGAAAAAACGCTAAACAGCCACTCATTCAGGATTGCTGATTTATACCATAAGCCTTTTTTCAGCACTTGTCAACAGTGACATAAAAACTATTTGGCCCTTCATTTTCGCCTGGGCTTCTTCCGCTTTACATAATGTCAAAATCAAGCCCTTCTTTAGGCCGACGGGGCTGCTGCTGAACTAGATTACTCCGAGACCAGTTCCGGCCGGCTTTCCATGTGGCGCTCCAGCAGGTCGTGGAAATTGCGGATGCGTTGCACGTAGCGAACCGGCTCGCGCCCTCGCGCATAACCGTGGGGTAACCGCTTGTAGTATTTCCGTTGGGTCAATAACGGCAGAACCTCGCGCAGGTCGCGCCAGAGGTCAGGATTCAGCCCCTTTTCCTTCGCCAGCAGCCGGGCATCCGTCACATGACCGAAACCCACGTTGTACGCGGCCAGGGCGATCCAGGTCCGATCCGGCTCCTGAATGGTCTCGGGCAAGCGGTCGTAGATCTGGACCAGGTAACGCGTTCCGCCCATAATGCTGGCGCGCGGGTCCAGGCGGTCGAAGATCCCCAACTGCGAGGCGGTGCGTTTGGTCAGCATCATGATGCCGCGCACGCCGGTGGGGCTGGTGGCCTGCACGTCCCAGTGCGACTCCTGGTAGGCTTGGGCCGCCAGCAATTGCCAGTCCAACCCATAGCGGGCTGCCGCGTCTTTGAAATCTGCCTGAAAACCCGGCAGGCGGTCCCGAATCCGACGCTGGAAGGTCTTCAGGTCCACATAGTCGAAGATGGGCACGAACCCGAAGTATTTTTCCTTAAAATCTTCGATCAGCTTTTGGGTTTCCGGGCGTTCGATCCAATCGTTCATTTTGGGAATCAAGGCGGCGTAGGCGGGCGCGACCACCCAGCCGAGTGGTTCGCTCTCGGTCAAATCGAAGGCCACGCTGAGTTCCGGGTAGTAGCGTTGGTTGATATCCACAATCAGGGAATCGGCAACCGTGCAGTCCAGTTGTCCCTGCCACACTTCGTCCATCAGTGTCTCGGCCTCGAATTCACGGGTACCCGTCCAGGTGAGCTCCGGGTTTTCGGTACGCAACTCGCGCAGGCGCTCTTCATAACTGCTGTCCGCCACCACGCTCAGGGACAATTGCGAAAGATCGTCCAGGTGCTTGGGCATGGGTTTGCCGCGCCGGCAGATGACCTTCTGAGTAACCGTCAAATAATCGGGTCCGAAGAGGAAGCGCGCTTCCCGTTCCTGGGTACGCGTCAAGCCGGCCGCGGCGATATGGCCCTCGCCCCGGTTGATCGCGGTCAACAGTTCAGCGGTGTTGTCCAAAACGCGGAACTTGGGTTTCAGGTTCAGCGAGCGGGCGAAGGCCGAGGCCAGTTCGTATTCGAAACCCTCCCATTCCTCGCGACCCTGGTAGTAGGTGGTGGGCGCGTTGCGGGTCAAAATGATCAACTCGCCGGAGCGCTGCAGATCGGCAAGGGCGTCGGGCGCATGCTCTTGACGGCCGCAGGCGGCCATGATGAAAAGGACACAGAGGGTCAATCGAAAAAGAAGCTTTTTCGACATGGGGGACCGGGGTCCCTTCAAAGACACGCCGTTGTCTTCATTCATGGTTTTCTGCTCTTAGATCCTTTTCAGGAGTTTTCGATGCGGGGTGAAGCCTTTGTGTCCCATCAAAACGATTCGCGAGTACTTGGGAACCAGGGGTTTAGAATTACCGAATCGATGAAGGCCGGTAGTTTGTGTCATGGCTCGCGAAGATCATGACGCCAATAAGTACCACCAAACACAGGTGCCTGTCAAGTACCGGCTCATTTCACAACTTATTGCTCATGTTTCTCGGGGCGTGGTCGCAAGCCCGCCGAAATTCCCGGGCCGAATGCATCGCCTTTACGTATAAATGATCCGGCGGTGAAAGCAAGTTTTTCATGAGCCGCCGCCAATTGGTCTATAATAGTCGTTATAAAATCATCGATTGGGGGATTCGGCCTTATGACAGACATGGCAGAATTATTGATCAAAGATGATCTCTCGGGCGTGGAACTCAGCGGCGCCTCGTTGGGCGGCCGTGACTTGCGAGGGAAAAATCTGCGCGGCGCCGATTTATCGCACGCGCACCTGGGCGGCGCCGACCTGACCGGGGCGGACCTGCGCAACGCCAACCTCTACAAGGCCAACCTGGGCGCGGCCAAGCTCGTCGGCGCCGACTTGCGCTACAGCGACCTGCGCGAAGCCAACCTGTCGGGCTGCGACCTGACCGGCGCCGATCTGCGCGAGGCACAAGGGCTCCACCTGGATTCTCCCGTTCCCCTGGCCGAATTCGTGCGCCCGCTCACCTTTGAGGAGACCGAGGATTTCCAAAAAGCCAAGGAAGCGGGTTTCTATCCCTTGTCCTATTGGGGTCAGTCCTACGCGGGTAACGACGGCAACACGCTGTACAAGAACCGCTCCACCTGGCTGCTGTTGAAAGAGCGCCTGGGCGACGCCATCTTCGGCGACCGCAAGACCTTCGCGGAGGTCCGGCTGGTGCGTCAATACAAAGAATATTCCCAGTGGGCCTACATGATCTCCAAGCGAGGCTTCGAACGCATTGCCAAGCAAATGAACCTGACCCTGAAGAAAAAGGCCTGAGCATTTAGAGCGTTGATCGGGGAGGACAGGACCGTGTGACGAATCACCCGATCCTGTTGAGGCTCCCGATGTTTCACGGCCCGCTGCCTTGAGCGGACATGTTGCTGAGCATCTTCTTCCGAGGATGTTTCAGCACCAGCATCCGCTTCTGGGCCTCCCAACTGAGATTGGTGTAGATCTGCGTGGTCAGGATGGTGCTGTGCCCCAGAAGCACCTGGATGTTGCGGATATCCATGCCGTTCTCCAACAGCAGGGTGGCAAACGTGTGCCTGAGTGTATGCGGGGTTACCTTTTTGGTGAGGCCGGATTGTTTGACGCGTTTCTCCAACATCAGCCTGACGGTTTGTTCGGAGATGGGCTGCCTGGTTCGATTCATGAACACCGCGTTTCCATTTCTCTCCGGGTTGAAAACGGCAAGGTAGTCGTTGAGCGCGTCCACAACCGCCCGGCTGCTGATGGGGACCAGACGCTCTTTGCGCCCCTTGCCCCAGATGCGGATGAAGCCCTCATCCAAATTCAGCGATTCCCAGGTCAGGTTACACAGTTCGGAGACGCGGACACCGGTACCGAACAAGATCTCGATGACGGCGATATCTCGAATCAACAGCTTGCGTTGCAGGGGCGTCAACGAGCCCAGGTTGCTTTTCAGCCCATAGAGATGCGCCAATAGGACTTCCATTTCCTGCAAGGTCAGGACAACGGGAAGGCGTTTCTCCTGCGCGATTTTCAGGCGCATCTTGCGAAAGGGGCTGACCACGATGTGGTCCTCGAACTCCAGGAAGTTGAAGAAAGCCTTCAGGGTGGCCATTTTGCGTTTGAGGGTTTTGGGTTTCGCGGTCTCGCCCGCTTTCTTGAGGTAACCGCGCAACATGACCTTGTCGACGGCGGTCACCATGGGCGCGTCGGTCTCGGCGCCCAGGTGGGCGATGAACTGGCGGAGATCGGTTTCGTAAGCTTTGAGGGTTTTGCCGGTAAGATTCTTTTCAAATTCGCAGTGGAACAGAAACTGCTCTTTGCCTTCGTGGATATTCATCGAATGGAACCTCATGTAGAGAAAAAATGAATGAATGCTTAAACAGTTTGAATTATAGGGCTTGAATACAAGGACGCAATAGTAATCTTATCGTTTTTTGCAATTTTCTCTTGTTTTTACAGGCACTTTTAATGAAATCAGTGTTAGGTTTTATTTGTTGGCAAATTTTGCATCGGTGTCAAATATTCTCTTGGATATATCTTCTTGATTAGATCACTACTTTGAGACTGGAAAAGCGTGCGGATAGAACTAGTCGGTACATCGGGAGCGATCCCTCGCCCGAGCGGGCCGCCGACTTCCAAGCAAAGCAGAAAACAAGGGGAAGAGAGGACACAGAGGACACCGAGATAAGAAAGAGCCTGGTGAGGTCAAGAACCCTCTGTGACCTCTCTTCCTATTGCTTTAAGTGCTGTGAGATAACAGGTAGAACCGTACTTTGATCAAACATCGCAGTAAACCATTTCCCAGCCGTGAAAGACCAGAATAGGAGTGACCCAGCGGATTTCTTTGCCGAATCTGCCCAACCTTGGGTCTTGCCGGTATTGGTTCAGTTGGTCACGAGCTTCAGCGATCTGAGCTTTCAGCAAGTCATCTGTCAACTCACCTCGTTTGATGTATTTCAATTCGATCAGGTAGCCGTAGCCTATGCCGCTATAGCCCGCGGTAAAGGGTTCCAGGTAGATATCACAGAAGCCCTTGTTCAACTCATGCTCGCTATGACTCAGGAAATAGGTCGCGGCGTTGAGATAGGCCAGGAGGAATCCTTGAATGACCTTTTCACCCTGCATGTAATCGCGGATGGAGGTGTATCGGTTGACCGATTCGGCAAGTAACTCGAAAAACGGTTTCCAAATCCCTTTCGAGGCCATATCGGCTAGGGCGCGTTGGATTGCATACGGGTCGATGCGGAAAACATCCGTATCCTTGTAGGCATCCCGAAGCTGACCCCAAATCATACCCGCGATCGTCCGATTGGGTACGGTGAGAACAGGCTCAAGATCCATACGACCGCTATAGGTGATCAAACCGAAGTAGTAGAGTAGCGAGATAAAGTTGGCCGGGTTGGTCAACTCCTCGATGGGGAAACCCGTGACGATGGGAGAAGATATCTCGTTTTTCTCGATCACGGTCTTCAGGATCTTGAAATTACCGTTGAGTTGTTTGTCAGCCAATAGGAGATGGCGCAGTTTACCGTAATCCATGCGCACATTCTGGTCGGTCATTTGATCGGGCATTGCCCTGAACGCTAGTGCAGTCTGTACGAAATAAAGCACCATGTCCGGGTTGAAAACAGTTACTTCGGTATTTGCGGTGAAACCGTATCCGCCATACCATTCCGCGACCAGATCCATGGTCTGATCAAGGGACATTGCAAGAATCTCGGGGATGCCGTAGGTTTGCAACAACTCCTTGACTTCGCTGCCGGTAAAACCCGCGACCGCTTGTAAGGCGGGGTATTGACTGATCTGGATACCGATATTGAAACCGCTGGTGACATCGTCCATGGTCACAGGCGAAACCCCGGTGATAAACAACCGGCTGAGCCCCGAGTCCTGCATGGAAGCGCCGCCCTTCAATACATTGAAAAAGGTGCGGTAGAAGCCGGAGCCGTGGGTGATGTCGTAATATTGCCGCTTACCGTAAGCGGTTAAGATGGTGTTGGTAAAGTTGTCGTATTCATCGATGAGGATATAGAGCTTCAGGTGATGGGTGCGGCAATGGGTAAAAAGCGCACTTAACCGATCGGATGCATGGTCCATTGCCGTGAATTCGGTAACGAAAGCTTTATCGAAATCTTTAGGGTAGCGTTTGACAAAGTCATCAAGGATGGTTTTGGTGTAACGCTCGAACGAGGCTTGCACGCGTTCCGGGTCCGAATCGACCTCGGAGAAATTAAAAGCCAGGACCATGTATTGGTTCTTTTCAGGCGTAGGATTGGTGCCGAGCCAGGATTCGCCGAAAAGCGCTTCAAAGCGATCGATATTCCTACGGTCATAATAACAAGCCAGGGTAGACACCAAAAGCGATTTGCCTGAGCGCCTGGGCCGGAGAAAAAACAGATATTGCCCGGCCCGCTCCAACTCCGGGATGAAGCGGGTTTTATCGATATAGGCCATCTTCAATTGGCGAATCCGACTATAATCGCCTACGCCGTAGGGAAGTCCAGGTAATTGCTCGGTCATACAACCCCCTGAGAAACTACCCTCATTCTAGCAGAGTCAACCCGGAAAGGTTCAACTTGTCCCCGGGTGATTATGGCCGGTCGTCGCTAAATTGCCCGCCGATCCTTCTTCTCGCGGCGAAGGGGAACCGCACACCGGCTCGTGATAGGCGGTGCTTGGGAGTTTTTCCCGGGAGCGCCGGCGTCCCGCCGGCTGCAAGCCGTCCATTTCGCCGCGAGGCGAAATTAGGCGGGTTGCATCCCCCGGCGACAAGTCTCTTCGTGGAGGTCGGGCAATCCGGGCTTCAATGTCGCAACTCGAGCAATCGGCTGAACCAGGTTCTCTCGTCTTGATGGGAGCCGTTCCAGGTATCCTGCCGAATCGCGGCTCGAAAGAGGCGGCCGAAACATCCGCCTTTCCAGCCGATGGTTCCTCCTCAGCCTTTGCCGTTGGATCTTTCTCACCTGCTTCCAAACGCTCAACTTCCGGGGAACTCTCCAGGTTCGGTTCTTCGTTCACCGTTTCTTCCGGTTCGCCTCGGAACTGGAAGCCGTAACTCCGCATGATGCGCCGTATGGCGGGTGCGTCTTTATCATGCAGCAACACCCGGAAGTTGGCGGCCAGGCCGCGTGCGGCCAGTTGGGTTTCCTTGCG